>CAXTRM010000114.1:2273-5035 GCA_964246625.1 uncultured Acidobacteriaceae bacterium
GCGGCGCAATAGTCGCGGATGAGATCCGGATTGAGCTGGATGCGGAGCTCGCTCGCGTTGGCGCGGCAGAGTAGCCGGGGGTTACGGTGCGGCGCTCTGAAGCCATCATCGAGATGCAGAACGGGGCGCTGTGCCTAGCGGCTCTTTGCGACCACTGGGCTCCCGACTTCTCCGTTGAGAAGAACGGTGCCTGGGCACGTATCGTGCTTCCCCAAAGCATTTGCAAGGTCGTGGCCACGCCTTCGACTCTGCTGGTTCAGCTTGAGGTAATGTCTGACGTCAATCAGCAGCAAATCGAGGAAGTTGTGGAACACCACATCCGACGGTTTGGTGAACCCGCGCTCCTCAAGCTGCTGTGGAGGCACCCGTAGACAGCTCTAAATGTCGTGTAAACGCCAGTCGTATTAAGGAGAGAATAATGAAAGTCGCCGTCACCATCTGCAGAGTTTTGCTTGGCTTCATCTTCACCGTCTTCGGACTGAATGGGTTTTTTCACTTCATTCCGCAACCACCGCCGGCTAACCCTCTGGCAATACAGTACATGACCGTCCTGTCGGGATCGCACTACTTCGTCTTTGTCTTTCTCGTTCAGGTCATTGCGGGGTTGCTCCTGCTTGTTGGTCGCTTCGTGCCTCTTGCTTTGGCGATGCTTGCGCCGGTGCTCGTAAACATCTTGCTCTACCACAGCCTCATGGACCCGGGCGGCCTGCCGGTAGCCTTCTTTGCCTCCGTACTTTGGGCCGTGGTTTTCTATCGCTTCCGCAGCTCCTTCAGCGGACTCTTCGCGACTCGCCCAACCGCTGAGGTATCCCGAGCATGAGCTTCTTCGGCCGCCTTTTCCGGCGCTCCGCCCCAGTTGCCCAGCGCAACCCCACTCACCCCAACCAAAATATAAGGAAGGAAAACGATGCCGACTCTTCTGGCCATAGAAACGAGCCCACGTGGGGACTACTCCATCTCACGCAATCTGACCACGCACTTTGTCGAAAACTGGAGAACAGCACACGCCGGAGGAGCCGTTAGCGAACGAGATCTCCAGAAAACAGAGCTACCGTTCGTCGATTTACCGTGGATTGCTGGTGCCTACACCCCGGCAGAGAAACACTCTCCGGAGATGAAGAAGGCACTCACCATTTCTGATGACTTGATCGGTGAGCTAAAAGCCGCAGATCATATCGTTCTTGGAACGAGCCTGTACAATTTTTTGATCCCAGCGAACCTGAAGGCCTACATCGACCATATTGTTCGTATCAATGTGACATTCACGCCCTCCTACCAAGGTCTCGTGCAGAACAAGAAGATGACCGTCATTTTGGCCACGGGCGGTGACTATTCACCAGGTGCTCCGGCTGAAAATTACAACGTTGCAACCAGCTACCTCAAGCAGATTTTCGGCTTCATTGGGATCACCGACCTCACTGTATTGCTGGCGGGCGGAACCGCTGCAGTGGATATGCAGGAGACATCCCTTCCCGAACTTTTGCAGAAGTACAAGCCTCTTGTTGCAGCGGCAGCACAGAAGTGGGTGTGGGAAGGCGCCGCGTGCGTTTGTGGGCCCGCTCGGGCGCCCTTTCACCCGTACCCCAGCTAAGGATCACATGTTTTCTGGGCAAATGAATGCAAGCCACGCTTGCTACACCCACACGTAGATTCAGGGTTGAGAGAAGTCGCAGGATTTCGGATCACGCAGGTTACTGCTTGTCAGTCGAGGTAGCGTTCCCATCGAACCTCTACCAGGCCCAGGGTATCTTGGAGCCTACCTTTTGCTCGGGTAGTCAGAATCGAATTCATACGTTGTACAGGTTGACTGTGCTACTACCCGACAAAGCACGAGAAGCGGACTGTGCGGAGGATTCTGATCTCCTAAAGGCTATCTTCCAGGGCAAATGGAGAGTAAGAGTGCTTGATGAGCTTATGCGAGGTCCCACACGGTTAAGCGAGCTGAAAAGGGCCATTCCGGAATGCAGCAAGAAGGTCCTGATCGACACTCTTCATGCACTGACAACAACGAAGCTGATCCAGCGATCGGAGTTTCCAACCAGAGTGAAGAAGGTCGAGTACCAACTAGACCCAGCTTGCGCAAAGGAGGTATGTCGCTTGATTCTGAGCGTCACCGCTCGCAAGACCTCAGAAGACGCGCGTGAAACTCTCTAAACGGAAAAAGCTGGATAGCTTCGAAGAGGTCTGAACGGGGCTTTTCTGCTCGGCATTGTGCTTAGGACTCGTTCAGTTCCCGCGCTGCTATTGCCATTAGAACGTCGCTCATTCGGAGAGATTAGAGAACGTTGGAATGCATTCGCTCCGAGATACCCGATCACCACCGAAGCGCGTTATCTGCTGACGTCAGGAAGTAATAAAGTGGCTTCGCAGTTGGAAGAAGTTCGACCCGCCAGTCGAAATGGAGCTTGCACCATGGATCGTAGGATCGCAGACCAGCTGCGAACAAGCCGTCGCAGCTTCATGAGTTCAACCGCAAGTTTGATCGCTGCGGCCTGGACAGGCCATGGGCTTGGCCTCACGGCAGAGCCGAACAAAGACAAAGAATTCAAAGGCACGATGAAGCGAATCCATGCAGGTGTTCTGGATGTGGCGTACTTGGAGTCGGGGCCGGCTTCCGGTCCACCGGTGGTACTGCTCCACGGCTTTCCTTACGACATCCATTCCTACGATGCTGCCGCGCAGAAGCTCGCGGCGGGCGGCCGCCGCGGGATCGTTAGCTGAGTTCGGGGATATGGCGCAACAAGAGTTGTGGATAGACACAC
>CAXTRM010000114.1:5045-7647 GCA_964246625.1 uncultured Acidobacteriaceae bacterium
GCACAACACCGCGGGTTGGTCAGCAAGCCGCCCTCGGCTCGGACCTGCTGTCGCTGCTGGATGCGCTCTCAATCAAGCGCGCAGTGCTTGCCGGTTATGACTGGGGCGGGCGGGCGGCATGCGTTGTAGCCGCTCTGTGGCCCGAGCGAGTAAGCGGTCTCGTGAGTTGCGGCGCCGGGTACAACCTGCAGAACTCACGGGACGCGCTCAAGCCGGTGGAGCCAGAGACAGAGCGGCTGCACTGGTATTGGTTCTACCTCAATTCCGAACGCGGGAAAGCGGCACTGAGCCATGATCGTGGCAAACTCTGTCGGTATTTCTGGCTGGACTTCTCTCCGACCTGGCACTTTGACGATGCGACGTACGCGCAAACAGAAACCTCTTTTAGCAATCCAGACTTCGTCGATGTAGTCCTGCACTCGTATCGCTACAGGATCGGCGCAGTTCCGGGAGACCCGCATCTGGATGCGCTGGAGCAGCAGCTCTCGGCAGAGCCACAGATCGCCGCGCCTACCATCGTCCTTCAGGGCGCTGAGGATGGCGTTGATCGGCCCGCCATGTTGGAGAAAATTAAGCCGCACTTCACGGCACTTCAGCGCGTTGACACGGTGGATCACGTCGGACATAACCTGCCGCAGGAAGACCCACATACGTTCGCGGCAGCCATCCTTGAGCTTGGGCGCACCGCATGACAGAGACGAACACACCAATGTCAGCTGCACCATGGGAAGTGTATGCGATCAAGTATGCCGAGGCCGACGCGTTGCCGCCGGACAAAGTTCAGATTGGGCTTGGCTCGCACCATTCGCCCTTCAACATGGCTTATTACATCTGGTTGATTCGGCGAGGAGCCGAAGCAATCGTGGTGGACACCGGATTTAACCCCGTGGCCGGCTCAAAGCGCGGACGCAGGCTCCTGCGTTCACCAGCGGAGCCTTTGCGGCAGCTCGGGGCAGACCCGCAGATGGTTCGCACCCTCATCGTGACGCACCTTCATTACGACCACATCGGCAACTCCGATCTTTTCCCCAGCGCCACGTTCTATCTCCAAGACCGGGAGATGGCGTTCGCCACAGGCCGTAATATGCGGCACGCATTCTTTCGCGACATGTACGAGGTGGAAGATGTCACCCGGCTTGTTCGCGACCTGTATGAGGGACGCATGGTCTTTCATGACGGCGACGCTGAGATCGCGCCGCAGGTGACTGTCCACTTGGCTTCGGGTCACACGCCCGGCGTACAGTTTGTGCGTGTTTGGACCCGATCCGGCTGGATCGTAGTTGCCTCCGATGCCTGCCACTATACCTTTCTTCGCCAACAGGAACAGGTGTACCCCATCGTGTTCGACCCAGGCGGTCTTATCGAAACCTACGCGCGTCTCCGAGCGCTCGCGTCAGACGAAAGGCTTGTCGTTCCCGGCCACGATCCGTTGGTAATGCAAAACTTTCCAGCTGCAACTCCTGAGCTTGCGGGTATCGCGGTGCGGCTTGACTAGTTCGTTTCGCGGTAGCGCAAAAGTCAGCATCTACGTACAACCTACTCGCGGACAGACCGCGGACGCCTGGCCGTTCTTGCAACGTGCGGTCCACTGCTCCACAGCGGACTGGGGGCCGTAGCAACATCCACCAGCCTATCCCGATGACCTTCGACTCCAAACCGGCGTGTGGCTGGCCGGCCTGCTAAGGCATGCCGAAGGTTTAGAGCAGCGATGACATGGAGAAGAGATTCTCTGCCAAGGAACCCTAGGGGTGTCTGTAACCACGAGTCGCCTTGAGATAAGTCCGAATCAAGGAAGGCTTTATGCGATCGTTCGGGCCGACTAGCAGATGGCCTTATCGGCAGCTGTGTTCTTTGGTCCAGGGTAGTCGACCTTTGTGCGTTGTCGATGATGACCCTTGATGATCATGTTGTCACCGTAGAAAGCTCGTGGAAATAAAGGCGGGCTGATTGGGCCTGCCTCGCGCAGGCTAGCTCCGAAGACTGTGTGACACAGGACCAGTCACTTCACCCTCACTGCGCCGGCATCGACAGCTGGTGGTGAGTCACAGCGGGCGACGAACATCCAAAAGTGCAGCATCACCAAACATGGCAGGCTTTGACCGGTCTCATCGGCTGGCCGACACGGCAACCGAACGCTGCGCCAAATGGCTCGAAGTTTTCTATCGTACCGTTGACGCGAAATTCGCCAGGCGGGTGCGGATCGGTCTGACCACGAACACGCTGGTACGCCTCGGTTCGCGTCTCACACCATGACTGCGCAAACCCGAGAAAGAACCGCTGGTCTTCGGTATAGCCATCGATCTTGCTGTGATGCTGGTCAGGGGATTGTTGACTTTGTAGGTCCTGCAAGGCCCTGTAGGCAATGCGCAGCCCTCCATTGTCGGCGGTGTTTTCACCCAGACTCAACCGCCCATCCAGGCTTAGGCCAGGTGCTGCTTCGAACTTGGCGTACTCTGCAATTTCGCACGAGGTCATCTTGCTGAAGTTTGCCCGATCCTGTCGGGTGAACCAATCACGACGATTGCCGTGTTCGTCATAAAGAGATCCTTCGTCATCGAAACCGTGCGTCATTTCATGTCCCGCGAGGGTGCCAAGACCCCCC
>CAXTRM010000114.1:7657-10635 GCA_964246625.1 uncultured Acidobacteriaceae bacterium
CCCCATAGTTTACCGCGTCATCGATCAATCGAGAGTACCGGGGCGGCTGCAGAATGCCTGCGGGAAACTCAATGTCGTTCAGGCTCGGGTCGTAATTCCCATCCGCCTCCGGAGCTGTCCAGTAATATCTGGCTTCATCCACCGGCTTTCCGATACGGCTTAAGACGTCCTGCAGGTTCAGTTCTTGCGCCCGATGGAGATCGGACACGAAGTCCGTTGGGGTTACCTCCAAGCCCGAGTAGTCCCTCCAATGGCTGGGGTAACCGATCTTCTCCCGCATGTAGTCAACCTTTTTCAATGCCTCCTGTTTGGCTTCGGGGGACAACCAGGACAGCTGATCAATCTCCTCACGAAGTGCACGTCGCACATTCGCAATCAGCTTCTCGGCGTCAGCCTTCTTCTCTGCGGAGAAGTTCCGCTCTACCCAGTCTTGGCCTACGGCGTCGCTTAACGAGCGATTGGTCAGAAGGGTACAGCGCTTCCAGCGAGGCTGTTCGGTCTCCTGCCCCCGCAATGTTTTCCCAAAGAAGTGGAACGAGGCCTCTTCAAAGGGCGCGGACAGGTACGGCGCCATCGGATCGGCAGCATGGAGGCGTAGGTAGCTCTTAAGCGCAGCGAGTGGCTCAGCGGCGATCACCCGCGCCATGGTTTTCATCTATTCAGGCTGTTCAACATTAATCGCCGCAGACTCAGGAGCATGTACTCCGTGGAGGTAGGCCGGCCAGTTGAACATAGGCGTCAAACGTTCGAGTTCGGCAAGGCGCATAGGATGATAAATTTTCGACGGATCACGCGCATCGACGCGAGACATGGATCATTTTGCCAATGCGGTCTCCACCTCGAGCACACCTTGCGTCTCTGTTACGGCCTGCTTGGGCTCGTCACCCAGCTGTTGGAACACCGTCTCAAGGTATTGCCTGAAGCTGGAGAGCGTTGCTGTGTGTCGAGAATCAGAAGCCACATAGTAGTCGGGTGTTGGAAGCGTTAGACCATCCTGCTGCAGTGGCAGGTTCTGCTTCGTTGCATCTCTATCGTCCTGCGTTACGGTCACCTTAAAGAAGCCTGACCCCAGCAGTTGTTGGTCACCAAGGAAGGAGGCAATCTGCGCCTTCCTGCTGATGGCAGTAATTGCGGCAAGCGTCTCCTGCAACGGCTTCGTGCCCAGTCCATTCGCCTGCTCCGCATTCATGCATGCCGCATAGAAAGTACCGTACTGCCGTTGCAGAGGAGTCTTGGGCGTTTTAACTGCCTGGTTCAACTGCTCATACAGCAGGTAAAAAGCGCTGTCGTTCATCTGCAGAAAGACCGCGACCCTCTCTTGATCCGCAGGTACCGGGTTCTCCCTGATCCAACCGCCACAGGCGTAACGGTAAAAATCGTTGCAGGGGTCTACGGTCTTGTCGATCCACGATAGATTCATAGACTGCATGGGCTTCGGTGCGACAGGTACGCTTGCCCCGCTCTGCGCAATGGCCGTAGACCGGCAAAGTAGTAAAACTGCAAGTACGGCCATGAGGTTCGCTTTAAGCAACATCGCTACAGTATCTCTCGCATCATGATTACGCTCCAGAAGCGATGGGACGCTCGCTTCATCATGGCAAGCACTACTCTGGTCTACAGCAATGAACTCATTGCGCCCAGGTTTGGAAAGCGAAACCGTCGATCCCAAGCTGGCCTATCCCACAAGCAAGGTAGCCGCCGAACGCGAGTTGCGTTCAAGCGGGCTGAACTGGAGCGTGCCTCGTCTTGCTTTCGTGTACGGGGATGGAGATGGCCACTTCGAAATGCTTCCGAAGCTGGCTCCTACTCACAACCTCCATCCCGCGCAGGCTTTCAGCATGACGCATTAGAGGGACGTGGAGCAGGCCATTAGGCTTGCCCTTTCCGGTTGCTTCGATGGGGAGATCGTTAATGTCGTCGGCGATGCGCCCACGTCAGTCTTCGATATGGCCCTGATGATCCAGGGCACGGTGCAGGGCTCGAATGCACCCCTTATCAATCCGTGGATGGGGCGCGGGGTGGCTCCAAGATACGCAGCTTGGGACTCAGGCCAACAATCCCGATGATGTATGATGCAGCGGGGAAGGGCCCGCTGTAGGCAGGTTCTCCTAGGTCGCAATAGCGGAAGTTACGCGGCCTCAGCTTGCTCGGGATGGAGACCGGCCGCTAACTCCCCAAAACAGCGTTTCTAGGATTTGAGATTTGCTTGAGAAGAGACGGCCCTTTCCTCAAAAGCCGTACGTGCTTTCTCGACCTGCTCCAGATGCTGCTCTGCCCACATCCAGACCCCGCAAAACGCAACGGCCAGACTGACCCCTAGTTCCGTCAGTTTATAGTCGACCCGGGGAGGGACGACCGGGTAGATAGTGCGTGCCACAAAGCCCCCGCGTTCCATGGAGCGCAGGGTCTGGGTAAGCATTTTGTAGCTGATTCCTGGCACCTGTTCACTGAGCCGCGTGAAGCGGAGCTCTCCTTGTTCCGCGAGCACTTCAAGGATGATCATCGTCCACTTGTCGGCGATGTGCCCGATCAACTCATGAACCAGCGCGTCCGTGCGGGCGTCGTTGCGTTCTTTGGAAGCATAGCTTCCGTTCGCTTCAAGGTAAGCAACCTGTGCTTCGGATAATTCGACTTTGCTCATCGCTGTGACACTCTCCTTTTAGTGCGTATTGAACTATAAAGTGCCTTATTCCAAAAAGAGAGTGGCCTGTCTATAGTGACACGAGGGCGTGGCGGCAACCCTTTCGAAGACGATTGATGAACTTGTTCCATCACACATCACGATTGCAAGGCCGGCTACTTCATGGAGCCTACGGGTGGCTTCTGCTGACTGGAATGCTGCATTTTGTCGTTGATGTGTTGTCGCAGTACGTCCGTGGCAAGCGGATCCCAAGCCGTGAGACCACCCTCTACTACGGTTTGAACACTACTTATGCCCTGAGCCAGTTGCTATTTGCGGCGCTGGCTTTGTGTGCGAT
>CAXTRM010000115.1:0-1774 GCA_964246625.1 uncultured Acidobacteriaceae bacterium
GCGCGCCCACACGGTCGTGGAGATGCTCCACGGTCGCCCATGCCAGCGAAAGCCCGTCATAGGTCGCGGTGCCGCGGCCCATCTCATCCAGCAGCACCAGCGACCGCGCCGTGGCTGTGTTCAGAATCGCCGCCGTTTCCGTCATATCCACCATAAAGGTCGACCGTCCCCGCGCCACGTTGTCGGCTGCACCGATGCGCGTGTAGATCCGGTCCACCAGCCCCAGCCGCAGCCGTTCGGCGGGCACAAAACAGCCACACTGCGCCATGATCGTCAGCAGCGCCGCTTGGCGCAGAAAGGTGCTCTTGCCGCCCATGTTCGGCCCTGTGATCAGCAGCAGCGATGGCGCCTCGGCCACCGCGCGGTCTGCGCCCTTGCCGGGTCCCGCGCACAGGCTCAGCGAGTTCGGCACAAAGCGTCCGCTGCCGCTCTCTTCCAACCGCCGCTCCACCACCGGGTGCCGCCCCGCGATGCACTCCAGCCCCGTGCCGTCCTCCACGGTGGGACGCGTCCAGCCCCGCATCGCTGCAAGGTGCGCAAAGCAGCTCAACAGGTCGATCTCCGCCAGGCGCCGCGCCGTCTCCCGCACTCTCGGTGCCTCGGCCAGTAGCGTATGCCGTAGCTCCGCGAACAGCCGCCGTTCGATCTCGCCTGACCGCTCTTGCGCCGTCAGGATCTTGCCTTCCAGCTCCTTCAGCTCCGGCGTCGTAAACCGTTCCGCATTCACCAGCGTCTGCTTGCGCTCGTAGTCCGCGGGCACCGCCTTCAGGTTCGACCGCGTCACCTCCAGGTAGTAGCCGAACACCGAGTTGAACCGCACCTTCAGCGAGCCAATGCCGGTACGCTCGCGCTCCCGCTCCTCGATCGCCGCGATTCGTTGCCGGCCGCTGCTGCCAAGCTCCCGCAGCTCATCGAGCTCGGCATCCACACCCCGCTGGATCACGCCGCCGTCCTGCAGCGTCACCGGGGGCTCGTCTACCAGCGTGCGCGCAATCGCCGCCTGGAGATCGGACAGCGTGTCCGTGGTGGCCAGGTCCGCCCAGCGCGTGCCCTGGCCCTTGAACTCCGCCACCGCCGCGCACAGGCCCGGCAAACAGCGCAGCGTGGCCCCAAAGGCCGCCACCTCGCGCGGTCCCGCCGAGTCCAGCGCAATGCGGCCCAGCAACCGTTCCAGGTCCTGGACGCCCTCCATGGCGCGCCGGACGCCCTCACGCCGTCGCAGGTCGGCTGCGGCTAGGGCCACGCTGTCCAGCCGCAGGTGGATCGCCGCGAGGTCGCCCAACGGCCGCAACAGCTGGGCGCGCAGCAGGCGTTTGCCCATCGCCGTACAGCAGGCGTCCAGGGTATGGAGCAGGGTCGCCTCGGTACCCTCGCCGGAAAACAACGGCTCCACCAGCTCCAGGTTGCGCACGCTCACCGCATCCAGCTCCAGCGCGTCGCGGCGTTCGTAAAAGCGCACCGCATCCAGGTGCTCCAGCGCGCCCTGCTTGGTCGCCCGCAGGTAATGCACCACGGCGCCTGCCGCAATGGCCGCCGCCGCATGCCCGCCCAGCCCCATGCCATCCAGCGAATGGACCCGCAGCCCTTGCCGCAGCAGCGGCAGGGCATACTCCTCGGCAAACACCCAATCGTCCAGCTCGGTCTTGGCGCCGCTCAGGGTTCCGTTGCCCTCTTCGGGGTCGGGCTCGCTGGTCGCTGCGTCGGTCAGGCTCCGCTGCCGGTCTCGGGCGCCCTGGAGGTACCCGCCCCGCGCAAACAGGGTCTCCGCCGGTCG
>CAXTRM010000115.1:1784-3065 GCA_964246625.1 uncultured Acidobacteriaceae bacterium
CCCGTAAATTCCGTGGCTCGCATCTCCCCTGTCGACAGGTCCAGCGATGCCACACCCACACAGGCATGGGCGCCCGAGCCCGCCGTCGCCACAGCGGCCAGCCATTGGCTCTGCCCCGCATCGAGCGCCGCATCCGGTGCCGTCCCCGGTGTCAGCACCCGCGTGACCTCGCGGCGTACCACCGTTTTGGCGAGCTTGGGATCTTCCATCTGCTCGCAAAGGGCTACCTTGAATCCTCGGCGCAGCAGCTTTTGCAGGTACGCCGCCCCGGCATGGTACGGCACGCCGCACATCGGCACCTGCCGTGCCTTGTCCCGGGCCGTCAGCGTCAGCTGCAACTCCCGCGAGGCCACCACAGCGTCTTCAAAGAAGAGCTCGTAAAAGTCGCCCATCCGGAAAAAGAGCAGGGCATCGGGATGCGCCAGCTTGGCCGCCTGGTATTGCCGCATGGCGGGCGTCAGGTTGCCCTCGGTCCCCGGATTGTTTGCCACTGCCATGCCGTTTTGGGAATGCCCAGAATACCGTGTTCCGGTGTGAGTCTGGCCGCGACCGCTATCGGCGCTTCTTCCGGAGATCGCCTCTACCCCGTGCTACGGTTTGCTTGGGCATGGATCGGGCCCGCACTCATGGTCACCTACCAGCACCGCGCCGCCCGCCTCAACCTCAGCTTTCCCCTGCAGTTCCGTTCTGAAGATGGGGCCGTCCCGGGCCACTGCCTCAACCTCAGCGAGTCCGGCCTGCTCGGTGTCTTCGAGAACCCCCTCGACCTTTGGTCCCGTGGCGAAATCCTCCTCCAGTTCGGCAACACCGCCGGCTGGCTCCTGGCCAAGGTCGCCCGCGTCGCCGACAACGAGGCCGGCCTCGCCTTTGCCTTTCGTGGCGAGGCCGAGCGTGACCTGGTCCGGCTCCTGTTGCTGGAAGCGGGCAAACGGAGCCAGCTTGTCGGCCCCCCGCCTTTCTGATCGGGGATGCGGCCCCGCCCGGCGCACGGTACACTCGGTCCCATGATCGAAGTGCCCATGTCCGACGCGCAGTTTGCCTCTGCCAGCCGTCGCCTTGCCGTGAACGGTATCGAGCTGACCGGGCCTTCCGGCCAACTCTCCAAGGACGGCATCACCGCCCGCTACGAACATGCCGACGGCCTGCTTCGCATCACCATTCTCGATAAGCCTTTTTTGCTGCCGGAAAGCCTGATCGAAGGCCGATTAAAGGCCTACCTCGACCAAAGTCTCGCCGCCGGTTAGCGTCGCTCGTCGGTTCGCAAACATCTATATTGGGGTT
>CAXTRM010000115.1:3075-4797 GCA_964246625.1 uncultured Acidobacteriaceae bacterium
CTGCTTTGGCTCCGAGTCGCGGTCTTGCTGTACGGTGTCGCCGCGCTCGCGGTGTTGCCCGCGGCGCTCTACAATCGCCCGCGATGGCGCTACCTGGCGTTGCCCGCCGCTTTGGGCGGGGTGTTCTTCCACTTCGTCGCCCTGGTCGAAACGCTCGCCGCGGCCCACCACGCCTTGCCGGTCGATACGCACGAAACGCTGTCCCTCCTGGGTCTCCTGCTCGCCAGTGCCTTTCTTGGGCTCGCGGTGCGCTACAAGACCGTGGCCTTTGGCGTCTTTCTGCTTCCGGTGGCGGTACTGGTCTCCGTGGCCCCTGCTTTTCGGCCCGGTGCGGAGATGATCTCCTACCCGTACCTCGGTTCCGGCTGGTGGTTGTTTCTCCATGTGGGCCTTTTGCTCGCCGCCTACGCGGCGCTGCTGGTGTCGCTGCTGGCCAGTGTGCTTTACCTGGTCCAGGAGCGTGGTCTCAAGCAAAAACGGCTGCCCAGCCCCAAGGCGTGGCTCCCGCCGCTTGAAACCACTGATGCCATCGCGCTCAAGGCACTGCTTTGGGGCCTGCCCTGCATGACCGCCGGCCTGTTGATCGGCTCCGTGGTGGCCCTCCAAACCGTTGGGCCTGCCTTTTTCGCCGATCCCAAGGTGCTGCTCTCGTTTCTGCTCTGGCTGGCCTACATGCTGATGATCTTTATCCGCACCCACTCCGGGCTGCGGGGTCGGCGGGCGGTCTACCTGTCCAGCTTTGCCCTCTTCTTTGTGCTCGCGGTGTGGGCAGCCAATCAGCTCTCGGTCGTGCACAGGTTCAAGGCGCCATGAGCAAGCTTCTTGCCGCGTCCGGCGGCGGCTCCCTTGCCCTGATCGGTGTCAATCACACCACCGCCCCTCTTGCTATCCGCGAGCGTCTCGCCATCCCCGGCGATCGCCTGGCCGAGGCGACGCGCCGTCTTGTGCATGAGCCCGGGATCCACGAGGGGCTCATCCTTTCCACCTGCAATCGCGTCGAATTGCTCACCGTGCATGAGCCCTCTGCGGCCCCCGCGGTCTTTCTGCAGAACTACCTCCATCTGCACTCGCGCGACGTCGAACCCCACCTCTACCAGTTTCACGATGCGGACGCGGTGCGGCACCTCTTTCGCGTCGCCAGCTCGTTGGACTCCATGGTCGTCGGCGAGCCGCAAATCCTCGGGCAGGTCAAGCAGTCCTTTGCTGTCGCGCGGGAGGTCGGCGCCGTCAAGTCCAGGCTTGACCCGCTGCTGCAGCGCGCCTTTTCCGTCGCCAAGCGCGTACGCACCGAAACCCAGATCGGCACGGCCACGGTGTCCGTCGCTTCCATCGCGGCTGACCTGGCCCGCAAGATCTTCGGCACCCTGGAAGGCAAGACCGTGCTGCTTGTGGGCGCCGGCAAGATGAGCGACCTGGCGGCACGGCACCTCATCCAGCAGGGGGCAACCACGCTGCTGGTCTCCAACCGCACCGAGATGCGCGCGCAGCGCATCGCCGACGCGCTCCGTACCCCGTCGATCACCACCGGGGTCATTCCGTTTGAGCAGCTGCACGAGCAGGCGCATCGCGCCGACATCATCATCACCTCCACGGGTGCGGGCGCTACCGGCGCTGCCGCCCATGTGTTCACGCCGGCGCAGGCGCGGGCGCTGCTGACCCGTCGCCGCAATCGCCCCGTCTTCTTCATCGATATCGCCGTGCCCCGGGACGTCGCTCCCGCGG
>CAXTRM010000115.1:4807-7425 GCA_964246625.1 uncultured Acidobacteriaceae bacterium
CGACATCGCTCCCGAGGTCAACAACCTCGAAGGCTGCTTCGTCTACGACATCGACGACCTGCAACAGGTCGCGCAGGGCAACCGTGCGGGCCGCTCTCGCGAGGCCGAAGCCGCCGAGCAGATCGTGCAGTCCGAAGTGTTGCGCTACAGCGAGCGCATGGCGCAGGCGCCGGCTACCGAGGCCATCAAGCAGCTGATGGCCGAAGCCGAAAGCACGCGGGAAGCCGAGCTGGCGCGCTCGTTGAGTCGCCTTGGAAGCCATCCTTTGACCCCGGCCCAGCAGGCCGCCGTGGAAGCGCTCACGCGTTCGCTCACCGCCAAGCTTCTGCATCCGCAGATCGCGGCGCTCCGTGCCACGCGCGGCACAGATACCGACCTGTCCTAAGCCATCGGCCCTACACACAGGGCCTGCTTCGCTGTGCTGCCTCTACGCCTTCGCTGTGCCTCGATTCGATCCCACCTCAGTCGCACAAAAAAGAGTGCACAGAGAGACAGCGCCATGCGATGATCTCTCATCCGAAGCCAGTGACGGATCCAACACTTCAACGACAGGCAAGGTCAGAACGATGGCATCAGCATCAGGCAACACGACGCAGGATCATGACTTCATTCGCGAGTGGGCTGAGAAGCGCGGCGGCAAGCCGGCCGAGGTCGCCAGCACCGAACAAAACGGGCAGCCCGGCATCCTTCGCCTTGAATTCCCGGACGCGCCCTACGCAAACGACGGCGCCCTCACGGAGATCAGCTGGGACGAGTTCTTCGAGAAGTTCGACCAGAGCGGCCTGGAGCTGCTCTACCAGGAACAAACCGCCGACGGCGAACTGTCCAACTTCAACAAGCTCATCTACCCCGAACCGGACTCCACGGCCGGCAAGCGCCTTCTGCGGAAAACAGCCGCCAAGCGGTCTGCTTCCAAGAAAACCGTCGGGTCAAAGAGCACGGCGAAAACGGCCGTGAAGAAGTCGCCCGCAAAGACGGTCGCTGCCAAAAAGACCCCAGCGAAAAAGATACCCGGCAAGAAGGTCGCCGGCAAAAAGGTAGCCGCAAAGAAGGTCGTTGCCAAGAAGGTCGCGGCGAAGAAAACATCGGCCAAGAAGACTGTGGCCAAAAAGGTCGTTGCCAAGAAGGCACCTGCAAAGAAGATCGCGGGCAAAAAGGTTGCGACCAAGAAGATCGCAGGCAGGAAGTCGACCCGCTAGGTCGGCGTACCGGGTGTCTGTACAGGACCTGCAAGGAAGCGTACAAAACCCGCTTCAAAGTGCCAAAATGGCACTCTATTTCGCACCGAAACATGACCCGCTCCGGCTGCCGGCGCGGGTCATCTTCTGTTGGCCCCCACCCTCCGCACACCTGTATCGCCTGACCTTTCCTCCACAGCGGGTCCAGGACCGCTCAGCGTATTCTTACTCCAATGAGCACACAACCCATTCGTATCGGCACTCGCGGGTCCCAGCTTGCCCTGTGGCAGGCGCACCATGTCGCGGAAGAGCTCCGTCGCCGAGGTCACGCCGTGGACGTGGAAGTGATCCGGACCACAGGGGACCGCATGCAGGACCCGGGTTTTGTGGCACCCGCGGCCTTTGAGGACGGTACGCCTTTGGACGCAAAGGGTGTGTTCATCAAGGAGATCGAAGACGCCCTGCTGGCAGGGCGTGTCGACGTCGCCGTGCACTCCCTCAAGGACCTGCCCACGACGCTTGATCCGCGGTTCACCCTGGCGGCCATCCCGCTGCGTGCCGATGCGCGCGACGCCTTTGTCTGCGAAAGCTACTGGGGCCTCCACATGCTGCCAATGCACTCGCGTGTCGCCACAACCAGCCCCCGCCGGCAGGCCATGCTGCTTGCCCTGCGGCCCGACCTTGAGTTTGTGCCCATGCGAGGCAACATCGACACGCGGCTGCGCAAATGGGCTGCCGGCGAAGCAGAGGCTTTGGTGCTGGCCTCCGCCGGGCTGGACCGCCTCGGCCGCACCGAACATGTGCACCAGCGCTTTCCGGTGGATGAGCTTTGCCCGGCACCGGGGCAGGGCGCGCTTGGCCTCGAGATCCTTAGCCATGGCGAGAGCACGGGCATAAACGACGGCTCCGGACCACGCCGCTGCATCCGAACTGCCCTGCAGGAGCTCAACCATCCCGACAGTGCCTTTGCGACCTCTGCAGAACGCCTTGTGCTGGCGTCTTTGGGCGGCGGCTGCAACCTGCCGCTCGGGGCATACTGCCACGCCGTCGAGGAGCAATGGCATCTCCACGCGATGGTTGTGGCACCGGACGGCGATGCCGTCATCCATGTGCAGCAAACGGCCGCCAGGGGAGTCGCCGCTGAAGAGCTGGCGGGCTCCGTCGCCGAGCAGCTGCGCGTGCGCGGGGCCGCAGAGTTGCTGCACGGTGTGCCGCAGGAGCTCTAAGCCGCACCGTTACTCCCCGTAGGGCACCCACACGTTTTTCACCTGGGTGGCATGGCGCAGGTACCAGCGGCCCTCACCCTGTTCCGGGTCAAACCAGTCCACTGGCCGTCCCTCGTTGGTCCAGACCTGCTTCAGGTTGCCGACCGACGCGGCTTTAACCAGGGCCGCGGTGCCGGCATCGCGGAAGCTCCAAAGGGCATCGACCTCGTCGTGC
>CAXTRM010000115.1:7463-9052 GCA_964246625.1 uncultured Acidobacteriaceae bacterium
ACAGGTCCGCCATCAGCAGCGAAGCCGCTTCGCTGGGAACCACAACCACGCCATTGCCCATGGCTATCGCCGGCAGGATCAACGAAACAAGACCGAGCAGCGGCGCTTCGTCGCTGGCCAGCACCCCGATCACGCCCACTGCCTCCTGCATTGCCAGCGCGACCATGCGGAAGGGTGGCTGATGCACGGACCCCTCGAACTTGTCACACCATCCCGCGTAGCTGAAGGTCCGTTCGACGGCCATCTCGAACTCAACGGCGGCCTGCGCCTCGCCAACCAGCAGCGCGAGCTTTTCAACGAAGTCCGCACGCCGCTGCGCGAGGTTTTCAGCCAGGTAGAAGAGCACCTGTGCCCGTCCATGGGCGGTCTGCCTGGCCCAGCGGGCGCCGGCGGCCCGCGCCGCTTCCACCGCGTTGCGCAGGTCCTTGCGCGAACCCAGCGGAGCGTACCCCAGAGGGGTGCCTCCCAACCCGTGCACAGCGAAGCTGTGTCCCGAGTCGGGCCGCACCTGCTTGCCGCCGATGTACTGCTTCACGGTGCGGTCGATCGCGTCTTCCCTCGCTGTCTGCGACGGCGCTGGCGGCTGCTCGCCTGACGCAGGAGCGACCCTGTCGCCAAACTCCGACCCGGCAGCAGGCTCAGGCAGGGGGTGCGCCGGGCCATCCTGTTTCGCGCCCCGGGTCCACGCCGGTTCAAGGTACTCGAACATGCCCTCCTTGCCCCCTTCGCGGCCAAAGCCTGACTCGCGATACCCGCCAAAGCCACACGCGGCGTCGAAGAGGTTTGTCGCATTGATCCATACCACGCCCGCTTTGACCTGCGCAGCCACGTCGAGCGCCACGTTGATGGTCTCGCTCCAGACGCATGCGGCAAGACCATAGGCCGTGTTGTTGGCCAGTTCGATGGCCTCGGCCGGCGTGCGAAAGGTCATCGCCGTGAGTACCGGGCCGAAGATCTCTTCCTGCGCCACCGTGCTCGCCGGGGCAACGCCGGTCAGCAGGGTGGGTTTCAGAAACAGGCCGTGCTGCGGTAAGGTCATCGCCGGCTGCCAGCACGTCGCACCCTCGGCGACACCCTGCGCCACGTAGCGCTCGATGCGCTCAAGCTGTACCCGGTCCGCGATAGCACCGAGGTCGATGGCCTTGTCCAGGGGCGACCCCACGCGCAGTGTGCTCATCCGTTCCCGGATCTTGCTGTACAGCCGCTCCGCCACACGCTCCTGCACCAGCAAGCGGCTCCCGGCGCAGCACACCTGCCCGCCGTTGAACCAGATGCCATCCACCAGGCCTTCCACGGCGGAGTCCAGGTCCGCATCGTCGAAGACGATGTAGGGCGACTTGCCCCCGAGCTCCAGGCTCAGCTTCTTTGTCGTGCTTGCGGTCGCTTTTCGGATCAGCCGGCCCACCTCGGTGGATCCCGTAAAGGCCACCTTGTCGATGTCAGGATGCTCCGCCACGAGCTGGCCCGTGCGGCCGTCGCCCTGCACCACGTTCAGCACACCCGGGGGTAGGCCGATCTCCGCGGCAATCTCGGCCATCGCGGCCGCCGTCAACGGTGTGTATTCCGCCGGCTTGATGACCACGGTGCAT
>CAXTRM010000115.1:9062-10620 GCA_964246625.1 uncultured Acidobacteriaceae bacterium
GGGATGATCTGCCCCACGACGCCCACCGGCAGGTAGCCGCGGAACTCTTCACCCCCGAAGCCGCTGTTGCCGGGAACTTCCAGCAACTGGGCCCATCCCGCGTGGTAGAGCAGATGCCGCACCACCAGGGGCACATCGAGGTCCCGTGACTCCCGAACCGGCTTGCCGTTGTCCAGGCTTTCCAGCACGGCCAGCCGACGCGCGTGCTTCTGCACGTGGCGCGCGAATGCATAGAGCAAGCGGGCTCGCTGATGTCCCGTGGAGGCCTGCCACCCTGGCAAGGCCGCCCTTGCCGCGCGCACGGCAGCGTCCACCTGGTCCGCGCCGCCCTGCGCCACCAACGCCAGCAGCTCGCCTGTGGCGGGGTTGCGCGTTTCAAAGGTGTTGCCGTTCTCTACGGGGGTGAAACGGCCGTCGATAAAGTGCCCGAAGCGCCTCCCATGGCCTTCCAGCCAGCGATGCGCCTCGTCCGCACTTTCCGGCGCCGGCCCGTACTCCATTGACTCGAACTTTGCCATCACGCTGCTCGCCATCCTGCCCTCTCCCCCAGATATGCCGCGCTACCGTTGCGTCCACACGGCGCTCTTTGCCTGCTGGACACTGCGCTTTCGCGCAGCTGTCTGATCAGCCACCCTGCTACATCCTCTCCTTCAGCCCCGCCGTCACAAGGAAACGGTTCATCGGAAAGCTCGTGAGGTATCCGCAGATCATGGCCACCTGCATCCCAAGCCAGTAGCGCGGGTCAAACGGTGTCAACGGATGCCCTGGTGGCGACAGCTTGTCGTGCATGGGTGCCATGAACAGGTACATGCCCACCTGAAAGGCCAGGATCGACAACGTGTCCGCCTTGACCACCGCCCAGATCGCTCCCCTCACAGTCAACTCCGGCCGCATCGGCTTGAGTGAAAAGTATTGAAACACAATCCCCAGGGCCCACGCGGCCACAAAGTCCAACATGTACTCGGTCTTCAGCATGCTCCCAAACAGCATCAGCCCGGAGCCCGCAATCGCAAACTCCGTCGCCACGTCGGCTATCATGCAACCGGCTCCGCAGTGACTTGTTGCCAGTCCGATCTGCGCCATCGTGGGCGGCTGCCTGTCCCCACCCTCGTCCTTGCCAGGCTGCATGCCCTGCATCCCGCCCATGGGTGGCGTTTGACCGGTGGACGCCCTGCTCTGCGTAACGCCCACGGCGAAGTATGCCCATAGCGCAAACACGCTGAGGTACAGCGCGGTCACGGGCCATACCACATTCATCACGCCTATTGCCTGCGGCCGCCGCACCTCGTCCACTGCAATCACCAGCGCACACGCCACCGCGATCCCGAGGGAAAGCTCTGCAAGAACAATCAAAGTTCACCTCGCTGTTGCAGACGTCTTGAAGCGGGAAGGTCACTCAGGACGATCGTCATCGTTTCTGGGTGGAAAGGTTCTAGCCAAAGCCTACGAAGAGGCGCAGAGCCGAGTCATCAATGTCTGGCCAGGTGCCCCCGCCTCCACCTCACGCCATCGCATGCCGGTACCCAGCAGAGTACCGTCCCGTCACATGGTGCTCCAG
>CAXTRM010000116.1:0-10590 GCA_964246625.1 uncultured Acidobacteriaceae bacterium
GAGGCGCGCAACGCCCAGGGGTGCTGATCTTCCGGGAAGTCGCGGTACACGATGTGCACCTTGTCCCCATAGCGCTCGGTGATGGCCGGGAAGATAGCCTTGTGCAGCCGCGCGCAGTACGGGCACTCCAGATCGTCAAAGCCGACGATGGTTACCGGGGCTGTGGCAGGGCCGCCCCGGAAGGGGCGGCCTTCGGCTGACACCAACATCTTCGGATCGGCGGAGATGTCGAACTTGCTGACCTGGGCCAGCGTTTTGTGATCTTTGGACAGCAAAAAGGTGATCGGTTTGGAGGTCCGGCCCTCGTGTGTCACCGTGACGTTCAGGGTGTCGTAGCCCGGAAACTCGGACGGGGTCAGGTTGCCCACCGCGACTGCGGTCTCCGGCGGCAGGTTCGCCTTTTGGCGCAGCATCACCTCCACGCGCCGTTGCAACTCCGGGGAAAGCGGCGTGCCGGCGGCCGCCGACGTACTCGCTGCGGGAGCTCCGGCTGCGGGCCCCGGGGCAGGTTGCTGCGCGTGGCAGCCAAAGGTCAGCAGGGCGGCAGCAAGGAGGGGGGCGGAGGCAAAACGGGCAAACGGCACAATGTTTGGATTATCGCAGAGCGGAAACGTGAGCCGGGCGGCGGTGGGGCGGAAAGTGGGCGCTCCGGCGAGCGCTAAAACAGCCGTTCCGCCCGCCGGATGTTGCCTGCAGAGCCGATGTTGGCCAGCGTGAAGTTGAACCGGTACGAGTTCTCGTCGCGCACCGTGCCCAGGTTGTACTTCCGGTACTCCACGGCCAGGCCGCAGCAGTTCCAGTTCCATCCTGTTTGCACTGTGGTGTACTGTGCGGCGGTCCGTAGCAGGTCAAGCCCGGTCGAAGCTGCCACCGACAGCCCCGGCTTACTCGGGACGCCATAGCCGAGCAGCAGGCGCAGCTGCGAAAAATTCGACACGGGCGAGGTTGCCAGGGAGGCGTTCTGGTTGGTGTCGATGACCTCGGTGGCGAACCGCCCTGGCGCATTCAGACGTGCATAGGACAGCCCCCCAAACCAGTTTCTTTCGTGCGCATCCACGTACACGTTGGAGCTGGTGAACTTTTTGGCCCCGGTGTCGAGATCGAAGTCCCACGAAAGGTCCGTGTGACCGGAGGTACGCACCCGCAACCGCGAGATCAAGGGCGATATGTCCCGGGGCTCGGTAAGAAAGGCCACGCCAGACAGTGACAGGGTGGATTCGAACAGGTTGCGGCGGCGCAGGACCACCGCGTGGCCGAAGGTGGGGTCGAAGAAGACACGCTGGGCCAGGCGCCAGCTCACCAGCGGCTGCTGTGCCGTGGACGGGGGCGGAAGGCAACGGCTGAGATGGCGTTTATGGCTGCTGAGCGGGACGTCCGGCGCCGCTGCCGCAGGATCGGGGATGCCGTTGGCGTCCGTAGAGTCGGTCGCGGGCGGCTGCAGCACATCGGGCACTGCTTGATCCACCTCCTTCGCGAGCCCGTCGCCGGCTTGTGGGGTGGCAGCCGCGTCACTGCGGGCCGTGTGGCTGGTCGCGGCAGCCGGGGCCGGGCAGCCGACCGGCAGCTTGGGCTGGGGATGCACTACCGGACGGAAGTAAAGGTGCTGGGTGACGCCGTATTCCAGCTGGTTGGTGTCGCTTACCAGGTCGGTATCGTCGAAACGCAACAGGCTCAGGAAGTTGTCGACGCCGCGTACATCGCGGTAGGTCACCTCAGGTTCCACGGTGTGCCGCACCACCGTGCCGAAGAGCCGTTGCAGGCTAGCGGGAACGGCGAAGTCGCGCTCCAGGGCCGGCGGCCGCAGGTCGACCTCCATCTCCACATCGGCGCGGTTGACGGGTGTGGTCAGCTCCACGGGCGCGGCTCCGGCCGGGTAGGGCGTTTGCCGGGAGCGGGAATAGAACGTTTCGCGCGCGGCAAGGCTGGCACGCAGGTTCCAGCCTGCCAGGTGCAGGGGCAGGCTCAGCTCCGGGTGGAGATCCACTCGTTCGGTGATGCCGGACGAGGTGAAGTTGGGCTGCGCGCGCTTCAGGCCGCTCACCGAGGCTTCGGCTGTCCACCGCAGCGGCGTCGGGCCAAGGGGGCGCTCGACTCCGTCCAGATCGAACGAGGGTACATGGAGAATGTGCACCTCCTCGCCCGTTGCGCCGTTCAACGGGACCTGTTTCAGGCCCTGGTAACGGTCTGCCCGGCCGTCCACGCTCCATCCACGGGTTTGCCAGGTCACAAAGCCGATCGAGGTGATGTCGGATGAGACTGCCTGGTTGAAGTTGCTGGTAAAGGCCTCGCGGTAAATGTAGGAGCTGAGGTATTCGCCATCGCCCACCGCCCGCACGTGGGGCGTGAGCTCCTTGCGAAAGGCGGCGGTGACATCTTCGCCACCCTGCTGCACATAGGTGGTGTTGTTCAGGAAGTAGCCGCGGTCCTGAAGGGCGCTGCCATGCGCGGCCAGGAAGTCCTGACCGTTGCCTTTGAAGCGGACCGTGCCGGACTCGGAAAAGCCGCGCTGCGAGAAGTACTGCAGGCCAAGGGTCAGGTCCGCGGACCGTCCCAGCGCAAAGTACACCTGTTCCCCTGTGGTGATGCCCTTGGTGGTGGATTGGCTGGGCAGCTCCGGGATCAGCAGCCCGGAAGACCGCTGCTCCGGGGCCGCCGGCGCGGTCAGGTACGGAAAAAACAGAATGGGGAGGCCCAGCAGGCGAAAGGTGGCGTTGGAGCCGCGTACCTTGCCCTCGCTGATCCCAAACCGATGGGCAGAAAAGAGCCAGTCCGGCCTGGGCAGCTGGCAGGAGGTCACGGTGCCGTCGTAGATCGTGTAATCCTCGGGTCCGGTCTTTTCCACCACGCGCCCCGTAAAAAGGAACGGGTTGCTGGTTTCCAGCGTCAGGCTGCCCGAAGTGCCCTGCTCGCCGGCGCGCTGGAGTCCCACCGAGCCTGCCGCGTCGTAAAAACGGCCTGTGCCGGTCCTGAGGTTGTACTGCGCCCGGCTGGCCTGCAGGGTCTCGTTGTGGGAGCTGTCGGTGATCCGCAGGTGGCCGTTTGCCACCACCTCGCCACTGCTTTGGTCGAATTGGATCTGGTCGGCCTGCACACGGCGCCCTTGAAACCGGAGATCGACGTCGCCGGAGAGCGTGTACACCGAGCCGTGCAGGGATTGGAGGTTGGCCTCGATCGCCACGTGTTCCGGATTCGGAGGGGGCAGTGGAACCGCAAACGGGATCGTGCTTAGATCAGGAGGTAAGGTCTGTGTCCCACCTTCGGGGAGTGTCTTTGTTGTCACCCCTTGTGCAAGGAGAAGTGGATGACCAAGCACAATGAGAGTGGTACTTATGACTGACAGGAATCGTCGTAACCGGTGCGATTGAGACCGCAAGGGGTATCCAAGCCCACTGCGGAAGAGTGCTGAGTTGCCGACGTCCACAGACATAAGCTTAGACGAGCCTCCCGGGCGCAAGCGCGGCAGGCAGGGAAGATCCGGGCGGGGGGACGAGTCCGGGGACGGGCAAGCGAGAATGAGCGGAGCAGTTCACTTGGAAGACACCTTTGCGGACACCTGGCAGGCAACCGGCACCGACGGCGCCCCCAACCTGAAGCAGGTAGCCGCCGACCGGCTGGCCGCGCACCGGCAGCGCCGCGCCATGGCGGCCCAGCAGGAGGCCGAACTCGAAGCCCGCACGCGCCAGCATCGCGAAGCCGTGCGCCATGCCAAGAAGGACGCGCAGCGCCGGGGCGCTTCCGTGGTCCGCGATGCCGTGGTAGCGCGCTACCAGCAGCGGGAAAGTTACCGCGAGTTTCTGGCTGCCGAAGCCGAACGCGCCATTGCGCAGGCCCAAGCTGAGGCCGATGTGGCCGCCCGCAACGCCCGGGCCGTGGCAGAAACCCAGATGGCGCTGCTTGAAGAGCTCGACCAGCTCAACCGGCCCGACCCTGGTCCCCGCGAGCAGGCCATCGCGCAGCAGCAGGCTGAGACCCGCGACGAGCTGGCCCATGCGCTGGCCGATATCGTCCTTGGCGCGCGCGAACTGATGGATGAGCCGGCCCGGATTGCGGTCATGGAGGCCCGCCCTCTGGAGCAGGCTGGCCCTGCCATTGTCTCTACGCCGGAGCCCGCAGTGCGCGAGGTCTCCGCCGGCGGCCTGACCGTACGGCTGTTTGAAGACATGCCCACGACACCGCAGCGCATTTCCGAGGCGAGACCGCGCCTGGGTGGGCAGCCGTTGGAGGTCCACTCCAGCTACTTCGACGACCAGATCGCGGAAACCCTTAGTGCGCTTGAAGACGAGATCGACTTCCGCCGCGCGCCGGAGTTTTCGCAGCCTACCGCGCTCGAGATGCAGGCCATCCCCGGCAACCTCATCGAGTTTCCCAGGGAACTGGTGGCGCCGCGCCGTGCCCGGCCTCGCCTGGCGGAAGGCCCGCTGCTGGATGAGCCGCAAGAGCCGCAGCTGCGGATCTTCGAGGTCGATGCCGAGCAGGTTCTGCCTGAAATGCGCCCGCTCGAACCGAGCCTGATGCCCGAGTGGCAAACCTTGCAGCTGAGCGGGTTTGAAGCCGAGCCGGCGGCCCTGTCCTCTGCTTCCGACGCGCAAACCCACCTGGCCCTTCCGCTCTACGCCGCCTCGGTGGAGCGGCGGTTGATGTCGGCAGCCGTGGATCTGTGTTGCATCGGGACAGCCTGGCTGGGCGCTGCGGCGTGCGTGGTTGAGATCGCCGGGCCGAGCCTCCATGCGCTCCCGTTGCCCCTCGCCGCGCTTTCCGGAATAACGGCCTTTGCCGCACTTGCCGTGATCTACCAGATGCTCTTCTTCACCCTGGCCGAGGGCACGCCGGGCATGCGCTATGCGCGGATCGCGCTGTGCACCTTTGGGGAGGGCAACCCAAGCCGCCGGGCCATGCGCAGCCGGGTGTTTTCTTCCCTGCTTGCCCTTTGCCCGCTCGGGCTTGGTATCGCCTGGGCGCTGCTCGATAACGACAAGCTCGGCTGGCATGACCGCATGAGCCGCATGTACCAGCGCGCCTACTAGCCTCACGGCCCCGAGTTCTTTCGCGCCCACGCCACAGTCCTGTTCCCCCTCCAGTGCAAGAAGGGGGAACGGGACCGTCTTTTATGGGTATGGGTGCGTGGGGTCGGGCAGAAGCGCCCTTAAGATTCGGCCCCTGCGGGCAGCGGCCCGTGCGCCTGGAGGTTTACCTGCTCGTGCACCCGCTGATCCCCTGAGACCGAAGCGTCGCCCGAGACCGCATACGCAACCGCGGCGCCGATCAGTGCGGGGATGATGAAGCTGTGGCCGCCCGTGGCTTCGGCCACAAATACCACGGACGCCAGGGGTGTCTTGTACGCCGCCGCGATAAACGACGCCATGCCGACTGCCGCATACATGCCCACCGCCGGGCTGTGCACAAGCGACTGCGCAAAGGCCGTCCCAAAACAGCCGCCGGTCAGAAAGACCGGCACAAACATGGCGCTCACCCCACCCGCGCCCAGCGTCGCCGCGGTCGCCGCCAGCTTAAAGATGCCGAACGCGACCAGGGTGCCTGATCCGTGGTGCGACCGCAGCACATCGTTGACGGCCTCGTAGTTCGGGCCCAGCGGAACCAGCACACCCGGGTACAGCCGCAGGTACAGGAGGGCGCAAAGGCCGGTCAGGCCGCCACCCACGGCCAGCTTCACCCAATGCGGCCAGCTCAGTTGCACAACAAACTTGCGCAAACGCCGGAACGAGATCACGTACGCCGTAGCCAGAAGGCCGATGCAGGCACCCAGCAATGAAGACCACAGGAGGTCACGCATGGTGTACAGCGGTGCGCTCGCAAAGTCGAAAAGGGGTTCGCTCCCCAGCATCGCGCCCAAGGTCAGGTACGACACCACCGAGGCAACCAGCGACGGCAACAGCGCCTCATGGGCAAGATCGTCCTTGTAGGGCATCTCCAGCGCAAACACGATGCCGGTAAGGGGTGCGCGAAAGACCGCGGCCATGCCGGCCGCCGCGCCGCAGATCAGCAGGATGCGCCGGTCTCGGGGCACCAGCCGGAGACTGGCGATCCGCCGCAGCTGCGTCCACAACCAGGAGCCCAGCGCCGCGCCCCCATAAATGCTGGACCCTTCCAGCGCGGCGCTGCCGCCGGAGCCCACAGTGGCTACCGCGGCCAACAGCTTTTGCGGAAACGATCGCATGCCCACCACACCGCCGTGCTCGTGGTACGACCTGATGATCTCTTCCGTGGAGTGCTCATTGGGATCCGGGGTGCCGTACTGCATAATCAGCCCCGCAAGGGCGCAGCCCACCACTAGACCGGGAACAATGGCCCAGTGGTGGCCCAGGTAGAACGCCAGCACCGGCGGCCACATCTTGTGCAGCACGAGCTCCACCATCGCGGTCATCGTGAGTCCCACGGTCACGCCGACCAGGGGTGCCACAAGCAGCCATTTGTGAAGGTTTCGAGCGTATGTGCTTGTAAGGTCCTGGTACACCAGGGGCAGCCGCCGCTCCAGAAACGGGTGGCGCAGTGCGGCTTTGGAACGTCGAGGGGTGGGATGATCCTGCAACATGTCGTATTAAGATGATTCTTTTCGCACTTACGTTTCAGCAATCTGACAGTGCCTTCCAGGTGCAGGTCCCGCAGCGGCCTTCCAGGAAAACCGAGCCAGTTGCCACCACCTTGTTGGTGTCCGGGACTCGTTTGGGAGTACGGGCACTGCCCGAGTGTCGAGCGCGGAAAGCCTCATCGCAACTCCGTCAGGCGCCGCGTGTCTGCATGGGCGTGCCTGCGTTTTCCAGAGCCGTCCGAGGAAAACGCACGAAACAGCCCCGAAGGACGTACGCCTTGAACCTGAAGCGGTACTTCCGCCACTCCCGAATCTTTCCTAGGCTGAAGAAGCTCAGCATCTCCCCGGCCTTCCGGAAGTGCCCTTCATGACCATGCTCCGGCCAAGCCGGTGGCTGCGCTCCGTCTTTGGCGGCCGCACGATCCCCCTACTCACGGTAGCCGTTGCCGCGGTCGGCACAGGTCTGCTGCTCCCGGCTGCGGTAGCTTCCACGCCGCACACGCACGCGCGCCGGCCTCTCCCCACGCCGCTTCGCACCGCGGCGATCTCTGACACGCGGCCGCACCCTGCGGGCAAACACCCTAAAAGCGCCGCCAAGGCCCGTCCGGCCGCCAGTACCCCCGCCACGACTCGAGGCAAAAAGGGCAGCAAGGGGCACAGGCAACAGCCTGAACCTGCGCCCCTGGTGCCGATGTTTCGCGCCCGGCGTGGCACCGCCCCACTGGGGCCGGCCACGGACAGGGTCAGTCGCGTGACCCACCATCCTGTACCCCACGGTGCAACGCGCAACCAGCCCGCCCCTTTGGTAAGCGCCACCCGCCATTCCCTCAGGCATCAAGGGGTTAGCCCCGTCGTGCGGGGGTATGCGCCGGCCCGCCCGTTACTGGACTCCACCCTGCCCGCAGCTCCTTCTGTAGCTGCGTCGGCGTCGGCGGACCACTACGTTCCACCCCCCCATCAGCAAGCCACCGGCAACACCCACCCCGAGCCGAAGCCGGCAACCCTCGTGGCCAGCAGGCCTGAGCCGTTCGCCGAAGGTGCTTCCCACCCTGAGGACGACGAGCGTTTGCCCCGCGATAAAGCCGTTCTGGGCGAGGATGCCCCGGAAACCAGCCCCGTGCCGGTAGCCCGCGTCTCTGCGGCGCCTCTTGCCGCCCCGGCAGCGACCCTTCCGCAGTCACCCGTCGTGCAGGGCTTCGGCGGCGAGATCGCTGTGCCCACCTCCCCCGCCGCGCAACGTCCCGGCGGCACGCGTCGCCGCAATCATCCCTCCAACTGGCAACCGGAAGCGCTGGCAGCCCAGCCCGAGCCGCTCGAAGAGCGCGAGGCCATCACCTTTGCCGCCGTCAGTCCGGCGGTGCTGCCGGAGATCTACGACCGTAACGGACGGTTGCTGATGCCTGCGCCCCTGAAAGGCTCCCATGACGTGCTGGTACACCAGAATCTGATGGCGACCAACGACGGCCTCGATCGCATCTACGACGACGCTGACCTGGAGCGGCTGCGGGCGCTGCATCAGTTGGTTACCCTGCCCGTAAGTGAAAGCCTGCGGGTCAACGAGGATCTGCCTCTCAATCGCCGCGTCGCCCGGCCCTGGACCGTCATGTTTGCCGTCGACATGGCCCATGCCTACTTCCAGCACTTCCGCCAGCCGCTGCAGGTGAACTCGGCCGTGCGCACCGTGCGGTACCAGGCGCGGCTGCAGCTGGTCAATGGCAATGCCGCCGCCATCTCGGGTGATGCGGCCTCCCCCCACCTCACCGGACAGGCCCTCGACTTCGGCAAGCGCGGCATGAGCCAGGCGGAGCTGGCCTGGATGCGCGGCTACCTCCTTCCACTCATGCGGGCAGGCAGCATCGATGTGGAAGAAGAGTTCCAGCAGGCGTGCTTCCACATCAGCGTGTACCGGGGCTATGCCGCCAGCCGGCATGCGTCCCGTGAGGTCGCGCAGGTGCGGGCCACAACGGCTGAAACTCTTGCCGACCCCCAGGCCAGCCGCTAGCGCGGCAGGGCAGTCGTACATGCAGCGGCAGGTTTCGTGTAACAAAAAGGGTCAGCGTGAGCTGACCCTTTCACGGCTTGTCTGTCATTCAAACCGTCAAGACTTCCTTTTCCTTTGCCTTGAACAACTCGTCCATGCGCTTGATCTGCGCGTCGGTCAGCTGCTGAATCTCTTCGTTGGCGCGCTTTTCATCATCGGCGGAGATTGTCTTCTCTTTGGCCGCCTTTTTCACCGTGTCATTGCCGTCGCGGCGGATGTTGCGTAGAGCGGTCTTGTGGTCTTCAAGGCTGGTGGCGAGGCGTTTGACCGCCTCTTTCCGGCGATCTTCGGTCATGGGCGGTACGGGCACGCGAATGACCTTGCCATCGTGCATGGGATTGAAGCCCTGCCCGGAGGTGCGGATGGCCTTTTCTACCGGCGCGACCATATTCTGCTCGAAAGGCTGGACCACGATCGTCTGGGACTCGGGTGTCGAGAGCTGGGCTACCTGCGAGATGGGCATCTCGCTCCCGTAATAGTCCACCTTGATGCCGTCAAGCATGTGGACGGAGGCGCGGCCGGTGCGGATGCCAAGCAGATGCGTACGAAAATCCTCGATCGCCTTGTCCATGCGGGTTTTGAGGCTTTCATACACCCCTTTCAGTCCAACGATCGACTCCATTGCCATTGCCATGCCGCTGTCTCTCCCCTTCGTGTTGCCCTGCTGATTCTACAGGGCGACTCACACTGGGACGCAGAGGAGCCGACATGGTTTGCTCCTGTTCCCTGGGGCTGTCCGGGCGTACTCCAAAAGATGTATCCTTCGCACCATCGTTTCCTTGACGTGGCCCGATCCTCACCCGTACGCTTGATCTACGTCTATGGCAACCGGGATGCATGACACAACGCAGCGTCCCGTGCCGAAGTCTGCTGCTACGGCAGCGCAAAGGGATCGCATGAAGAAGCTTTCGCTCTTGGCTGTGTTCGCCTCTGTGGTGATGGTCGCGGCACCGGCATATGCGCTGGGCGGCTGCACCAACTCCCCTGAAAATCCCACGCTTGTGCTCGCCGGCCTGGCAGGCGGTGTGTACGGTTTCCGTTCCCTGCGCACCTATGTGCGCGCTCGCAAGGGCCGCTAGCGCTTGGGGCCTGCCTTTCATGCAGGCTGAACCTCTTTGATCTCCGAGCTCTCGGCCAACCCACGCCCGGTGCCGCCTCTTGCTGAGGCGCAGCGCTTCGCGGGAAATCCGCAAAGCGCAGGCAATCCACAAGAAGCACAAAAGGCGCAGAAGATACGAGAGCTGCGGTGGCAGGCTGCCGTTCTGCTATCCCTGCTGTGCGCAGTCGTTGGCGTCTTTTCCCTGTACAACACCGCCGTTTGGCTCCTCGACGTTTGGCGGCATGACGACCTGAAATCGGTCGGCCTCCTTGTACCCTTTCTCAGCTTTGCCCTGATCGTGCGCGCCTGGCGCACCACCGGCTGGAGCACGGAGGGTACCTGGTGGGGCTTTGCCGTGCTGCTTGGCACCGCCGTAGCTGTCTTCCTACGCGACCAGACCATGCTGGTGTTGACGGTACACAAGAACTGGCTGGTGCAGCTGCCGCCGATCCCGCTCTTGGCCATCCTGTACGCCCTGGGCACCGTGCTGCTCTTTGGGGGCCGCACGCTGCTGCGGGCGGCCTGGTTCCCTGTGCTGTTCATGGGCGCGGTCCTGCCCGTGCCGGAAACTTTCAGCCGCGTCGTGGATCTGCCACTGCAGCACGCCTCGGCCACGGTGGCGCGTGGCTTTGCCCACCTGCTGGGCGAACCGCTCACTCCGGACAACCTCCGCCTGATGTTTACGCCGGAGTTCGGCATGTTTATTGCCCCGGGCTGCAACGGCATCCGCGGGGCGGTCACGCTCGGTCTGGCGGCCCTGGTAATCGCATATGTATACCGCTTCCGGTGGATCCTGGTGGCGCCGGTCGTGCTGGGGGCGGTGTTGCTGGGCTACCTGTTCAACTTCCTCCGGCTTTGTCTGCTGGTGGTGTATTACAAGATCGCGCTGCCGTATCCCTGGCT
>CAXTRM010000117.1:0-1125 GCA_964246625.1 uncultured Acidobacteriaceae bacterium
GGCACACACGCAGGAGCAGGCAGCTGCAGCGCGTGCGGAACAGACCCGTGATGCTGTCGAACAGCAGGTTTGGACTGCATACGTCCGCGTTCGGACAGCCTTTTACGAGAGACAGTCTGCGAACGAACTCTTACGCGCCTCACAGGTCTCCTACGACGCTTCTCTCGCGTCTCTGCAACTCGGATTACGGAGTACGGTTGATGTTGTCACAGCCCAGCGTACGTTGGCACAGGCGCTCAGCATGGATGTCTCCGCGCGCACGGATGTGCTCACCAGTCTTGCTGATCTGGCCTACCGAACCGGCGACCTGCTGAAACAAGCCGTAAGGAAGCCTCGCCCTTGACCTTGCCAACTGTCTTGAAGCGCCACTTCAGCCTTCGCAAAGGCGCGGTGTTGCTTTCCGCTCCTACTTGGCTGTCGGGATGTGAGCGCTCTCCTGCGTTCAACGTCTTGGGCTCCTATTTCCCGGGCTGGCTTGCGTGCATGCTCCTAGGTGTATTAGGGGCAGCAATGGTCCAAATGCTTTTGGGCCGACTCGGTTGGCAACGTTCCATTCCTGCTTCGCCAATTTTCTACTTCGCCTTGGCTGTTCTATTTGCTTCTACGTTGTGGTTGATCACCTTCGAATAAGGACATACAGGAGAGCGCATGCAAGGAAAGGACGATCCAGGTAGGAGCGGGCATTCGCAGGCGGCGCCAGCTGTACCTAACGAGACGCAAGAGTCGCACTCAGGTTCGAGTAGAGAGCTTCAAAGCACTACGAACCTACAAGACTCGCACACTGCACAAGACAGCCCGAAGAAGAACGTTCTCACGCAGGATCGAATTGCGGGTTGGCTGCTCTTGTCTTTCACGATTGCTCTTGCCATCACTTCCACCAGCCTTGCGATACTGCGAGCCATTGATCACCCACGGACGGACGATACGGAGATTTTCGCGAACTTCATCGGTTTGGCTCCACAGGTTGAAGGTCCCATCACACAACTGCCCATTCGAGATAACGAATCCGTCAGGGCCGGGCAGCTGCTCTTTGTTGTCGATGAAAGGCCCTATAGATATGCGCTCGATCGTGCCCTTTCAGAGCCGGCCGCACTCGAGGGAGAGATCGAGGACAGGGAACGTTCG
>CAXTRM010000117.1:1135-7498 GCA_964246625.1 uncultured Acidobacteriaceae bacterium
GTTCCCAGGTGAGTGGTGTTCGCGCCGCAAGCGCAACCCTGCAGTCGAGCGCTTCGAATCGCGATGCAATGGCGGCGGGCATCTCGGAGGCAGAGGCAGACGTCCACGACGCGGAGGCGGCTGTACGCCGCGCCGAGGCCGACCGACAATACGCTTCAGACAACCTGCGTAGGCTCGAGCCACTGCTTGCACAGCAGTACGTCACTGTGGATCAAGTCGATCAGGCAAGAACGCTGCTGGAGGTTCGTAGTCGAGCTGTGCAACAGGCGGAGGCGCAAGTCGATCTTGCAAGATCTAAAGTCGCCAGCAATGCTTCTCATCTTGCAGAGTCTGACGCAATCGTTGAGCAGCGTCGTGCCCAAGAGAGTCAGGCTGCCTATGCCGTGCAGACCCTCGCTCCCCTTGCGAAGCAACGAGAGGCACGTGCTTCCGCAGTCCGCACGGCGACATACAACCTCAACAATTGTCGCGTGTACGCTCCTTTTGATGGCTACGTAACAAATCTTACGACTTCTCTGGGCGCATACGTGCACATTGGAGCGCAGGTCTTCACGTTGATTGATGGGCGTCAATGGTGGGCCATAGCTAATTTCCGTGAGACTCAGCTGACACATGTAAGCCAAGGTTCGGCGGTGGATGTCTTCCTGCTCTCGCGAGAGAAGGTACCTTTGCACGGCGTGGTGGATAGCGTCGGCTTCGGGGTGACACCCGACCCTAGCGTCGCAGGCGTGATCACACCTGGGCTTCCCGCGGTACAACGCACGTTGAGCTGGGTACATTTGGCAGCACGCTACCCAGTGCGCATTCGGATTGACTCGCCGCCGCCCTACCTTCGAATCGGTCAGAGCGCAGTTGCGGTGATACGGACCGCTCACGGTCCACCTTTGCACGCCGGATGGAAGGACTAACATGCCCCTGTCAACGCAGCCGGGGCCACAGGTAGGACCTCAAACAGCACAGATCGAACCAGGCACCCTCGGTGGAAGAGGGCACAGCTCGTTGGGTGTCTGGTTTCCGTCATTTCTGAAGATCGAGCTCTCACCGTATCCAGGGCGGCTACGCATGGTCACACGCATGGTCATCGCCGCTACCCTGACCATGCTTTTGATCATGTCCTGTCATCTGGTTGGAGCGGGGATCGCGGGAGTGTACACCCTGTTTATCTCCCGAGAGACACCACAGGCGACATATCGAGCTGCTTGGACGATGCTTGTTTCCTATGCATTCGGAACGGCGTACGCGCTTGTGGGCCTGATCCTCTTCGTAGCTTACCCACTCACGCATGTGCTTTGGATTTTCATGAGCCTGTGCCTGAGCTTCTTCGCGCTGAAGATTTGTAGTGATTCCGTTGCCGCAGCGGCCTTTGGCATTATACTCACCCTGACCATTCCTGCTTGGGACATCGCCGCTCCGAGCGAAGCGTTGGTGGTCGAAACACTATGGACAGCGGGCGGCATCGGTCTTGGTATTGTCGCTACCCTCTTAGTCGAGTACGTCTTCTCAGGCTTAGGCAGTAGACGAGAGCTGCTTGAGAACCTGCGCTCCCGGCTCGAAGCTGTCGCATCGTTCCTAAACGATTGTGCTAACGGTCAAGTCTCATCGGTGACGCGAGAACGGCTGATGGATTACGCTCTGGAGGGCTTATCCAGGCTGTATACCTTGGCGGAGACGCCGGGATCGGAGCTTGAAAGCTCACATCTTCAACCGGAAACCATCACTCTCGTAGGCGCCATGGTCGATCTATGTGCCGCCATCGCTTCGGAGCCCTCGAGCATAGACGACGCCTTCGGAAGTCTGGATCGGTCGGAGTTGCTGCACTTGGCCGAAGTGGTCTGCAAGCTCTCCAGAAGCCTCGGTCAGAAAAACGGGGTCGACACGTCGGTCCCCGGGTCGACGGGGGGCGCACATCGGTCGTCCTGGTCGCGTGAGCTCGCAAGCTCGGCAGATCGTTTGTCGAAAAGCATGCGCACCCATACAGACGGTGTCCGGAGAAGTTCAAAGGTCAGCGTTGAGAAAATCAGCTTCGTTCCTGACGCATTCACAAATCCTGAGCACCTGCGCTATGCACTCAAGGGCTGCTTTTCAGCAACGCTCTGTTACATACTCATGAACGCAGTCGCGTACAACGGCATCCGCACGGCGATTGTCACCTGCTTCATTACCTCACTCACAAGTACGGGTTCCTCCCGACAGAAGCAGCTCCTGCGAATCGCAGGAGCTACGTTCGGAGGATTGATCCTGGGTATCGGCGGCCAAGTCTTTGTATTGCCGCTCCTAAACGGCATCGCGGGGTTTACGGTCTTCTTCGTGCTTGTCACTTTTGCATCGTCTTGGTTTGCCACCTCCAGTCCACGCCTTTCGTACTTTGGCATTCAGATGGCCCTCGCCTTTTACTTGATCAACCTCCAAGAGTTTTACCCGCAAACAAATCTGACGATTGGGCGAGACCGTGTATTGGGGATAGCTCTTGGTCTCGTCTGCATGTGGCTGACCTTCGACACTGTAGGCGCGAGATCTGCGACGTCCATGATGAACCTAAATTTTCGCACGAGTCTGGGACTGATGGCCGACTTCGTCCAGCCATCGGACGGAAGGCAATCAGATGATGCCCAGCAACTTCACAAGTTCCGCGATAACATCACCAACGCCTTTCGCGCAACCAGTGCCCAAGCGGATGGAGTGATGTTCGAGACGGGACAGCATCGCCAAGAGGATCTGCCGCAGCGAGCGAAGCTCTTGCAGCAACAGCGTTGGCTTCGCAGTCTCTTTGTCGTGCGGGTGGGCCTCCTTCAGAAACGTTCCGCCGCGATTACGCCTGAACCAAAGTCACTCGGCACTGCACAGTGCCTTTTCGAAACAGCGACCGCAGAGGAACTTCGGCGCTTGGCAGGTTGGCCCGGCACGCCGCACTCTCGTCGTCCTGCCAGTGACCTACGAAAGGCTCTTCAAACCGTTCGGCAGGCGGCCGAAGCGGCTGATATCAAAGACTCAGCAGCCTTGGAGATTGTTCTGGACTTCGATGCGAAGGTTGTCGCATTGATCTCTTCGCTGAGCGAGATGTAGTTACCCGGCAATATCTACTCAGTGGAACCGCAGCCGGCGATCTCGCTCTGCATGCACAGCACCTACTCAGGCTCAACCTTGTTCGCCGCCTACTGCGCGGAATCTTGGGTCATGTCCCTCTCCGACTTGAGGGAGAAGAGAAGACGCCTAAACCAGGCTTCGTTCCGAAGCTTAATGAAGTTGGGATCTGTGCCCAAAGTCCATAGTTGCGGTTCACGTCTCTGTCCTGCTTCCACAAGGAGGTGTTTGCATCGGTCCGACTGACCTAAAGCATGGCAAAGCCGCGCTTGATCCATCCGACTGATCTTTGTTGTTGTCTCGAGCAAGCGGCAGCGGGAGATGAGAGCCTCAGCCTCAGGCATGTGTCCCGCACGCACAAATACAAAAGCGACATCCGCCAACAGCGCAGGGGAGTTGCTTGCATTCTTGAGAACAATCTCCGCGGTTTCCAAAGCTTCGGTAATGAGGTTGGCATCCACCTGACTCTGAGCTTCATAGATCAGCGCTTTTGATGGAGTCTTCCCGTAGTTGGTGACATGACTATGAAGCTGGATCAGCGCCTCCGCTCGGCCACTCAAATATTTCAGTTTGGCACATGCAAGCTTCTGCTGCCCCGAGAAAGGATCCATGCTCTGGGCCATACGAAGTTGCGCGAACGCCTCGTCATAATCATCCAATGCCATTAAGACGTGGGCGTAAGACTGCCTTGGCACGGGATCGGGCAAAGCCGCGAGGTCCAGCGCCTTTACGAACGATCGTCGGGCTCCGTTAAGATCGAATTCCAAAGCCTGAACGCATCCCAAGGCCGCGTGAGCTTGTCCCATACGACCGTCGATCTCGATGGCTTGGAGAGCCAAGACTTTAGCTTCCGAGATAGTCGCCGCTGGGATCGGGTCTCCTAAAACAGCCGCAAGAAAGTGGCTCTGCACCAAACCACAGCGGATGCGCGCCGATTCAGGGAAGCGTTTTACGAGATTATTGAAGCGCTTCGCAGCGCCTTTCACCTGGATGGGGTCACAACTGTCAAGAAGGGCTTCAGCGCTAAAGATATCCGGGAAAAGAGCTACACACGCGAGGTCGACAGGCTCCTCGTACTCCTTGACCTCGGAATGATGGGGGCTGATGCGCGCCATCAAAGTGGAGGCGACATCCTCTTGGATCTCTAAGAGTCCACCGTCACTGACTTCCGCTTGTAGCCTCTCAGTCCAGGTCTCGCGTGTGATTGGATTCAATCCATGAACGATAATCCTGATCTGCGCACCATCTGTTTGTGTGCTACCGAAGAGTATTTGCTGGGCCTTCAGATCTCTTCCAATATCAGACAAGTCAGAAAGAGATTTTGGGATTTTGCGGAGCGGATCCGCGGAGACAACGCGGCAACCATCAGTGAGTGAAATTCGATTCATGATTTCGTCGGTGATGCCTGCCGCGAAGCCGCCCATTGTGGAGCTATCCCCAGCATCAACAAACGGCAGAACTGCGAAAGTCATTCCAGGCTGGGAGTCTCTGCTTGCAACCAGGGTTTGAGCTGCATTTGCTTGAAGAGGCGCCGCGGGTTCTTTGTCCAGCTTACGGAAGGAGGGCCTGTAGCTTCCTAGTCGGAAATAAATGAACACTTCCGTGTCATGCCCGTCCTTCTCGTAGTACTCCCGGAGTTTGTTCCTGAGCCGCCTTGCTTCGGTTCGAACGATGGAGTCCTGCCCTGGATCATAGGAGTCTTTTCGTCCATACACTTCAACCCCGATCGCATACTCTTTGAGCGCCTCTCCGTGTCCCTCAATCGTCTGCTCTACGGTGTATCGCAAAAAGCTCCTCAGGCGAGTCGAGTTAGCGAAGCCAGCGCTCTCACAAATGGAGGCAAGCTGTTGCATGATCAACTCTCCAAAGACACCATCCACGTACGCTTGCTTCACGGGTCCTCGTCAGAGTATTCGTTACGACGAAAGATGCTCCGATGCCGAGTGTTCGCTACACTCGGCCCGACATTCTATCTGCGTGCATGCAAAGTGCCTACCGAGCCCTCAGCTGAGTCGTCCAGTCGACTTCCCCAGGTTGCACACACTTACACGGCTGCCCAGGGGGGCGTTTCCGTCAACATACGTAAAGACATGTTCCGCGGGAGAGATCCAGAAGCTCTTTCTGTAGATCTTTGGTTCAGAGCTCCCAGCGTTGCGCACCTCCGTTTCGGGGCGAAACCATACTTCCACCGTGTTCGGTATAGTGCCCCTACGGTGAAAGCTGTGTCAAGATGATTGTGATGAAATCGCGGGTTTGTGCTCAGCTATCCGTCTGTCAGCAAGACTCAATCGTTAGACTGAGTGGTGGAGGGCTCTACGGCTGAACACTGCGTTGATCGCCGTATGCCGAGTCAAGTCGTCGTAGATTTCCGGATGTCTTGGATGGATACAGATTTGAGTCGAAGAGAACAATACGCTGAGTTGACGCGTGAAGCCATATTGACTGCGGCCCGCGAACTATTTAGCAAACGCGGATATTTCTCCACCACTGTCGAAGAGATCGCGAAGGTTGCTCGCGTAGCGCCTGTCACGGTGTATGCGTCTGCAGGAGGCAAGAGTGGTTTACTGCGCACGCTTGCGGATCAATGGAGTCAGGCCCCCCTCATGCGAACGAATCGCCATCGCATGCTGGAACTGGACGAACCGACCGAGATCATACGAATAGTCGCCGAAACAGCGCGCAGGCTAAGGGAGGAGTACGGCGACATCGTCATTCTGATGCTCGCGACGGCACCGCACGACAAAGATGTATCCGAGAGCCTAGACCTCGCAACAGCCCGGTACCGCGACAGTATTCGTGAAGTGGTGCAAAAGCTTGCACAGCTTGAAGCGCTTCGCGAAGACCTGACCGAGGAGGATGGTGTAGACATCCTCTGGTTCTATTTCGGCTACTGGGGACTTTACAACTTGCATGTAGAAAATCAATGGAGCTATGACCGCGCAGAAGGTTGGCTTTGGAATGCGGCTACAAAGGCGTTATTGCGGCCGGTCCCACTAGTTGGGAGCCGGAAACAGCAACGCACTTCCTAAGACTTATCCAGGGGCGACTCCACGATCGGAAATTGTACTCGGCCATCTTGGGGAAGCGCTGCCTTATTGCTCTGGAAGATTGACGCTGGTGCGAACCAACTCTACGCTCGACAATGTTACCGTTCCGGATTCTAAGGAAACATCCTCCATCATGACGGCGAGCATGTTCTCAGACGCCTTGATGTGCGCCCTTCAGGTGCTTGGAGAGGATTCCATCATGTTTTCGGTCGACTACCCATTCGAACCGATGAGA
>CAXTRM010000117.1:7508-9493 GCA_964246625.1 uncultured Acidobacteriaceae bacterium
GATGAGAAGGGAGTGGTTTGGCTTCAATGAGCTCCGATGTCGGATGACTTGCAAGAAAAGTGGCATGAAGCAATGCCGCGCATCTATTCGGCCTCGAGAAGGTTCGGAAACGAGTTTTCTTGAACGCAATAGTCGTAAGGATGCGCTTGATTGTTCCGCGACCGCTTTGCCGGACGGTTAACTTTGGGGTTTGGTGCTGTTGTGTTCTCCGGAGAGCCACACGCAGTGCACGTGCATTCTTTGGCCGGAACTCGTCTGCTATGTGACTCCGCAACATCGTCAAACCTCCCTCTCGCACAGGGCGCAGTTTGCTTGCCGAGTCTGTTGCGTACACCGCGACGATGGTGGCCATGAGATCGTCAGTGGAGCTACTCCGAACGGAACCTCCCATTTGAGTACAGCTCTCCTGCGTTGCGCAGTTCTCCCAAAAAAGCAAAGTCGCCAACTCTAATTAATCAGGCCTACGCCGCTGGTGAACGGGACGACAGCTTCGGTTCGTTTCGGCTGGTGGGCCGATTGTTCATCGTAGACAAGAAGGACGCTTACAAGACCGTAGGTGGGATCACTGCAACGTGTGACGGCTCTAAGTTTATGGTTTCGTTCACCATAGGTTTGACTGCGGGAACGACACCATAAGTACGGACTGTTGGCGGTGGTTGCCGTTTGTGCGCTATTAGTAAATAGCTAACGTGCGTGTCGATTGTGGTGTGGATTGGTAAGTCGCGTCACGTGTTTGCTGGGGCGTCAGACGCCCAAATCTAATTGGCGATAAGAGGCCTCATCGCCAATCGACATCTCCGGAGAACAGGCAGCCAAAGCGATCGTTTACGAGCTCTTCCAAATTCTGCTTGCATCCGAGGTAGCGTTCTGTTGTCAGGACGGAGGCGTGACCGAGACGAACTTTATTTGCTCCAGTTCGCCGCCGTTCACATGGCAGAGCTTTGCGCAGGTTCGGCGAAGGTCGTGAGGCGCAAGGCGGTCGAGTTCCAGACGCAGTGCACAGCTCCGGACTACGTACCAGACGACGTTTTCGAATATGCCGTTACCCCAGACGGTTCCGTGATGACTGACTGCCCTGAAGACTCGTCCCGTCGTGACGGATGCAGCTGTTAGCCATCTGTCTATGGCACTCTTCACCCAGCCAGGCATCGGAACGGTGCGGACATGCTTGCCTTGCCGACTAGGTCAACGATCGCCCAATGGCCCTGTCGGATCTGTATGTCTTCTCTGCGAAGGGCGGACAGCTCTGCTCGGCACAGGCCGCAGCCGAGCAGGATCGAGATCATGGCGACATCCCGAACGTGGCGTAAGCCTTGCCCATTCGCTTTCTCAAGAAGCAACCGAGCCTGATCCTGGTTGAGCCAGTTACCCGCACGGTATCCGAGTTGCTTAACGCCTTTGACTCGCCTGATGCCAGCAGCAAGTTCCGGACTCAGCAGACCCGAGTCCGCCGCTTCGTAGGCCAGCCTTCTGACCGCCGCAAGCCTCTGATTGATCGTTCCTGCGGCTAATCCGAGCGATTCGAGGTGTAGGCGGAAGCGGAGCACGACTGGCCGATTCAGGGCTAGTCTGGGTTCCGAACAGTACCAGTCGATGAAATGCTCCATCGCAAACTTGTAGTTGCGCCGCGAACGCGGGGAACTCAAGCTGTTCAATACTGAGGTTTTCGCGTGATCGAGGTCTGGCAGGCGAAGAACCGTCTTCCGCACGACACGCTTTTTGGTCCTCTTGAGCGTACTGGCGGCCTCCTCTGCCGCAAACATGCCCAACACTCTATGCGCCTGCTAAGAGCTCAGGGTGGGTCGGCTGGAAGAGCGCATTGGCGATGAGTCACCCACCGAGATTGAGAGCTGAGAAAACGGTGTCTACAAATATGACTGGCGCGAAGAGGAAACACTCGAGCAGGTCGCTTCCTCAGTCCTTGGGATGGAGCATGGGGAACCCGAGGACAGAATGAGCCCCCGGAACCGCCGCATGAACCAGCG
>CAXTRM010000117.1:9503-10558 GCA_964246625.1 uncultured Acidobacteriaceae bacterium
TGACGAGGTCCAGGCCGTTATCGCTGTTTGTCAGGAATAGGATTCCCCGGCCGGTCGCTGGCTGGCACAGGAAGAAAGACTGGAAGCCGGGGTTTGCACCCCAATGGAAGTAGGAATCTGCGCGAGCCCGTTCAATCGCCACGCCAAGACCCCAGTAGAGGTCGAGATCAGGCCGTACGTCGACTTGACTCTCCTCTTCTAACAGAAATGGCGACTGAGCGGCGGGTTGGAGCATGTGCATTAGAAATCGGGAGTAATCCCCCAACGTCGTGTATAGAGTGCTCGAAACAACCGGACGAGAGAACTGGTCTCTCGGAGAGGGTGCTCCGGCAACTGAGTGTCCCTGCATCGCGTGGCCCGAGAAAGCTGCTTGCCATGTGAAGCTACTGTGCGTCATTCCGAGTGGACGCAAAACAGTCTTCTCCAGGAACGCACCCGTCGACTGGCCAGTGATCGCCTCAACGACCCGCTGAAGGTAAACGTATCCTTCACCGGAGTAGCTCCACTTTTCGCCCGGGTCGTTCAGGAAGGTGAGCGGACCATGATGGGACCAATTCGGTAGACCGGACGTGTGGCTCAAGACCATTCGCGCAGTAATCCTGGCGAGACGCGGGTCGGTTGTTTTGTCACTTTCCCCCTGACCGAAGGGGTCGTGCTGATGCTCATAAGGCCGATTGAGATATTCAGCAAGGGGCCTGTCAAGGTCGAGTCGATGGTCCTGCACCAGCTTCAGAACACCGTATGCGAAGACCGGCTTGCTCAAGGATGCCGCTTCAAAAATAGAGTCTGGAGCCAGGGTTTTGCCGGTGGAGCTACAAAACGCCATCTCCACTCTGCCCTTGCTGAATACAGCAACCGCCGCATCCGGGATCTTGTTTCGACGCATCTCAGCCGCCAGTCCTGCACAATGGAGAGTCTCAGCGGACGCGATCCCAGAACTTGCGGCCAGGAAAAATAGCAGTCTAAACGTGATGTAGGCCCTGTGTATCACGATCCTCTTTTCGCTGCGATCACTACAAGCAGTATCGACGATGACGGTTGAGCTCGGTACTTCG
>CAXTRM010000118.1:0-4958 GCA_964246625.1 uncultured Acidobacteriaceae bacterium
TGCCTGATCTGCTCTGGGGAGAATGGGGAGCCCAGTTGGAGATCACCCGGGCCGGCGCCGAGGTCGCGCTCGAGCGACTCAGGCTGTTCCGCCATGCCCATGGCAAGGGATGGCAGGGTGGAGCGGAGGGCGGCAGCGGAGGCTAACAGTTCCGCACGCAGGGCCGGTCGCAGGGTCTGCATGGAGAGCCTTGTGGACAGGGTCGCGGAAAGGTCGGGTGAGAGCATGGTGAGACCGGGGAGACCGTTGACGTCGAGGCTGCCACCCTGCCCATTGGCCTTGCGGATCTGGTGAATAAAGGTGAGCTCTCGGGGCTCCACGGTGATAATGGCCTGCTCGATCATGTCCGGGGCACGGCGCCGGCTGCAGATGTCAGTGGATTCGCCGGACTTGAGATCACGGGTGTGTACCGAGCAGTGCCAGTCGGAGCCTTCGAGCTTGTGGCGAAACTCATCGACGTCGGCCATGTTGTACATGCCGGGCTTGTCATAGCTGTAGCTGCGAACCACGTTGAGGAGCATGTTGTGCGCGTGGTTGGACTGCGGGCCGCCGACCAGGTTGAGGGCGTCCGGATCCATGTTGACCTCGGTGGCTTCGGTAGCGCCCTTGGCGAACTTTTCCGTGCCGGCAAACAAGTCATCCCGGAGAGGCGCCGAGGTGGCCTGACCGCCCTGGGGTGGATCCGGCAGGGGCGGAGCGGCAGCCTCAGGCTGAGTTGCGACGACGCGGTGCAAGGTAGCACGGCCAGCCAAAGCGGTGACCATGGGCCGTTGTGCGCTGAGCAGCGACACACCGCAGAGCGCAACGGCCAATGGACCCATAGTGGCCGCGTGAAGGTATGGCATGGCGAGGCTGTGCATGAGGCTCTTCATTGACGCGTTCTCCCTTGTAGATCGTGGATCCTGACATTGTGAGTGCGGGCACTAGTCCAACGTGAGTGGCACACCGGCCCGGTGCAATTGTTCCCGTGCCTGCGCCAGGGCACGAACGGTGATGCGTTCGGTGGTTTGGAACTGCTGGGTAGCCTGGACGATGCGGCGTTGCTGTTCGCGCACACGACGCACCACGATACCGCCGCCGAAGACGCCGAGCAGCAGGGCGGCCGCGACCACCCAGGTGATCCACACCCGGCTTTGCGGCCAATGCAGCAGCTTTCCACTGCTTTGCGCCCCGAACAGACTTTGCAGCTCTTCCGGGGTGCTGATCCGGTCGAGGATGCGATCCGCGAGGTCCGAGGGTGGGTCAACCCGCGCGAGCGCATGTCGGAGAACCGCTTCCAATTGCGCGTTGGGCGCTTCTTCGGTCTCCCTTTGAAGGGACGCGGGGCGATCTTGCCCAGGCGGGTACTCGCCGGCTCCGGATGAGGCCAGGCCGGTGCGTTTTCCAGAAGGAATTTTCTCAGGCCCGTTGTTCACGTACGTACTCCTTCAGGGTGACCGCGGCTTTTTGCCGCAAAACTTTGAGGCCCCGTTGCAGGTTGCTTTTCACCGTGGGCACAGGCTGGCCAAGAAGCTGAGCGATCTCATCCGGCGACATGTCTTCTCCATAACGGAGCACAACGGCCACTCGCATCGCTTCAGGCAGTGTGCCGACCATCGTTTCCAGCCGGACAACGACGCTGTCGTTCAGCGCAGGCGTCCACTCGCTGACGGCCCCGTGCTGCTCATCCAGCCATTCTTCGGCGCCGACCTCGGGTTGGCGTGTTTGGCGGCGCAGCGCATCCGTCGCCCGGTGGACGGCAACCCGGCGCAACCAGAAACGGACATGGTCAGCGCTTTGCATCTTTTCCCCTGACCGGTAAAGCTCCAGGAAAACATCCTGTGCGATCTCTTCGGCGATGCCGTGATCCCGGGCGATGCGCAAAGCGATGGAGAACACCATGCGCTGGTGCTGCTCGATCATGCTCCGGAATTCGCCTGCATCCACCATCGTTCGCCTTCTTCCGCTTATACGCCGCTGGCAAGGTGCGGGGATGCAAAAGATTCGAACGGGACCGCGGGCCGCCGCTGCGAGCTGAGCGTCTAACGGCCTATGTCCCGTTCACGCCTCGTTTTGCTGCTTGCCGCTGTTTGGGTCGCCGGGCTTCCAGCGCAAACGCCCGCACCTGCCCCGGAGCACCCAACCAGCACACCGTACACGGGAGACCTCAGCGTCTTCGAAGAGCCGAACCGCGACAGGTTGCTTCAGATCGACCGGGTCATGGACGAGTTGCGGTTGCACCCAGGTTCGCGCGTGGCCGATATCGGGGCCGGCGGAGGCTGGTTTTCGGTCAGGGCGGCGCGGCGGGTAGGGCCGGGAGGACGAGTCCTCGCGGAAGACATCAACTCGCATGCAACCGAAGCGATTCGGGACCGGGCGCAACGGGAGCACCTTCCACAGATCACACCGGTGCTCGGCACGCCGGATGACCCGAAGCTGCCTGCCGACTCGCTGGACGCGGCGGTGATGCTTCGGGTGTACCACGAGGTCGCACATCCGGCAGCGCTGCTTGAGGTCGTACGGCGCGCCTTGAAGTCCGGCGGCCGACTCGGCATCATCGATCACCCGGGTAACGGGGCAGACCACGGCATCAATGCAGACATCGTGCGGCATGAGGTGGAAGGCGCAGGGTTCCACTACGTCGGCCTGTACGACTTCACCAAAGGCGACCAGAACGACTACATGATTGTCTTCGAACGGTAGTCCCGGGCACGCCGGCGAGGTTGTAGCACCTTCAGCTCGGGCTCACGGTAAGGGTTAGCTGCACGGTGTGCGTTACCCCATCGCATAAGCCGGTCACTACGAGGGGGTACGTCCCCGGCGTGGTGGGGGCCTCGCTCCCGGAACCACCCCCAGCGCCGGAGCCACCAATAGGAATGAGGCGAGTGGAGCCGCAGCCGGTGGCTGCCGTGAGCAGAACGAACAGCCCGCAACCCAGCAAGGCGATCCCGGTACGCCGTAGGGGAGCCTTTCGTCGGAACAGGAGCAAGGGGGAGACCAGAAGGCACAGCAGTACCTGCGATGCGTGAGCCGGCACCGTGGGACGATGATGTTCGCCCGATGCCACCAGACCGGTTTGCAGGGTAACCGCGATGGCTACCCTGCCGCCGAGTTGGGCTGATGCAGGATTGATGGTGCAGACCGCGTTTGCAGGGGCGCCGGCACAGGTAAGTGCGACGGCACCGCTGAGGCCGCTCACCGAGGTCATCTCCAAGGGAAAGGTGGCGATAGAGCCACTGGCGATGCTTTGACCGACCGGCCCATCAGCGGCAAGCGCGAAGTCGATGCCCATACCGCTCAAGTTTACGGTTTGCTTTGCTGAGGAAGCGTTGTCGGCAACTACAAGAGTGCCCGTAGCTGCCCCGGGTTCGTTGGGAGCAAAGAACAGGGTGAACGAACAGGCGGCAGCAGGCGGCAGCGAGGTGCTGCAGGTGGTGGAGGCGAGCTTAAAGGGGCCACTCAGAGTGGTAGCGCTGATCAGCAGCGGCTCACCACCGTTGTTTGTCAGTGTGATTGTGGAGCTGGATGAGTTGGTGCCGACGCCGGTGGCGCCGAAGTCGATCACGGAAGGGCTCAGGGAGACACCGGCCGGGGCCAAGCCGGCGCCGGACAATGAGACGTTCTGTACCCGGAACTGATCGGAGATTTGGAGCTGACCGGTACGTGTGCCGACCGCGGTAGGGACAAAGGAAACGTTGACGGCGCAACTGCTATGAGCCGCCAGCGAGGTACCACAACTGTTTGTGGCGGTGAAGTCACCCCCGGTGATCACCGCCGTGACGAGACTCAGCGCGACGTCACCCGCGTTTGTGAGGATTACCTGCTGCGCGGCGCTGGTTGTGCCTACCTGTTGCGCGGAAAAGGTAAGTGAGGCCGAGGACAGGGTGTCCGTGGCCGGGCTTTGGCCGACGCCTGCAAGTTGCGCGGTCTGGGAGCCAGCACTGTCAGTGATCGCCAACACACCACTGCGCGAGCCACTGGTGGTGGGCGTAAAGGTGATCGCGACCGAACAGCCGGTCTGCGACGGCAGCGAGGTGCCGCAGGTGTTGGCGGAGATCGCAAAGTCTCCACTGACCGTGGGTGTTTGCAGTGTGGCGGTGTTGCCGCCGGTGTTTGAGATCGTGACGATCTGAGAGGGCGTGGTCTGCCTGACCAAGGTAGGCGCAAAGGTGAGTTGGACGGGCGTGAGGAGGATGGAAGGGGGAGCGGTCCCCGTACCGGAGAGCGAAACGGTGACCTGTCCCCCCGGCATGGTGCCGTACACCGTGAGGAGGCCTGAGCGGCCGCCAGTAGCGGTGGGCGTAGAGCGGATAGCGAGGGTGCAGTTGCCCCCTACCGGGAGGGTCTGGTTGGCACAGGTGTCCGTTTCGGCGAAGTCTCCGGTAACAAGGACGGAGGTGATGCTGACCGGGACGTTACCGTAGCTCAGCAGTGTGACAGAGAGTGCGTCGCTTTGCGTGCTGACGGGCTGGGCAAGGAAGCTGAGCGAGGCCGGCGAGGCGCTCAGTTCCGGCTGGACGGAGCTGTGCGCGGTTAGAAGCGGGGTTTCCCAGAGACCGCGTCCATAGGTGGCAGCCCGCAGCATACCGACCCGCCCATCGCCGGTTGGGAGTTGGGCGCCTGCCTGGAGTTGGGTCACTGGAGCGTTCGGCAGGGCACTTCCCAAAAGGCTCCAGCAGTTCTGGCTGGTGCAGGTTGCCACAGCCTGCGTCACGTAGACCCCGGTGTCCAGGGCGACATAGACGGTGTTGGCGTCGTTTGGATCGACGACGAGGGCATTGGCGGGAACGATGGGCAGATTTGCGTCGATCGCGTTCCAGTGAGCTCCGAAGTCCGTGGAGCGATACAGATGAGGGCTCGACCCGAAGCCCATGAGGGTGACATAGACCGTCGCTCCAGTGCTGTCGTGTGCGTCGACCACAAGCGAGGAAACGTCGAACTGCGAGGCGTTGAAGCTGAAGCTGCTGTTACCGACGGGG
>CAXTRM010000118.1:4968-10460 GCA_964246625.1 uncultured Acidobacteriaceae bacterium
GATATCGGTCCAGGGTTGGCCATTGCTGGCGAGATCAGCGGTCTTTGTCATCAGGACGTGACCGGGGAGGGTACCCCCGCCATCCGGGGCGCCTGCCATGCCGACATACAGAACCTTGGAGCCGAGGTTTGCGGTTGTGCCCGACGAGGCGACCGGACCGCCTGCAGCCATGGAACGAAGGAGGGCACTCGACGTTGTGCAAGGAGATCCGGCATTGTCGAAGGCCGGGCTGAGGGCGTTGAGGCTGCTCCAACTGGAGCCAGTCTGGGCCGGGCCTCGCCAGACTCTGCATGTGCCGGTGAGCAAACTGGTAGGCGCCTGTGGATCCAGCAGCATGGGCGCACTGACCAGGGCAGCGTCGTAGCTGGTTTGGATCGCGCCCACATCTGCCGAGCCGTTGAAATTGGCGGCGGTGCAAGCGGAACCAAGGGTGCACGCTTTCAGGTTGATCCCTGCCCCGACAGAAAGATACCAATTGGCCGGTGAGACTGGATCGATCAGCGGCTGGCCGCCTTGCCCGGCAGAGAGTTGAGACCACGATGCGGCCCCGGTTGCACCAAAGCTGGCGGCGGAACCAAGCGTGCCAAGGCCGGCCAGCAACGTGTGACCCTGACTAGGGTCCTGGGCAAAGCCGACGATCTCGGCAAGGGAACCCCCGGCACCGATACCGGCGTTCAGATTCTGGAAGTGAGCCGCGTCGGTGCTGGCGCAAGCGGAGCCTGTTTCGGCGATGCCGTCGGTTGATCGCCAGAGACCGCCGTCGTTGCCGACAAACACGAGCGGCCCCCCGGAGTTGAGCGGAAGGGCGGTAAGGGCATGCTGTGCGGGAGCGACTGCCGCCGGCGCGTTGCAGCCGTTGCCGGCGTTGGTTGTGTTGCGAAAGCTACAGGACGCTGCCCCGGCGGCCAGGGAGCAGCGGTACAGATCGAGAGTGCCGGCGAGAAGCAGCGTGCCATTGGCGGCCGCAGGAACGGCGGCAAGCGCGAGGTTATAGCTGCCTTGAAAGATCTGGGTAGAAGAGCCGGGCGCCCCTTGCCCTGCCTCCAAAGCTCCCGTGTCCAGGCGGGTGGTGAACATAGGTGACGCGAAGGCGCAAGTGCCGTTGCTCGCGGCACAAAGGTCCTGCCAAAGGCCCTGGTCAGCCTCGCCGGCATCGACCGTCAAGGCGTACAGGTCCCCTGTCGCGGGTTGTACAGCAAGTGTTCCCCGATAGATGGGGCAGTTGATACTGCCCTGGCCTGCCGATCCAGTTGGGCAGTTAGCCACCGTCAGGGTGTTACCGGGCTGGTGAATGAGACGCGTCCAGTTTTGGCCGTCAGGAGAGCTGAAGTAGCCGTGGAAGCGGAGCGCGGCGACGAAGAGATGTCGCTGCGGGATCCACACCACAGAGGTGGCGGGAGCTCCGGTGAGGTCGGTCCCGACAGCCGACGGCGCCTGAATGTACTGTGTCCCGTCCCGGACGAGGGCCGTTTGCCAAGTAAGACCAGCGTCGGTCGAGAAGTAAAGCCCTGGAACGGCCTGATTGAGGTTGGCGCCCACGGTCACGCCTTCCGCGGAGCTCGTCATCGCAGCGACAACGAGTGATGGTGTCGCCGTGCTGAAGGCAAGCCCCGAGGTGGCCAGCCCGGTTAGCGGATGCTTGCCGTTTGTACCGTCCTGAGTCTGGTAGGCGAGCGTCCAGGTTTGGCCCCCGTCGGCGGAGCGAAGGATTCCCTCGCCGTAGTACGAATCCGTGGCTTCGTTCGGATCACCCGTGCCGGCAAGAACGATGGGATTGGCCGCTGGCTGGACGGCAACGGCGCCGATGGAGAGAGAAGGCAGCAACGCCGAGCCAGCGTTCTGCGCGAAGACGGGAAGAGTGTCGGTCAAAGGTGCGAAGGTGACCGAGGCAGAGGTCCCAGCAGCATTTGTGCTCTTCCACACACCGCCCCCCGTAGTTCCGAGCCAGACGGTGTTGCCGGACAGGTCATTGGGGTCGAGCGCGATCGAGGTGACGCGACCCGTTACAGCGCCGTACAGACTTGAGGTGACCGTGGCGGGTCCAAGTGGTGTCCAGGCAGAGGTGAGGTTGGCAGCCGCAGCGGCTTTGGCCTTTGGGAGTGAGGCGCTCAGGACCTGTCGCTGCAGCCTGGCCTGCTCCTGCGAAGATGCCGTGCTCAGGAAGGAAGTGGCGTTCCGCCTTCCGGCGAGGAAGCGCCCTGCCTGGGCAGCAGCGGCCTTTTGATCGCCCAAGGCTGCTCCGGGGCCAGGAGCCTGAGCATGCACGGGTGCAACCAGCACGCCCCCGAAAGCGAAGAAGAGAATGCAAAAGAAGATGCCGTGCCACCGCGAAGCGAGGTGCGCGACGCGACGGCACAGGCCGAAGTGGTGCAGTGGGCTTGCGAAACAACTCGGCGGCAAGCGGTTTTCCTGAATGCTTTTCTGTGTTTCTGAGCCGTGACGCAGCCGATGCAGCTACGCACGGCCAGAACATTGCATGTTCAAGCTCGTTCCCGGCGCGTTCTCCGCAGCACGCGCCGGGACGATCTGAATTACCTGAAGCTTAGGGCGCAGATCTTGTTGCGTCACTCCCCCAGCAGAGGCATTACTAGCTGTGTCCCAGAATGGGATGGGGCTCGTAGGGCTCTTCAAGCCGCTTGATCTCATCCGGGGTGAGCTTCAGATCAAGAGCGCCAAGCGCTTCGTCGAGTTGGTACATCTTGCTTGCCCCGATGATGGGCGAGCTGATGCCGGGCTTGGCCATCACCCATGCGAGGGCGATCTGAGCAGGCTTCACGTTACGGGCCGCGGCGACCTCGGCGACGCGATCGACGATGTCCCAGTCGGTCTCGCGGTAGTACATGTCGTGGCCGAAGGCATCCGTGCGGGCGCGCGTGGTTTCTGATTTGCCATCTTCGCGCTTGCGTGTGCCCGTGAGGAACCCGCGGGCGAGAGGACTCCACGGGATGCAGCCAACGCCCTGATCGAGGCAGAGCGGGATCATCTCGCGTTCTTCTTCGCGGTAGACGAGGTTGTAGTGGTTCTGCATGGTGACGAACTGGGCGAGACCCTTGACTTTCTGGTAGGCAAGCATCTTGCCGAACTGCCAGGCGTACATGCTGGAAGCGCCCAGGTAGAGGGCCTTCCCGCTTTTGACAACTTCGTCGAGGGCTTCGCAGGTTTCCTCAATCGGGGTGTTGGGATCGAAGCGGTGCGTTTGGTAAAGGTCGACGTAGTCCACGCCGAGACGCTCGAGGGACTGGTCGATGGATTGATGGATGTGCTTGCGCGAAAGGCCGCGGTCGTTCGGCTTGTCGCTCATGGGGCTGAAGACCTTGGTGGCCAGCACGTAGTCGTCCCGCTGCGGCAGGAACTCGCGCAGGAGCTTGCCGGTGATGCGTTCTGATTCGCCAAGGGAGTACACATCGGCGGTGTCATAGAAGTTGATGCCGGCCTCAACCGAACGCTGGATGAAGGGACGGGACTCCTCCTCCTCAAGGACCCACTCGCGCCAGGTTTTCGAGCCGTAGGTCATCATGCCGAGGCAGATCGGCGATACTTTGACACCCGTTGTGCCAAGTGGGACGTAGTTCATGCAATGTTTCTCCTCTTGGAGGGTAGGACGCCCGAAGATGGAGAAAGGACGGGATGAGAGCCTCTTCTCAGGGAGGGGTGGCATCGAAGCTCTACAGGACCGCAGTGTTTTCAGAGATACCCAAGACACGCGGTCTGAAAGGAGCAGGCATGCTCAAGGTACGAACTGGCACTCTGGCAAGCTCGTTGGTGGCACTGTCCTTGCTGATGGCACCCATCTCGCAGGCGCAATATCACCATGACAACCACCATGACAATTTCTACAACGGGGCGCGGCAGGGCGGTCGCGATGGGTACTACGACCATGGCCGTGACTACGACGGCCGGTATCAAAGCCACGGGGTAGGAACGGGGCGAGGCGCCTTGATTGGTGGCGCAGGCGGGGCGGCTCTGGGCGCGGTTTTTGGCGGCGGCCTTAAGGGCGCGCTGATCGGTGGTGGCGCGGGTGCTGGCATCGGTGCCATTGCGGGTCATTCGCATCAGCAAACGATGAAGCGGCATTACTATGAACGTCGCGACGGCTATGACCCACGGTAACCCTGCTCCTGGAACGAGGAATCTTATGCGCGCTTTTGTGAAACCGATGTCGACCGTCGCCGTTGCCCTGATGGCAGTGGCTCCACTTTCCTTTGCCCAGCAAACACAGGGCAACATTGCCCCAGCCTCCGCCGCAGGCCAAACTGCGGGAGCACAGAACTGGACGACGGACCAACTCCTTATGTCCACGGTGCACCAGGCGTGGGTGCTGAGCGGAAAAAACGAAGCTACTTTCTTCGAGATGGTGACGCAGCTGGCCGAGATCTCGGCCAAGAACCGGAACCTCCAATTGCCGGAATCGGACGCCGCCGGAAGACGGGTTGGGCAGATGATCAAAACGGCAGCCAGGGCCGACACCGACCAGTTGCTGTTTGCCGTGGTGGACGCGGCGGTGCGCAAGGTAGGAACACCCCTGGCCTCCCCGTCTGGACAATAAAGGGGCTGGCATGCACCAGGGACCTCCTCGGCATTGATAGAGTAAGCGGTATCACTGCTACCACCGAAGAGGTCCCTTTTTGCTGCAATTTGCCTGCCGAATGCGCCCTTCTCTGCCCTTGCACGAACGCCTCGGGCCCGTTGTCGCGGCCACAGCGCTTGCGATCTGCTGTGCGGCAGGGACAATGTCCGCCCAGCGTCAAGGCCCGAACGCAAACCCTGATAGCGGGGACAAGTATCTCTGGCTCGAGAATGCCAACGGTGCTCGCGCCATGGACTGGGTAAACGCGGAGAACGCAAAGACGGCGGCGGTGTTGGAAGCAGATCCGCACTACAAGCCATACCTCGCGGATGCCCTGAAGGCGGAAGAGGACCCACGACGGCTGCCTATGCCCGAGCTGCAGGGCAACGATGTGTACAACCTGTGGCGTGACAAGGATCATCCGCGCGGCCTGTACCGCAGAACAACTGTTCAGGACTACCAGACAGAGACGCCCCACTGGCACACGCTGATCGACCTCGATGCGCTAGGGAAAGCCGAGAACACAGGCTGGGTGCTCCATGGCGAGAGCTGTCTCTATCCGGGCGACCAGTACTGCATGATGGCGCTCTCGGCGGGTGGGGAGGACGCAAGCACCGAGCGCGAGTTCGATCTGAAAGCGGGCAAGTTCGTTCAGGGCGGACTGGTGCTGCCGCATAGCAAACAGGGGATCAGCTGGGTAGACAAGAACACGCTGCTGGTAGACCGGGACTGGGGTGCGGGCACGATGACTGCGTCCGGATACCCGTTTGTGATTAAGCGATGGCAGCGGGGCACGCCACTCAGCACAGCTAAAGAGGTATTTCGCGGCGCAGCAACCGACCAGCTTGGGTCGACCTCCAACGTGCTTCATGACGCACAGGGACATCAGCTGGTGACGTTTACACGCGGTGTGACGTTCTTTGAG
>CAXTRM010000119.1:0-482 GCA_964246625.1 uncultured Acidobacteriaceae bacterium
CTTCAAGCCAGGCCTCGTACTCGGCGGCCGCCGCGCGGAGGTCCCTGTTGATCTGCGCCACGATAGCTGCCGGTGAGGTCGGCAAGCGGTCCTCGTTGTTGCCCAGCAGCGAGGGAAACCGTGGCAGGACGGTTTGTTGCAGAACTGCCCGACAGTCCAGGCTTTGCCGGGCGAGTTGCCAGCACTGCCGGATGTCCGCCAGAGCCGTTGCCGCGCTCGCGTTGTCCCCGCCCGCAAGATGCTGTGCGTCAAAGGCGAAAACGACCACATCGGGATGGAACTGGAACAGCCCGGAGGCCGGGTTGGCCAACTCCTGACGGTAAAGGCCGTAGGGGCCCACGTAGAGCTCAAACAGGAGCCCCCGCCGCAGCCCCCCCAAGCGGATGGAGGGCAGCAGATGGCTCAGCGTGGAAGACCCCAGCAGCGCCAACCTGATCACAGGGAACGGCAGTTGCACCTCGCCCGGAAGCGCGGCCATGTAG
>CAXTRM010000119.1:492-2564 GCA_964246625.1 uncultured Acidobacteriaceae bacterium
ATGTAGCGTTGAACGGCTTTGTCGAGCTTGCCTGCACGCACGAAGTCCATGCGGCTGTTGGCGAGCTTGCTGAAGCTTGCAAAGGCCTGGGCCACGGGTTCGTGCCGGGCAGCCTCCAGGAGACCTGGCCAGTCAGCGAGCTCCGGTAGCCATGCAAGTTCGGTGGACATGAAAGACGGGCTCCGCGGCGCTGAAGTATCTCTGGTGGCCCTCAGCCCGCAGAGGGGAACGGTGCTCATGTGAAGAACACGAGAGCAAACCGGAGGTGGTACGCTCTGATGATATCAAGGTTGGGCTGTGGTGTCCGGTAGCGCGCCAGCCGGCGTCAGCCCTCGTAAAGGCGCCTGTTTTGGCGCTGGACGAGCACAAAGGACATTCACGTTCATGCCGTTTGATCCTGCACAGCAAGGCCGCGCGTTGGCCCTGGCTGCCTCCTCGCCGACCCCGTCTTCCCCGAATCGCGCGGCCCGCCAGCATAGCGCCGCTGCAGTGTCGCGCCAGTTGCAGCATCGTCTTTCCTGGCCGGACTACACGGGCATGCTTGTGGGGTTTCTGCTGACCCTCGCCGTGACCGTGGCCAACTCCCGCGGGCGCATCTTCTGGGAAGACGAGATGCTGGGCTGGATGCTGCTGCGGGACCCCTCATGGCACCACATGGTGCAGGCATGGAACCTGGGTGCCGATGGCGGCGGTTTCTCGTTCTACCTGTTGGGCCGGGCCTGGTTCGGTGTCCTGGGGGCCTCCGTCCTCACCTTCCGGCTCTTCACCTCGACCTGCTTCGGCCTGGCTTTTGTGACGCTGTGGGCTACGTTGCGGCGCTTCTACCCTGCCTGGGTCGTCGCCTTTGCGACCTTCAACACCATGTTCTTCAGCCCACCCCTCACCATGCACTACATCGAAGGCCGCTTCTATGGGCTGCTGGTGCTGGGTACTGCCCTTGCCCTTTGGCTGGCGGTGCGGCTGGATGCGCAGACCGATCCGACGCCGCGGCGTTTCTATGGGTTCGCCTTTCTGATCCATGGCTTGCTGACCACGAGCCACCTGCTGGGCGTGGTTTACAGCTTCTTCCTCCTGCTGGCTGTGGTAGCGCTGGATCAACTGCGGGGACGACGCCGCTGGCGGCTCTACCTGGCCGCTGCCGCTGGGTGGCTTTTGCTTATCCCGGAACGAACCTCCATCATCGCCGCAGGACAGGTTGGTAAACCGCACTTTTGGACGGCGCGGCCCTCGCTTTGGCAGATCGTGGGCGGCTACTCAGCCGGCAGTCCTGAGATCCTGCTTGTCCTGGTCATCCTTCTGCTTTGGGCAACGCTGCTGAGCCTACGCTCCCCGGCTAGCCTGCGTGAAGGGCTGCGTAGAAGCTTCCGGCAGCGCCAGGGGCTTTATGTGGCCGCTGGCTGCCTTTTGCTGGTTCCTGTTGGGCTGCTGATAGAAGGCCTGGTCGCAACCTGGCTTTTTACGGACCGCTATCTTCAGCCGGTGGCCATTGGGGTCGCCTGCCTGACAGCAGAGCTGCTGTGGAGCAACGCGGGCTCTCCGGTAAAGGCGCTTCGCCGACGCTGGCCGGCCGGCTCGGCCCTGGGTGTCTGCGCCGCCACCGCCGCCTTCGCCCTGGCTCTTGTGTTCTGGGTGTTTCACCACGTTGTGCAGTACACGCCTTCCGCTGTGGACTTCACCGGATCCCTGACGCAGCACCTGCCGCCGGACCTGCCCGTGGTCGTAGAAGATGGCTTCACCTTTACAGGACTGCTGAGCACGGAAGCCGCGTCGCCTGTCCGCTACACCTTTCTGCTGGACTGGCCGTACGCGATCAGCCCCAAGGCGCGCTGGCTGGAGGTCACGCAATTTCACCTGATGGAGAACTGGAAGAAGGCCGGCTACTTCGCCGACCGTCTCGAATCTATCGACTCATTTTTGCTGCAGCATCCGAGATTTCTGGTCGTGGAAGACACTGTTCTGGGCAATCCGAGCTTCAAGCCGGAGATCGGCAACCCCCTGGTCGCTCGGCTGAAAGCCACACGCGCATACCAGGTGCAGACGTACTTCACCTTGGACCGTGGCTACCATGACAA
>CAXTRM010000119.1:2574-4195 GCA_964246625.1 uncultured Acidobacteriaceae bacterium
GCTGCGGTGAGCCTCCAGCGTCGCAGCCGCCTGAGCACTGTGAATTGACCGGGCTGGACAAGGCGACCTGCTGCCCAGGCGAGGGCTGCAGCTTGCCTGCTCTCCCTCCGCCGCCGCGCTTCTGGCAGATCACGCGGTGGTTCGAGTAAGGCGGGTGCCCGCTCTGTATGGTCGCTAGGTGTAGCGCTGCTGATGCCAGGCCCAGGCATCCCGCAGGATGCTGTTCAGGTCGGCGCGTTTCGGTGTCCAGCCCAGCACGTGCTTGGCTTCCTCCGAGCTGGCCACCAGGCGGGCCGGATCTCCTGCACGGCGGGCTTTGACCTCGACCGGAATGGGATGGCCGGTTACCTTGCGGGCCGCCTCGATGACCTCCTTCACGGAAAAACCTGCCCCGTTCCCGAGGTTCAGAATTAGCTTGTCCTTGTCAGAAAGGGCATGGAAGGCCAGCATGTGCGCGTCGGCAAGATCGACCACATGCACGTAGTCACGGATGCAGGTGCCGTCTGGCGTCGGGTAGTCGTCTCCATAGATAAAGATCTTTTCGCGCCTGCCCAGCGCCACATCCAGAATCAGCGGGATGATGTGCGTTTCCGGCTCATGCGCCTCGCCGCGGCCCGGCAGGGCGCCGGCAACGTTGAAGTACCGCAGGGACGCGTAACGCAGGCCGTGGATGCGGTGCAGCCAGATCAGCATCTGCTCCACCAGCAGCTTGCTTTCCCCATAGGCGTTGGTCGGTTGCAAAGCGGCGTTCTCCGGGATAGGCACAAACGCCGGCTCGCCGTAGACCGCGGCCGTTGAGCTGAACACGAGCTTGGTGACGCCCGCCGCATGCATGGCTTCCAGCAGGGACATGGTGGAAGCGGTGTTGTTGCGGAAGTAGATCTCCGGCTTCTGCATGGACTCGCCGGCCTCGATTAGCGCGGCAAAGTGAAAAACACCTTCCGCACCGCTGTCACGCAACACCTGTTCCACCTTGTCCCGCTCGGCGAGGTCGGCCTCCACAAAGGTCGCCCCCGCTGGCACATACCTGCGCTCGGCGTGTACCAGGCTGTCGATGATGGTGACCTCGTGGCCAGCCTGCATCAACAGTGTTGCCACCGTGCCCCCAATGTAGCCAGCCCCGCCCGTCACGACAATCTTCATGCGCCTGTTCCCCTCTCCATGGTGCGTCGTTCTTCCTTATCCCTGGGCCTTTGCCACCGCGGCGCGCAGCGTTTCCGCCGCAAGCTCCGGGGTGATGTCACGCTGGGGCATGCCCAACAGCTCAAAGCCGACCATGAATTTGCGAACCGTGGCCGAGCGCAGCAATGGTGGGTAGAAGTGCGCGTGCAAGGTCCATTCCGGGTGCTCCTGGCCGTCAAAGGGCGCGGGATGAAAGCCCATCGAGTAAGGAAACGGTGTGCTGAAGACCTGGTTATAGCCTTGAGTCACGGTGCTCAAAATCCGGGCCAAACCGGAGCGCTGTTCCGGACTCTGCGCGGCGATGCTGGCCACCTGCACACGCGGCACAAGCATGAGCTCAAACGGCCAAACCGCCCAAAACGGCACCAGGGCTACCCAATGCTCGTTCTGCGCGACCACACGCTGCCCTTGCGCCAGCTCCAGTTCAAGATACGCGGGC
>CAXTRM010000119.1:4205-10368 GCA_964246625.1 uncultured Acidobacteriaceae bacterium
CATGCTCCTGGAGGTAGCTCCGCTGGGCGCTGAGTTCCAGCGCTGGCTCGTCCGGCAGGTGTTCTGTCGCCCAGATCTGGCCGTGGGGATGCGGATTGCTTGCCCCCATCATGGCACCCCGGTTTTCAAAGATCTGGACGTACTGGATGCCTTCGCGGCCGCCGAGCTCGGCCTCCTGGACCGCCCACTCCCCCACGACGCGCTCGATCGCGGCGACCTCCATGGTGGCCAGCGTCAGGTCATGCCGTGGGTCAAAGCACAGTACGCGACATACACCGCGCTCGGTCTGTGGACGAAGCAGCCCCGCCGCCTCGACGTCCATGCTGGCAGCGGGCACATCGCTCTTGAGCGCGGCGAAGTCGTTCTCGAAGACGTAGGTCCCGGTGTACTCGGGAGTACGATGGCCGCCTGCGCGCTCGTTTCCCGGGCACAGGTAGCACGCGGGATCAAAGCGCAGGGCGGCCGGGGCCGCCGGCGTCTCGGGCTGGCCCTGCCACGGACGCTGGGTCCGGTGCGGGCTGACAACGACCCAGGAACCCCGCAGCGGATTCCATCGACGATGCGGTGCTTCCTTGAAAACCTGCTCGAGTTCTACCATCAAGCCCTCGCCACCCCGGCTTTTTGTGCCCGCCGCAAGGCCCCGTCCACGGGTTCACAGATGAATACATCGGCGTCAATGCGGTACTTGGACAGATACGCCGCACGCAGCTTCTCCACAAAGGCCTCTGTGGCCTCCTTGCGCACCAGGTTCACCGTGCATCCGCCAAAGCCTCCTCCGGTCAAACGCGCGCCGTAGCAGCCAGGGAGACTGGCTGCCGTGTCCACCAGGAAGTCGACCTCTTCAACGGAACACTCAAAGTCGTCACGCTCGCTGGCATGGGCAACCAGCATCAGCTGGCCTGCACGCTCGGCATTCCCTGCTTCCAGCGCGTCGCGCATCTGGTGAACCCGGCCGTTCTCCGTGATCACATGGCGGCACCGCTTGTAGCTTTCCGGGGAAAGCACACCGCGCACATCTTCCAGATCGGTCTCCCTGGCGTCACCCAGGTCCCGGATGCCGGGATGGGCCGCTACGATCGCGGCCTGCCCTGCTTCAAGCTGTTGCCGCCGCTTGCCGTATTCCCCACCGCCGATGGAATGCTTCACCATGGAGTTGCACACCACAATGGCCGACTCCGCAATCGCGCCACGGTTCATGGCGACCAGCTCATGCTCAAGCGTGCGGGTGTTCAGCAGCAGGGCGTGCCCTTGTTCTGCCATGACGATGACGGTCTGATCCATGATGCCCGAAGGCGCGCCCACGAAGTGGTTTTCAGCCCGTTGGCACAGCAGGGCGATGTCTTTGGCGGGCATTTCCTTGCCCATGTGGGCCAGCAGCGCGAACGCGGTGGCGACCTCCACACTCGCCGAAGAGCTCAGGCCGCTGCCCAGCGGCACATCGCCGCGCAGGCTCAGCGAAAAGGGCTCCGGTTGCAGCCCTTTCGCTTCAAGCTCTCGCAGCACGCCCACCGGGTAATCGCTCCAGTCGCCCAGCCGGCCTTTACGGTCCTCCGGACGCTCCATGTGTTCGCCCGGAAAGCGCTCACTCCGGAAACGAAACGCGCCATCCGTAGCCGGTTCAGCGGTCGCCTCCGTGTAAAAGGGTATCGCCATCGGCAAAACGAGACCACCTGTATAGTCCGTGTGCTCGCCGATGAGGTTCACCCGCGCTGGAGCTACCGCTGTGTGCTTCATGTCCACCGTACTCGCCTTTCTCTTCGCCCTCGCCTTGCAAGCGCACCGTTGCGCACCGCACAGCACGGCTGGGCCAGTGTAAACGGTTTACCGGCTGCGCTCCTGCGGCGTTCACATGGACAAGCCGCGGCACGCTGGGCTGCACCCGCCCTAGGAGGGCAGGTTCTTGATGTAGTTCGCGTCGATGCGCAGGGACTCCATCGGGGCCAGGTTGAAGCTTTCCTGCTCCACAAAGGCATGGCGGATCTGGGCACCCTTGGCGGCCAGGAAGATGTCGCGGAAGTCCACGGTACCGCGCCCCAGCTCCGCCGCGGGTGGGGGATCGGTGACGGTGGCAGGGTGGCTGGTCGTCTTGAAATCCTTGATGTGCAACATGGAAATGCGCTTGGGGTATTTGTGCAGGTAGGCTACGGGGTCGCCGCCGCCTACGGTCACCCAGCCGCAGTCCATCTCAAAGGTCACCAGTGCCGGGTCCGTAAGCCGGATCATCTCGTCGAAGGGCACCACGCCGCCCTGCGGCGCGAACTCCATGGTGTGGTTGTGGTACCCGAACCTTATGCCCACCGCCTGTGCCTTGCGCCCCCACTCGTTGAACCGCTCCGCATTCCAGCGGTAGTCCTCCATGGTGAAGCTTTCCACCTGGCTGCGGAAGGATTTGCCCTGAAGCCTCGCGGGATCCTTGATGCCCGGGAACGAGCAGATCATGTACTGCAGCCCCAGCGCCTTACAGAAGGCGAGGGTCTGATCGAAGCTCCTGCCAAGGTCATTTGCGGAGTAGTGCGCGCTGACCAGCGAAAGCCCGGCGGCAGACATGGCCGCCCTCACCTCCTCCGGCGTGTGCCCGTAGAAGCCGGCCGCTTCCACCTCCTGATACCCGATCGCGGCGAGCTGCTTCAGGGTGCCCAGGTAGTCTTTGGCGAGCATCTCCCGGACCGAGTAGAGCTGCAACCCCAGGGGCAACCCCAGAGGGTTCGCCATCGCTCGCTTGCCCGGCAGGGCAGCTGCCCCGCACGCCACGGCGGCCGCGCCCATCCGTAAAAAACTTCTTCTGTCGAGACTGCCCGTACGCCGTTCCACCTGATCCTGCACCATGTTTTCTCCCTTACCCACACCCTGTTTCGTTCAAAGCCACCATGGCTCCACGGCAGGCTCACGCAGCACCACGCGGGACAGCATTGCGACCGCGGCGGAAAGCCCTTCGTGGATCGACAAAAGCGCGTCCTCATGCTCAATGCTGAGCACGCCGTCATACCCGGCCAGCCGCAGGGCGCTGATGATCGCCTTCCACTGGTCTTCCCCGTGCCCCCAGCCCACGCTGCGGAACAGCCAGGAGCGCTCCGCCATCCGGTCGTAGCTCTTCGGGTCAAGAACGCCGTTACGCGCCTGGTTTGCTGGCAAAAAGGCCACGTCCTTGGCGTGGAAGTGAAAGATGGATCCCGTCAGCGCGCCGATCGCTTCAGGGATCGCCACGCCCTGCCACCAGAGGTGGCTCGGGTCGAGGTTGATCCCGATGGCCTCGCCCGCCGCGGCGCGAAGCTGCAACAGTGTCTCAGCGTTATACACGCAGAACCCCGGATGCGCTTCAAGGGCAACGCGCACGCCCGCGCCGCTCGCCACCGCTTGCAGCTCGCGCCAGTACGGCACGAGGCGCTCACCCCATTGCCATGCCAGCGCCTCGGCGAACTCCGGCGGCCACGGCGCAACAATCCAGTTGGGCGTTCTGTCCGCCGCACTGCCGCCAGGGCAGCCCGAGAAGGTCACCACCGTTCGCACACCGAGATGCTCCGCCAGGCGAATCGCCCGGCGCAGGGTAGCGTCGTCACGTTGTGCGATCTCGCCCACAGGATGGACCGGGTTGTTATGGCAGGAAAGCGCACTGATCTCCAGCCCTGCATCGCGAATCTTGGCCAGAAACTCCCGCCGGCTTTCCCCGCTCGCCATCAGGGCCTCCACCTCCACGTGCGACGACCCCGGCCAGCCGCCAACGCCCAGCTCAAGGCTGGTGATGGCCGGGTACCGCTTGATCTTCAACAGCAGTTCTTCCAGGGTGATCTTTTGGAACACCGGCGTAAACAGGCCTATCTGCACGCGTTTCCCCCTTCCGCCTCGTGCCTCATAAGGGCGCCTCGGCTGCAAAGGCCTCCGTTGCCGGCGTTTCCACCCCGCTGCGGGCGTCGCGCTCATCCTTGAACAGGGCGGCAAACAGCAGCAGCGCAAACACCGAGGCCCCCGCGGCCACCAGCCAGATCGAGGTCCACTGATGGCCTGTCGCTTCCGCTCCCGCCGTAGCCACCGAGTAGTGCTGCACCACACCCCCTGAAGCCCACGACCCCACAAACATGCCGACTCCGTACGTCAGAAAGGTAATCAGGCCCTGTGCTGCCGCACGGAGCGCCAGCGGTGCCTTGCGGTCGATATAGATCTGCCCGGTGACGAAAAAGAAGTCATAGCAGATCCCGTGGAGCAGAATGCCCAGCCACAGCATCCACACACGGCCGTCGACGCCGCCATAAGCAAAGCAAAGGTAGCGAATGACCCAGGCGGACATGCCGGCGAGGAGCATGCCCTTAACGCCCAGCCGGCGAAAGAACCATGGGATCAGCAACATGCAGCCGAGCTCGGAAAACTGGCCCCCCGTCATCTTGCCCGCGGCATTGCTCACGCCGGCCTCGTTTAAGAACAGGTTGGTGAAGGCGTAATAGAACTGAAGCGGGATGCAGATCAAAAAGGAGGCAAAGGCAAAGATGGCCACAGGCCGTTCCTGCAGAATGCTCAGGGCCTCCCGTGGCGACAGGGCGCTCTGTCCTTCGGCCAGCGGCGGCGTCGCGGGCAACGTAAGGCAGTACAGGGCCATGATGCCCGAAACTCCGGCAGCCAGCTGCATGGGATGTGCCGTGCTTTCCAGACCCAGCGTTCCCACCAGCAGCCCTGCCACGATCCAGCCCGCGGTGCCCAGCACGCGGACGGGCCCGAACTCCGTCTTGGGGTCGCTCATCTGCCGAAAGGCCAGGGAGTTGGTCAGTGCCAGAGTCGGCATATACAGCAACGCGTACACCAGCAGCAGGCTGTACACGGGGGTAAAGGTGACTTGCCGCGCGGCCAGCGCCAGCACCGCGGCCCCCAGGCCATGCAGCGCAAGCAGAACGTGCCGTGTGTCGAAGAAGCGATCAGCTACCAGGCCCACAAGAAAGGGCGCTACCATGGCTCCCACCGCCGTAGAGCCTGCCGCCAGACCGATCTGCTCGCCGGAAAGATGGAGTCCGCGCGCGAGCCAGGTGCTCAGCGTGACATACCACGCACCCCAGATGAAGTACTGGAGGAACATCATGCCGCCCAGCCTTGCCCGCAGACCCATTACCGCCCCTTCGATGTTCGCCGGAGTTCTGTTGCGCGTGATGAATGACTCGCCCTACACCCTAGCCTATTGCGCGGAGGCTTGTACATGAGCGCGGCGGGACAGAGCAGGCAGCCGGTCTACGCTGACTGGCAAGGGTAGTCGCGCCAGCCCTCACCCTCAGCGAGATCTTTCAACAGGGCAAAGCGCTGCCGCAGAAGCTTGCGCACATGCGGCACGAGCACGCTGCCACCCACCAGCCTGCCAGGCAAACCGAAGGGCATCTCGAAGCGAACCTCGTCATCAAGCAGCACGCCATTGGCAGTCTGCCGGAAGTGGTGGTCGTGGGCAAAGAAGCGGAAGCGGCCCGCGAGCATGCGGTCCTGGAAGTGATACGGAGGCTGGTATTGCGAGATCAATGAAACATGGAAGTTGGGGAAACCGAGCTGCCAGCCCTTCCAGTGCACGGTGTCTCCACCCACAACACAGCCGGAGGTACGGCCGGCGACCGGCTGCATGCCAAGCTCTTTCTGGACAAGTGCGATGTTGGTCGAAAGGGCGAAGCAGCGCTCGATGGGAGCCTGGACCAGCCTGGAATCACGGACGGTGAACATGGCTGGTGTGATGCGGTTCGGTGGAGACGAACCTGCCCCAGGTTGCGGCATCACCTTCGGCGATTGCCTGAAGGGACGCATTGCGGTCCTTCAGAAAGGCTTCCATGTGGGATCGCACGGCAACGCGCTCAGCGAGGCGCCCCAGCCAGCCCAGGGGAGCCTCGAAGTGGAGTTCATCGCGCATCAGGGTGTCTGATCCTGCCGTGGTGAAGAAGTGATCGTGCACGAAAGAGCGGAAGGCGCCTCGAAGCATGGTGTCCTGGAAGTAACGAGGGCGATCGTAGCCAGAGATGATGCTTTGGTGGGTGAGCATCAGACCGAAGTGCCGTCCACGCCAGGTTACGGTTTCGCCCGCTCCGATGATGCCGTGGGTGACACCCGAGACGGCGCGTTCGTGCGTGTAACTGGCTGCCTCCTGATGCAGGTCAATGCTCAGGGACAAAAGAAAGCAGCGCTCGACCGGCGCTGCCATCCTGGTTTC
>CAXTRM010000120.1:0-6714 GCA_964246625.1 uncultured Acidobacteriaceae bacterium
CATCGAGGTCGGTCTCGCCGTCCTTGGCTTCAACAGTCTCTGTTCCGCGCTCACCTGCGTGCCTTTGTACTTCCTCGCACGCCGCTCACTCAGTGAGCGCACCGCGCGGATCACCGCCCTGGTCTGGGCGATATACCCCTTTTCCATTTACTTCTCCACGCACCGCGTCTGGGATTACGCTCTGACGGCATTGCTGTTCACCTGCAGCCTGGTCCTCGCGCAGCGGCTTTCTGAGCGCGGCGCCGCGCATTGGATCGGCTTCGGCGCCCTTTACGGGCTGACCGTCCTTTCCAACCCCTCGATCGCCACATTGCTGCCCTTTCTGCTTTTGATCGCGATCTACCGGTGCTGGCGTGAGCGTCGTCGCTGGTGGCGCCATGCCCTGCTCGCGTCCCTGGCCTTTGTGTGCGTTTGCGCGCCCTGGCAGATCCGCAATCACCGCGTCATGCACGCCGACTTCTTCATGCGTGATGGCTTCTGGCTGGAGTTCTACGCGGGCAACAACGGCGACACCTTTGAATCGAACTCCGGATTTGTGCACCCGGCCACCAACCCCGACGAGATGCGTCGCTACCAGACACTCGGGGAGATCCGCTACATGGCCGAAAAGCACGATCTGTCCGTCCAGTTCGTCAGGCACCATCCCGCCTTCTTCGCGTGGCTCTGCATGCGTCGTGCCGCGATGTTCTGGACAGGCTTCTGGTCGTTCTCCCCTACCTATCTCAAGTACGAGCCTTTCGATGTGCCGAACGTTCCGTTCTGCCTGTTTCTGCTGGTCTGCACCGTGCGGGGTCTGCGGCGGTGGTGGGCGTATGATCGCGCCGCGGCTCTGCCCTATCTCATCGCGGTTTTGATCTTTCCCGTCCCGTACTACCTGACCCACGCCTCCATGGACTATCGCCAGCCCTTGGAACCGATCATCGCCGTGCTGATCACGGTGGGGCTCTTCGGTACCGGGTTCAACCCTGTTCTGCGCCGGCTTGGCCACCCTGCCACGGATCCTCGGCGGCAGGAGCCTGCACACGCCTGATCGGTCACTTTCCCGGCTGGGTCCCCTTACAGAAGTCTTACACTCAAAACGGGCGCGCCTCACTATTCTTAAAGGTGAGGAGATTCACCCCGAAATGACTTCCAGTACCCTGCCAGACCCGACACTGACCGCGGACGCCGACACAGCAGCCACCATGACCTCCGCCCAGCTCGCCGCGCTCAAGATCAAGCAGGATCTGCGCATGGGTCGAGAACATCAGGAAGGCCGCATCAACTGGATCACCAGCGTCTTCATGGGCCTGTTCCATGTCGGCGCCATCGCTGCCCTGTTCTTCTTCTCCTGGAAAAACCTTGCCGCCGGTATGATCATGTACTTTCTCGCGATCAACGTCGGCATTGGCATGACCTACCATCGCCTGCTGACGCATCGCGGCTACCGCGTGCCGAAATGGCTGGAATACTTCCTCACCGCCTGCGGCACCATGGCGCTTGAGGGCGGACCGATCTTCTGGGTCGCCACCCACCGCGTCCATCATCAGAACTCCGATCAGGAAGGCGATCCGCACAGCCCTCATGACGGCACCTGGTGGGCTCACGCCGGTTGGATCCTTTCTGGCCGGGCCCTTCACTCGGAAACAGCTCTGTTGGGCCGCTATGCTCCCGATCTCACCCGCGACAAGGGTCAGGTCTGGCTTTCCCGCTTCCATTGGCTGCCCCTCACCGTCGCCGGTGTTCTGCAGATCGCGATCGGTGCCGCGTTAGCGCCTACTGGCCACCGCATCGTTGGTGCGCTCGGCATGCTGCTTTGGGGAACGTTCCTGCGCACCACGCTCGGTCTCCACTCCACATGGCTGGTCAACTCCGCTACCCACCTGTGGGGTCCGCGTCGGTTTGAAACCAAGGACGACTCCCGCAACAGTTGGTGGGTGGCCCTGCTCACCGGTGGCGAAGGCTGGCATAACAATCACCACGCTCACCCGGTCAGCGCCCGTCACGGCCTGGTCTGGTACGAGTTTGATATCAACTTTTACGGGATCTGGCTGATGGAAAAGTTGGGCCTTGCGAAAAAGGTGCAGATCGCAAAGTGGGATCCCGCCGATCCTAAGCCCGCAGGCGTCCGGTAAACCTGGCGCGATACCTCCAAGGAAGGGCACGGCTTCGGCCGTGCCTTCTGTTTTATGCCTGTCTGGCAACCCGTGCCGCACAGCGGAACCCGACCTTCCAGCGCCGGGGAGGCAAGGTCTTGCGACGGCCGGTACGACGCATATACTGCCAGCTAAGTCATGAATCTCACCCGCCGCCGACGGTCCAAGACGTTCTTCCTCACGCTCGGCATCTGCCTCACCGGCCTTACGATCGGCCTCAACATCACCTGGATCCGCACCAACGAGCAGCGCCTCGCCATGGACGTGCTCGGGATCCTGCTCTTTGCCCTTATTGCCGCCGGGCTGGTTCTCAACACGGTGTTTCTGCTTCGTGAGATCCGGCGAAATGAACGCCAGGACAGCTTTCTGAATGCCGTCACCCATGAGCTGAAAACCCCCGTCGCCTCCATTCGGCTCTACCTTGACACCCTCGAACGCCGAACCCTGCCCGAAGAGCAACAAAAGCAGTTCTACCGCACCATGCGTGCCGACACCGACCGTCTGCTCGGAACAGTCGAACAGGTGCTCAAAGCCGGCGAGCTCGGCACCCGCAAAGCCTCGGATCGCACCCGCGTCAATCTACACGCGCTTCTTCTCGAGTGCACGGCTACCGTCCGCGATCGGCACCACCTCGCACCCGAGGCCATCGAAGTGTGCGACGTGCCGGGTCAGGTGCGCCTGTACGCCTGGGGCAATGCCGGCGATCTACACACCGCCGTCCTCAACCTGCTCGACAACGCGGTCAAATACTCCCCCAATGGCGTGCACGTCCGCTGCCATCTCTTTATCGATCGCTACACCTACGCGGTGATCTCCATCGCGGATCAGGGTCTCGGCCTTCCTTCTACCGAGTTGAAGCGCATCTTCAAGCGCTTCTACCGGGCCGACACCTCAGACCGCGTCAAGATCAAAGGCACCGGCTTGGGTCTCTTCCTGGTCCGCACCATCGCTCGCCAGCACGGCGGCGACGTCCGCGCCCAAAGTCAGGGCCTGGGCCACGGCACCACCATGCTCCTCAAACTCCCTCTGGCCCTGAACTGATCAGCGGGCGCACCCCACTTCGGCTGCACCCGTCCAAGCTGCACTATCCAGGCTGCCTCACCCTGTTCCTGCCACCGCACCCCGCCGATCCAGGGAAGCCGGCCCCACCCTGCGCCTCTTCGATGCATTGCTGGCGAAGCTGCTACGCAGGCAGTTCCACCCGGGCAACATCTGCCGGACTCGCTCTGCCCGAGACTTCGACCGCGTGCGACGCGATCCCAACAACGCCTATTATGGCCCCGTTAGTCTGCTTCCCGAGGTGCTCGTCGTCAACACGGCCCGTATGCTTGTCTTGTAGCTGCCCAACGCACATGTCCCAACCACTCATCGCCGTCGTCGAAGACGAAGAACACCTCGCTCAGGGCCTTCTGTTCAACCTTCAGGCCGAAGGCTATCGCACCCACCTCGAACTCGACGGCGACGCCGCGCTTACCTATCTGCTCACAACAGAAGAGGTTCCCGCCGCCGTGATTCTCGACGTGATGCTGCCCGGCCGGGACGGCTTTGCGATCACTCGCGCCGTCCGCGACGCGCGGCGGTACACACCTATCCTGCTTCTCACCGCGCGGGGCCGCACCGAGGACATCGTCGAGGGCTTCGCGGCCGGGGCTGACGACTACCTCCCCAAACCCTTCGATTTGAACATCCTTCTTGCCCGTCTCAGCGGCCTCCTCCGGCGCACGGCCTGGCAGGCGCAATCTTCTGCGCCCCCTGTTCCCCTGGTGGAGGCCTCCGATAGAACCGAGGTCGTCCTGTTGGGCGAGCGCATCATCGACTTTGCCGCCCTGGAGATACGAAGCCATGACCTTCACGAGCAACCGGAACAGGTGGTGCACCTGACGCTGATGGAGGCGGATCTGCTTCGCTATCTGCTGGCCCACCCAGGCCGCGTGATTGCCCGCAAGGAGATCCTGCAGGAGGTCTGGCACGTGCAGTCCGACACGGACACGCGACCCATCGACAACTTCATCGTCCGCCTCCGTCGTTACCTCGAACCGGATCCAGCCAACCCCATCTTCTTCCTCACAGCACGTGGAGTGGGGTATCGCTTTGTTCCTCCCGCGACCCCTCGGTCTAGCTCGGCTGCGGCTTCGCGTGCGGTCTGACGGGCCCTCACTCCAACCCACCAGCCTCCCGCAGATCAGTCGCGGCCCGTTGCAGAAGCGCTTGGTAGAGACCCTCCCGGCGCTGGTTTGCGCTTTCTGCACCACCTCGCGTCTCCCTTGGAGCGCTCGTAGCGAGCGCCGGACACCGCACCCTCATCTGCAGGTAGCCCTCCACCCATTGGGCCTCCCTGATCAGCGCCGCAGCGTCTTCGTAGTCCGCACGGCACCCCATCTCCGCCAGGACCTCCAGGTAGCGCAGACCCAGGGACGCCCGCACGATCGCATCGTCGAGATGCTGCAACACCAACGCCTCCAGGGAAAGCAGCAAGCCTTCGCCACCGAGCCCGGCAGCGTCGCCGCCGTAGCTCTGCCACAGTCTTTGCGCGACCTCGGCTGCCAGCCGGTCGCGTTCACTTGCCTGCCAGGCAGGCGAAAGGGCAGCCTCCACACTGCGCCTCCATCGCCGATGCGTCGTACGCCAGATCACGTCATCCCACCCAAAACGAGCCGCGCGGCCCCGTACCCGGTGTACATCGGTACCCCGACCCGGTCAACCAATCAATGGTGTGCACTACCGGATGGTGAACCAGTCACAATGCATTGCAAAGTGCGTCCAGGGGCGAGCCGGGGAGGCAAATGCCAAACCGACCACCTGGCACGAGACCTTCGGGCGCCTCCCGAAGACCTGCTCGTCGCATGGGGCCAGAACAGACCGCCAGCAAACCCCATGAAGCTACGCTGGGTCGGGTCAAGACCCCAGCCCTCACCCGAGCACAGCCCCCTCCCCTCCGTTTTCTCCTTCCTCAGCACCCCCGCTTCCGCCATGCCGCTATGTCCTCATGGACACTCTCAGCCCCACAGGTCGTCTGCTTCGCCAGGGCATGGGCCGCATCAGATATACCCATGGCGACCCTTGACCTTCAGATCGACAAGATGCACTGCGGTGCCTGCGTTCGTCGTGTCACGCAAACGCTGAATGCCCTCCCTGCAACCCATGCCAACAACGTAGCCGTGGGTGCCGCCAGCATCACCACGGAGGCAGATCCGGCCGAGGTGCTGGAAGCACTGCAGCGGGCAGGGTTCCCCTCGCAGGTCGCCGCCGTGACCACATGAGCGCTCCTGCAAGCCCGGCGACGGACAGCTGCGAACTCACGCTCCGCATCGCCGGCATGAGCTGTGCGGCCTGCCAGAGCCACGTGCAGCATGCGCTCTCCGAAGTTCCCGGGGTAGAGGACGCCGTTGTCGATCTGCTCGGCCACCAGGCCTATGTCAAGGCCTCAAGCGCCCTCGATCCCGCCTTTCTAACGAAAGCCGTCCGCAACGCCGGCTACGACGTGCTTGGACCACGTCAGGCCCCTTCGACCGCCGAGTCCACAACCCGCCCCGCACCTGCAGACGACGAGACGGACTCCGGCTCTCTCGGTACGCGTGCCCTGCTGACCTTGGTCGCAGGCGCTGTCGCGATGACGCTCTCGATGCCGCTCATGGTTACAGTGCGGACACGCTCTCAGGGCGACCCGCTCACCGGGCGCCTGATGCAGTTCGTTATGCCCCTTCTGCCCGGCTGGCTGCTCAACACCTCCTTCTCCTCCCTTCGTTGGGGGCTGTTCTTTCTTGCGCTTGCCACCATGCTTTTTGCTGCTCCAGAGATCTACCAGGCTGCGTGGAGAGCCGCTCGCCATCGGGCCACCAACATGAACACCTTGGTGGCTCTCGGTACCCTTGTCGCCTTTTTCGCTTCGACGTACGCCACCCTCACCCTGTCTATCGGCAAGGCGAGCGAAAACTTTAACGAAGTCTACTTCGAAGCCGTCGTCCTGATCCTTGCCTTTCTGCTCGCCGGACGCTGGTTGGAGGCCCGCGCCCGTCACCGGGCCACGGCAAGCCTTCGGGCCTTTGCCCATACGGAGGTCGGCCAGGTTCGCTGGATTGGGGAAGGTCTCCCGCCCGCGCTCACCACCGATCCAGGCATCCTGCTGACCTGTCCCGAAACCCTTTTGCCCCTGGATGCCATCGCTGTCGGCGACATCCTGCGTGTCCTCCCGGGGGATCGCGTGCCCCTCGACGGCGTCATACTCGCAGGCCGCTCCTCGGTCGACGAATCCATGCTCACCGGCGAACCGCTCCCCGTCAGCCGTTCGGTCGGCGACCGGCTCTTCTCGGGCACACTCAACCTCGATGGCCCCCTGCTTCTGCGCGCCACGGCTCTGGGCGCGGACTCCATGCAGGCGCAGATGTCTCGTCTGCTTGAGCGCGCCCGCGCCACCCGGGCCCCCTTGCAGCGTATCGCCGACCGCGTCAGCGGCATCTTCGTCCCCGTGGTTCTGGCCCTGGCTGCTCTTACCTTCACCGTTTGGGCCATCGCAGACAATCACGGTACCGCCCACCATGGGTATGGCCGGGCACTTTCTCTCGCGATTGCCGTCCTGGTG
>CAXTRM010000120.1:6724-10241 GCA_964246625.1 uncultured Acidobacteriaceae bacterium
GCCTGTCCCTGTGCCATGGGCTTGGCCGTGCCGGCCGCAGTGGCCGTCTCGCTCGGGGCCGCTGCGCGCGCGGGCATCCTCATCAAGGGTGGCGAAGCCCTTGAACGCCTGGCCTCGGCCACCACGGTTGCCTTTGACAAAACCGGCACTCTCACCCGGGGTCACCCACACATCATTGACTTCGTGACAGCCGAGGTTCCAGGTGGTCCGTCTCGGCCCGCCCTGCTCTCCTGGGCTGCGGCCCTCGAGGCCTCCTCGACGCACCCGCTCGGCGAGGCCGTCCGCGCCTACACCGAAGGGCTCCAGGTCACGCCTGCCGGCTCCCTTTCCAACGCCCGCATCCTGCCCGGGCAAGGCGCCGAAGCCACGGTCGCCACACACCACGTCGCCCTTGGCAACGCCGACCTGCTGCCCGTGGCCGGCGACCCGCCGCCCGCACCGTTCGGTCTGGATCATGCCACGCCCATGTACCTGATCGTCGACGGCCAGCATCAGGGTACCTTCTACGCCACCGACACCCTCCGCCCCTCCGCCCAAGCCGCCGTTCAGCAGCTTGCGGCCCTTGGGCTGCGCACCGCCCTGCTCACCGGTGACATCCCGGAAGCGGCCTACGCCATGGCGCGTGAACTCGGGATCCAGCACGTGGAGGCGAAGCTGCTGCCCGCTGGCAAGCTCGATGCCATCACCGCGCTGCAGCGCACCGGGCGCAAGGTGGCCATGGTCGGCGATGGCCTGAACGACGCGGCTGCCCTCGCCCACGCCGACGCGGGCATCGCGATGGCCTCCGGAACAGACCTTGCCCGTGAAGCCGGCCACGTCCTGCTGCTGCAGCATGACCTTCGCCTTGTGCCGCAAGCCATACGGCTGGCACGCCGTACACGTCGTCTTATGCGGCAGAATCTGGTTTGGGCGCTTCTCTACAACGTGCTTGGGATCCCTGTTGCCGCCGGGGTGCTGCTGCCCCACTTTGGCCTTGTTCTCAGCCCCGCACTCGCCAGCGCTGCCATGGCTCTCAGCTCGGTAAGTGTTCTGCTCAACTCGTTGCGGCTCGCCAGGCTCCCGGGGCCGCCTCGGCCACGGTAAGGCAACGCCGTTCGACGTCGCCTTATGCCTGGCAGGCTACACTCAGCTAAGATCGCCGTGCCCGTCCGCCCCCGCATCCTCACCCGCTACATCCTGCGCGAGATCCTCGGCTACGCCCTGCTCGGCGGCCTGCTGTTCACCTTTGTCCTGCTCATTCGCTACCTGCTGCCGCTTCTGGAGCTCTTCGTTCGCGGTGTGGCCACACCGCTAGACCTCCTTAAGCTCTTCGGCTATCTGCTGCCCAATTTCCTCACCCTTACGCTACCTATGGCGGTGCTCATTGGCATCCTCCTGGGGCTCAGTCGGCTCGCGGCAGACTCCGAGATCACTGCCATGCGCGCCTCCGGTGTCGGCGTCACCACGTTCCTGCGCATCGTCAGCCTTCTTGCGGTCGCTGCGTGGCTCTTCGGCCTGTACAACGCGCTCAGCATCGCCCCTCGCGCCACCCGGGCCCTGCTGCACTATGAGGAAGCGGCAAAGACCACGCAGGCGTCCATCGCCATCCAGCCTCGCGTCTTCTACGAAGACCTCAAAAGCTATGTCCTCTACGTTCAGGACGTGATGCCTGGCAGCAACGGCTCTGCCCTTTGGAAACATGTCTTCCTGGCTGACCTGTCGCATCCCACCAGCCCGCACATCATCACCGCCCATGAGGCCGTCGTCCTCGGCGGCGGCGGGCAAACACTTCATCTCGAGTTGGCCGACGGCGCCCGCCATGACAGCTCCGCCGCGCACCCTGACCAGTACGACCTGTCCACCTTCAGCTCCACCGATCTGCCGGTGCAGATGGGCCAGCAGGAAGACACGCAGCACCTCACGCGTCGGGACACCCCGCTCCAGGCGCTGCCCACGCGTACCCTGTGGACGCTGACGCACCTGCCCGCCAAAGCCGCTCAGCCTTACAGGATCGAGTTCCAGCGCCGCCTGGCGACACCCACCGCCTGCCTGGTCCTCATGCTCGTCGGCGTGCCCCTCGGCCTCAGCTCGAAACGCGGCGGCAAAGGGGCCGCCTTTGTGCTTACCCTGCTGATCGTCTTTCTCTATTACTTCGCCTCGACCATGGGGATTGCCCTGGCACGCGACGGCAAGCTGCCCGCGGTCGTCGGGGTATGGGCGGCAAACGTGCTGTTTGCCGCTGCCGGCCTGTGGCTGGTGCAGCAGATGTCTACCGGCGGCGCCACGCTCGCTGCCATCGCCTCGCTCGGCGCGGCCATCCGCAGGCCGGCCACCCGGAAGGACGCCGCAGCGTCCGCCGCCAATGGCGAAGGCTTTGGCCGCTCTTCAGGCGTGATGCAGCGGGCCCGTCGGGCGCTTCGGGCTCGCTTTCCCCTCATCCTCGACGAGTACGTCATGGGCAGCTTTCTTCGCAACTTCGCCCTTGTTCTGCTCGCCATCACCGTCCTGTTCATGATCTTCACGTTCTTTGAGCTCATCGGCGACATCGTGCGCTACCGCACCCCGCTGGTCACCGTCGGCGACTACCTGCTCAATCTCATTCCGTTCATTCTGTACAACATGACGCCGCTCTGCTCGCTGGTGGCGGTGCTCATCACCTTCGGCACGCTCAGTCGCACCTCCGAGCTCACAGCGATGAAGGCCACCGGCTCGTTGCCCCTGTGCTCGTCATCGCGGCCATACTTGCCATTGCCCTCTTCGCCTTCGACGAACTCTACCTCCCTCAGGCCAACCGCCGGCAGGAAGCCCTGCTCTCCACCATCAAGGGCAAGCCCGCGCAAACCTTCCTCCGCCCTGACCGCAAGTGGATCTCCGGCCAGAACACACGCATGGACGACCCCACGCGCATCTTCTACTACCAATTCTTCGATCCCGACAAAAACGTCTTCGCCAATCTCACCGTCTTTGAGTTCCAACCCGGGAACTTCGCTCTCACGCGTCGCCTCTTCGCGAGCGCCGCCCACTGGGACCCGCAAACCTCGCGCTGGGTCTTCGACGACGGCTGGCAGCGCACCTTCTCAGGCGAAACCACCCGGAGCTACAGCACCTTTAACGTCGCCACCTTCCCTGAAATACGCGAACAGCCCGGCTACTTCAAAAAAGAAGAACGCCCCTCGCAGGAGATGAGCTACGACGAGTTGTCCCGCTACATCCATGACCTGCAACAGTCCGGCTTTGACACCACCCGGCTCCGGGTCCAGCTCAACCGCAAGCTCGCCTACCCGCTCATCACCCTCGTGATGGCCATCGTCGCCGTGCCCTTCGCGCTGTCCACGGGCAAGCGGGGCAACATCGCCGGCCTGGGCACCGCCATTGGCGTCGCCATCGCTTACTACATCCTGTCCAACATCTTTGAAAACCTGGGCGACGTGGCTTCCCTTCCCGCCCTGCTCGCCGCCTGGTCACCCGACCTGCTCTTCGCCATGCTCGGCAGCTACCTCCTCCTGCGTACCCCCACCTAGTCAGGCGATCTCAGGCT
>CAXTRM010000121.1:0-10178 GCA_964246625.1 uncultured Acidobacteriaceae bacterium
AAGCGGGAGCGCATGATGCCCCCCAAGGGACGATGCGCTTCCAGGGCGTGCCATGGGCTAAACGAGAGCCGCTCATCCACAAACAACTGGCGCTCGTCGGAGTAGCTGTTCTGCGGGGCCACGGTGATGCGCGCAACGGTCTGCCAGGGGCTCTTGTCCTCGGGCCATACCTTATCTGCCTTTTCGATCGGGAAATCCTTGTCCTTTTCTTCGGCGCCGGGGTCCTCGGGCGCGAGCGCCAGCTGAACCCTGACGTCCCACACCGCAGTTTCATGGCGGAAGAACCTCTTGATCAGCTCTTCCAGCGCGTTGTAGTCCGCAGCCAGGTCGATCGATTGGCCGGTAAGGGCCTTGAGGTTTTCGGAACCGGGAGCAAAACCCAGCTTGGCGACGAAATCCCCATAACGGAGCGGGGCCACCGTGGAAAAGCTTTCCCCCAGGATGTGCGTCGCGGGTGCGCCGACGCCTTCCAGCGTGGCCGAATGCGCATGGACGACCCCCAGGACGGAGTTCGCCGCACGCGCGGCAACGGAAACCGCGTGCTTGACGCCCTCGGAGGTGTCGAGGTTCTTGTCGAAAAGCTTGATCTGCTTCAGAAATCCCTTGGGGTCGGGCGCCCCGAAGGCGTTCGTGTTGATGCACACGAAGTCCTGCGTATGCTTGCCCGCATGGTTGGCGACCATGGGGCCGTCCACATTCAGCACCTTCAGCGCAAGGCCACGCGGGCTGGACACTGTGTCGGCCAGCATGTCGCCGGGGTTGGTGGAAAAGCGCAAAAGGACCGGGTAGGTTTTGGGCGTGGCAAACAACCCTTGGGCCAGGGGCTCGGCAAGGTGCGGCAACACTTCCAGTGTGCCCACCAGCACGCCATGAGACTTTGCGTGTACGGGGCGATACGCATGACGGTAGCGCGCGGCCATGTGCCGGGTGATGTGTTGCATGGTGCGTGACAGCTCGTCAAAGGTCACGTGCTCATCGGGTGCGGGCGTTTCAAGGCTGGGGCTGTAGGCAAGGTAGGGCGTGGCAGGCATGGTTCTCCGGCTCCTCACAAGGCGTGTAGATAGCCCATTCGATGCGCGAACCAGGCCTGTTCGGACAGCGTTACCTGGAACGGCTTCCATGCCGCTGGCCCTTGCTCTGGCAATCTTCCCCGGATGCAGGATTCAGCCCATCGATAGCCGAAACACCGCACGCTCCGCGCTCTGGATGGACGGCGTCGCAGGCGGCCGATCCATATGCCAGGCCGGCTGACCAGCGTTACCTGGAGCGCGGCCTGCTGCACCTTCACGGGTACGGGTACGGTGCCCTCCATGGATTGCGGCCGCGAGGTTGTAGGCTGTTCAGCAGCAAACGAAGGGGCTGACCAATCGCGACAGTGACGACGCCGAACAACCCAGAACAGCAGCGCCTGCAGGAAAACGCCACCCGTGCCAGGAACTGGCAGCGCTGGGGTACCTATCTTCCCGAGCGGCAATGGGGCACCTATCGCGAAGACTACTCCCCGGACGGCTCTGCCTGGGAGTCCTTTCCCTACGAGATGGCGCAGTACCGGGCCTACCGCTGGGGCGAAGACGGACTGCTCGGCTGGACCGACCGCCAGTGCCGCCTTTGTTTCTCCCTCTCCGTGTGGAACGGCAAGGACAGCATGCTGAAGGAACGGCTCTTTGGCCTGACCAACCAGGAGGGCAATCACGGCGAAGACGTCAAAGAGCTCTTCTACTACCTGGACGCGACCCCGACCCACTCCTTCTGCAAGGCGCTCTACAAGTATCCGCAGGCAGCCTTTCCGTATGAGTCGTTGCGGGCGGAAAACCGGCGGCGCGGCCTCGAAGACCGCGAATATGAGCTGCTGGACACCGGCGTCTTCGACCAGAACCGCTACTTCGATCTCACCGTCGAGTACGCCAAGGCCGATGTGGAAGACACGTTGATCCGGCTTACCGCCGCGAATCGCGGGACCGATGCCGCCACGCTCGCGCTGCTGCCCACGTTGACGCTGCGCAACAACTGGTCGTGGCGTGACCTCGACGCCACCGGCGACACCCGTCCCGTTCTCACGCGGGTGGAGCCGCACGCTGTCCGGGCGGAGCACAAGACGCTGGGCACCTTTCTTTTCACCACGCTGACCGCCGATACACCGCACGAGCTGCTTCTTACCGAGAACGATTCGAACCTTTCGCGGCTCGATCCGCAAAGCCCCGATCAGCCGATCAACGCCGCTGCCGCTGCCGCTGCCCCAAGCAAGGACGCTTTGGACCGCTACGTCGTTCATGGCGACCGCAGCCTCCTGAAGCAAGGCGATACGGGCACTAAGTGCGCCTTTGTCTACAGGCTCGAGATCCCCGCTGGCGAAAGCCGCACCCTGCACCTTCGCCTGGTGCGAACCGATGATCCCCAGGTGCCGTGGCAAGAGCTTGACCGGGACGCCGCGGATGCGCTGCTGCAGCAGCGGCAAAGCGAAGCGGATACCTTCTACGGCACGCATCTCCCGGCCGCTGCACCGCCGGAGCAGCAGCAGATCGCTCGCCAGGCCTATGCGGGTCTTCTTTGGTGCAAGCAGTTCTACTACTACGTGGCCGAGCGTTGGATGGAAGGGGACGAGGCCCAGATCAAGCCGGCCCCCGAGCGCGCCGATAAAGCCGAGAACTGGCGCCACCTTTTTTGCCGCGATGTGCTTTCCATGCCCGACAAGTGGGAATATCCCTGGTTTGCCGCCTGGGACCTTGCCTTCCACATGATCCCCATGGCACAGATCGATCCGGAGTTCGCCAAGGCGCAGCTGCTTCTGCTGCTTCGCGAGTGGTACATGCACCCTAACGGGCAGCTGCCCGCGTATGAGTCGAACTTCAGCGCCGTCAACCCGCCCGTGCACGCGTGGGCCGTTTGGCATGTGTACCGCTCGGGCTCAGGGCAGGATGGGGTTGGTGACCTCGACTTCCTCGAGCGCGCCTTCCAGAAGCTGATGTTGAACTTTACGTGGTGGGTCAACCGCAACGACGCGCAAGGACGCAATCTCTTCAACGGCGGCTTCCTGGGCCTGGACAACATCGGCGTCTTTGATCGCTCCGAGATGCTGCCCGGCGGAGCCACGCTCAACCAGGCCGACGCCACCGCGTGGATGGGGCTTTACTGCTCCGTGATGTTGCAGATCGCCCTTGAACTGGCCCGGCATCGCTCCACCGCTTATGAAGACATCGCCAGCAAATTCTTTGAGCACTACGTCGGCGTCATCGACGCGATCAACAATTTCGGTGGCACAGGTCTTTGGAACGAGGAGGATGGCTTCTACTTCGACCAGCTTAACTTTTCAGACAAATCCATCGCTCCCCTTCGTGTGCGGACCGTCGTGGGCATCGTTCCGCTCTTCGCGGTGTGCATCCTGCAGCGCGACACCGTCGCCGGCCTGAAGGGCTTCCTGAAGCGGCTGGACTGGTTTCTGGATCATAAGCCTCACCTTTCCTCCTACGTCCTGGACACCCGGACCGAGCAGCCGGAGCTGCAGAACTCACGCTGGATCGCCATCGCCCCCAAGGAAAGGTTTGAAAAGATCATCCGCCGGCTGCTGGATGAGGCCGAGTTTCTTTCTCCCCACGGCATCCGCGCCCTGTCCAAGGCACACCAGGACCAGCCCTTTCAGATTCGCCTGCAGGATCACGACTTCACCCTGAGGTACGTGCCTGCGGAAAGCGACAGCACCATGTTCGGCGGCAACAGTAACTGGCGCGGTCCGGTATGGTTTCCCATCAACATGCTTGTGATCAACGCGCTGGAGCGCTACTTCCTCGCGGTGGGCGACCAGTACCGGGTGGAGTTTCCCACCGGCAGCGGAGAAAAGCTCACCCTGGGGGAGGTGGCCGATGCGCTTCGTCGCCGGCTTATCGGCCTCTTTGTTCCCGCACCCGATGGCCAACGTCCGTGCCATGGCGGCGAGGCCCGCTATGCGCAGGACCCCCACTGGAAGCAGCTCATCCTCTTTTCGGAGTACTTCAGCGGGGACGATGGGCGTGGCGTGGGCGCCAGCCACCAAACCGGGTGGACGGCCCTGGTCGCCAGCATGATCGGAGAACTGCACAGCCCCAGGGGCGCCAGTAGCCGCGGCCAGTAAGCCCGCGGTGTCGCGCAGCCCCGCTGGGCACCGGCTCAGCGTGCGGCAGCGGGTGTCACCTTGATCTCAAACACCCAGGGCCACCCCTTGCCGGTAACAAACAAGCGGTTGTGCTGCGCATCGTACGCAATGCCGTTCAGGACGGCTTCGGCATTGCCCCGTTCCGCCTCCGGCAGCAGGCCCGCAAGGTCGATCCACGCCGTCACGCGCCCTGTGCGTGGTGAAATGCAGGCGATACGATCCGAGTGCCACACATTGGCGTAGATCTGGCCCTGAACGAACTCTAGCTCGTTCAATTGGTCGACCTCGCGTGCGCCGTCCTTCACCACAAGGTGGTGTGTCTCCGCAAAGGTCTCCGGATCGCGGAACCGCAGGGTCGCCGTTCCATCGCTGGTTACCAGCTCCTTGCCGGTGTGGGTTATGCCCCAGCCTTCGCCGCTGTAATGAAAGGTCCGAAGCTGGCGCAGCGAAAAGCGATCGAAGACGAAGCCCGTATGCGACTGCCACGTCCACTCGAGCACGTTCGGGCCCCAGTCCACGATGCCCTCGCCAAAATACGGCGGCGGGATGTCGATGTGTTGCAACACCTGCCCTGTCGCAGGCTCAATGGCCAGGATCTGCGAGTGACCTTGCAGGCCCGTGCCCTCATAAAACAGGCCGTTCAGGTAAAAGAAGCCTTCGGTATAGCTCGTCGTGGCGTGCGGGTATTTCGCCGCTACCTTGTAGCCCAGCACCGGCGTTGCCGCATAGAGGCATGGGCACAGGCAGGCCAGCAACCATGCAGTCGCGAAGCGACAGGGCCAGGGTACCTTTCGACGGGAGATACGGTGCATGCGCTAGTCGCCCGCGGCCTTGCCGAAGCTGTGGCGCTTGTCCTGGCCGCCGGAAAGCTGTCCCGTCTTCGGGTCCCGGGCGATCAGCTCGCTGTCGCCCCAGCTTGTGGGGGCGAACTCATCCTTGGCAACGGCATGGCGCACCGTGTATCCCATGCCCTCCATTGCCTCGATGGTCGCTTGGGGAAAGGTCTTCTCAAACTCAAGGATGTCAGGGAGGTACTGGTGGTGAAACCGCGGTGCATCCGCGGAAGCCTGGATGTCGAGGCCGTTGTCCACGACGCTGATCAGATCGTTGGCCACTGTGGTGATGATGGTTGACCCGCCCGGCGACCCGAGAACCAGCCGCAGCTTACCGATGCGGCAAACCGGCCCGTGCCCCATGGGCAGCGGCCCGCCACCTCCTTTGAGCCGAGGGAGCCGGGGACAAAGGCTCGGCTCCGCCACAATGGTCGGGGTCATTGAGCTCAGCGGACGATGTCCGGGGGCGATCGCGTTGGCGGGCCCCTGGATCAGCCCAAAGCCGTTCGGCACGCCCATCTTGCTGGCAAAGTCGTCCATCTCGTCGTTCAGTAGAAATCCGAGCGGCTCCACGGTGACCCCGGAGCCGAAACCGAAGTTGAGCGTATAGGTCATCGCCACGGCATTGCCGTCCTTGTCCACCACAGAAAAGTGTGTCGTCTGCTGGGACTCATGGGGTAGCACCTTGGCCTCGGGCGGCGGGGGAAGAAAGCCGGCAGGTCGAACCAGGTCCTTGGAGGCGGTAGGGTGCAAAGGCTGAATCGTCTTCCGCCACGCGTCGGCGTACGGCTGCGCGGCCATCTGCGCCAGCGGGATGGCGTTGAAGTCCGGGTCGCCCAGGTAGTCGGCCCGATCCATGTAGGCGCGGCGAAAGGCTTCCGCGATTCGCGTGATCTGTTCCGGTGAGCGGTCCGCCGACTTCGGGAGGTCATAGCCTGAAAGGATGTTCAGGGTTTCGAGCAGGGCGATGCCTCCTGAGCTCGGCGGCGGCGAGGTAATTACCTCCAGCCCGCGGTACGTGCCCACCAGCGGCTCGCGATCCTTCACCTCGTAGGCGGCCAGATCCCCCGCCGTAATCAACCCGCCGTTGGCCCGCTCGAAGCTGTCGATCTGCTTGGCCAGGGCGCCGTGGTAAAAGTCGTCCGGGTTGGCGGCGATACGCTGCAGGGTCCGCGCCAACTCCGGCTGCCGGAAGCGATCGCCAGCCTGGTACAGCTGGCCGTTCCGCTGAAAGATGCGGTGCGACGCCGCGAACTGTGCCAGCAGCGGCGACTGCAGCGTGTGCGCCTCTTCGGCGGAAAGCACGTAGCCCTCGGTCGCCAGCCGGATGGCTGGCTGCATCACGCGCGCCAGCGTCAGCCTGCCGAAGTGCTGTTCCGCATACGCCAGCCCGGCCACCGTGCCCGGCACCCCCGAGGCCTTCGCGCCCACGGTGGACATCTTGGGGATCACGTTGCCCTGGGCGTCCAGGTACATGTCGCGCGAAGCCGCCGTGGGCGCCTTTTCGCGAAAATCCAGAAAGTGCGGTCGCCCAGCATCCTGCGTCTGGCCCATGGCTGCCGGGCTGCCCGGGCGAAGCAGCATAAAGCCGCCGCCCCCGATGTTGCCCGCGGCCGGCAGCACCACCGCCAGCGCAAAGCCAACCGCCACCGCGGCGTCCACGGCATTGCCGCCGTCGCGCAGGATCTCCAGCCCCGCATCGGTCGCGTCATGGTGAATGGTCACGACCATGTCGTGCTGTGCCACCACCGGCGCCACCGGCCGTGACGGCGTCGGCTGTTGCGCCAGGGGGCAAGGGATGCCAACGCAGGCCACGGTTGCGACCGCAGACAGGTGGACAGCAATCCGGTGCATGGGGAACCTCGCTCGCTTGGGGATTACCGCCCATCATACGGTCTCACCGCGCGCGGCCAGGTCCTGGCCGTTTCCCCCGGGCGACGAGATCCCGGCCCGGGTGCTAGTCTGCAGCCCTGAACTTTTCCCGTCGGGGTGCCCGTTTGTGAAACGCAGAACGTTCAGCAAGTTAGGCCTCGGTGTCCTTGCCCGCGGCGCCTCCCGCAGGCTGCTTCCGCTTGCACAGGGGCAGGCCGCCACAACCGCTGCGGGCTTTCCGGAGGACTTCGCCTGGGGTGCGGCCACCAGCGCCATGCAGATCGAAGGCTACCCCTATGCCGACGGGGGTGGGCGTTCCATCTGGAGTACCCTCGACGACCGGCCCTCGCTGGTCAAAGATGGCAGCAACGACCTGGTCGCCGACGACTCCTTCCACCGTTTCCGCGACGACATCGCCCTTCTGAAAGGGATGGGCCTGAACAGCTACAGGCTTTCCATCGGGTGGCCGCGCGTGTTGCCCGGCGGCAAGGGACAGCCAAACGAAAAGGGTCTGGACTTCTATGACCGGCTGCTCGATGCCGTGCTCGCTGCCGGCGTTGAGCCTTGGGTCACGGTCTACCATTTCGACTACCCGGAGGCGCTCGACAAGCAGGGCGGCTGGCTTCATCCGGACAGCTCGCACTGGCTTGGTGATTATGCGGGCATTCTGGCCCGTCGCTATGGCGACCGTGTCCGTCACTGGATGACCATTAACGAGCCCAACATCACCTGGGCCCTCGGCTGGGAAGCCGGCATGTCGCCGCCCTACCGCAAGCTGTCCCGGGAAGAGCTGGCCACCGGCGCCCATAACCTCCTGCTCGGTCACGGTCGCGCTGCCGCCGCTCTGCGTGCCGGCGCCAGAAAGCCTGTCTCCCTCAGCCTGCCCATCGCCGGACAGCTCGCGCTGCCCGCATCCGACCCCGCAGCCGACCGGGCCGCGGCTCGCCGGCAAAGCTTCGCCATGGCCCCCCACGTCATGGGCTCCGGCATCCCGCCGCTCACCATGATCAACATGGCCGTTTGGCTCGATCCCATCTACCTCGGCCGCCACTCCGAGGAGACCTTCAAGGCGCTTCCCACACTTGAAAAGCTTGCCACCCCGGAGGCCATGGCCGTCATCCATCAGCCGCTGGACTTTTGCGCCGCCAACCTGTATTTCGCCTCGAGGGTGCGGGCCGGGGCGGAAGGCCACCCCGAAACCCTTCCGGACCTGCCTGGCACCGCCCACACGGCCTATGACTGGCCGATCACGCCCGAGCTGCTCTATTGGGGCCCGAAGACGCTATACGAGCGCTACGGCAAGCCCATCGCCATCACGGAAAACGGGATGTCACGCCATGACCGGCCGGAAGCCGATGGCTCCATCCAGGACCCGGAGCGAAGCCGGTTCCTGAAGGACTACCTTGGCAATCTACTGCGTGCCCATCGTGCCGGGGTGCCGCTGGCGGGATATTTTCATTGGTCCCTGGTGGACAATTGGGAGTTCAACCAGGGCTTCACGCAGCAGTTTGGCCTGGTCTATGTGGACCGCAAGACCCAGAAACGCACACCGAAGGCCTCGGCTGCAACCTATGCCGCGATTGTGCGATCCCACGGCCGCAACCTGACGACATAACACGCTCGCTGCATCCCGGGCGGCTGCAAATCGATGATCAATCGAAGGAGTGTGTAAGTTGGCTAAGCGCCCTTGGTTCCGCGCCGAATGACCTGCCGGACCCATTGCACCCCAAGAAAGCTGAGGGCAGCAATGCCCACCGCCAACCCGATGGGCAGGCCAACGCGTTTATAGGTATAGGCAAAATCCAGCGCATGGTGGCTGACGCCTGCGTAGATCCCGAAGCCGAGAATGGCCAGAAATGTCGCCAGGAAAAAGGCCGCAAATCCCGTCGCCAAACCGATCAGGAGCGACTGGAACAGCCCCAGGTCCCCCATGGGGATTCCAAACAGGGTTCCTTCGCCGCGTGCCTTTTCGACATGGTGTACAGAGGCCATCAGGAATACGATAAATGGAGCGGAGCACGAGTTACACTGGAGCGATGGCCGAAGCTGCGGGAGATGGACAAGGTGGGACGCTTGTGCGCGCAACACAAATAGCGCGTGAAGCCGAGGTTCGCCGCTCTCCCAACGGGGTACGGTTTGCCACCTATGGCGAAACAGGGGTCCCCGGGCCGGATCTCGACCGCATGCTGGAAGCGGTGCCGGAGCCCATTGCCAAGGCGCTCAAGGGCAATACGTACTTCTTCGTCCCTGTTGCGCTCCGTGAGCCGGATGCGGCAGACCCTGCGCGCCGCGCCCGCGAAGAAGCGCCGGAACAGGCCATGGTTGCGCCGGCCTGGACGGACGACCTGAGCGATGCGGCGATCTGCCATCGCAACGTGGACCTCGATCACGGGCACCGCGGCGTCTTCATCTCCACCCGTCTGATGGGCGACCGCTTCGCCCTCAGCTTTGAGTTCTTCATCAACGTCGCGCATGCCTTTTCCGATGAGGCTGGTGTTCCGGAGCGTTTCGCCGAGCTTGCCTGGCAGCAGGCCCAGAGCGGCATTCGTGGGGAAACCAGCCTGGATGCCTGGGAAGCGCGCAATCTCGCGCTGGGCCGGCCCGCCAACTGGGAACCCGAACCGCCGTCGGCCCCGGCTACCTCGCGCCGTGCCCGCGCCTTTGGCTCCGGTACAGGCAGCAGCCGCAGCTTCGATACCGCCGGCCCCACCCAGGGCGTTGTGCCGTCCCTGTCTGCCGGCGAGGCGGAGGTGGTGGTCGCCAACGGGAAAGAGCGTGGCATCTTCGCCGAAACAGCCTTTTCTGACGCCGTCGCGGTATATCTGCTCTCCTTGGCGCTTGATTTCGACTACAGCGAACTGCGCGAACGCGACTACCCGCTGCTTGCCCCCGGTGCGCTTGCGGAGCGGCTCCGCCTGGTCGCCGAGCTTTACCCACCCAACGCCGGGTACGAGTTCGCCATCCGCTACCGGCGCCGGGCCTAGTCGCCTCCTTCAGCGAACCGCGGCAATGGCCGCCCGGAACAGCCGCTCGAAATCTTCGCTCACGCCGGGATCCTTGCCCGCTGCCTCAATCGCCTTTACGGCCACGGGTCGCGGGTAGCCGAGGTTCATCAGCGCACTCAAAACATCCTCCGCGGTTGCCCCCAGCGACGGCCTGGCTGGCTCTGCCGTAGCCGGCATCGGGAAGAAGACGGCCGAACGCGTGGTGCTGGAGCTGAAAGACAAGCTAGAAGACCTGGCAGGGGCGATGCCGGCGACGGCACAGCCAGCCAGGACGTCGCTGGGGGCAATCGCGGAGGATGTTTTGAGTGCGCTGATGAACCTCGGCTACCCGCGACCCGTGGC
>CAXTRM010000122.1:0-8610 GCA_964246625.1 uncultured Acidobacteriaceae bacterium
CCGCAAGGGCGGCATCCTTACGGCCCAGAACTGCCGGCTCGGTTCCAGCCTTGCGCGCCTTCAGGAGATCGGCGTCCAGCCTTCCGTTGGCCAGCACAAGAAAGCCCCAGCCCTGCTGTCTCAACGCTTCGCGCTTGCCTTGCCACGTGTTGGTGTCTTCCCCCGGGGGGTTCGTCAACCAATAGCCAGTGAACGCGAAACTGCCGCGAAGCGCGCTCATCTCGCTGGCGCCGGGGTACAGGTTACGGTCAAAGCCGACCCACTTGCCGGGCGCAGCCTCCCCGGCACCGGAAGCGGTGCGGGCCTCTTGACCGGCTTGGTGTGCCGTGGCGCCCTGACCCGTGGCCGCGCTGCTGGACGGGCTCTGCGGCGGCGCGGTGCGTGCACATCCAACGCCTGCAAGCAGCAGAAGGCTGAGCAAAGTGGAACCGTACATGCGGAAGGCGCCCCCTTGAGGGGTAGACTACAGCCCACAGAGGGTCCCCACATACCTCCTGCCCTTGCAAGGAGCCGCATGTCCGCTGTTGAACCTGCCACGTTCGACCCACGCTACCCGATTGGTCCCTTTTGGCACCCGGATCCGATCCTGCCCGACGATCTGCTCCACGCCGTGCTGACCTTGGCGGAGACCCCGGAGCAGCTCCGTGAGGCGGTGCGGACACTGGACGACGAGCAACTGAACACTCCCTACCGCGAAGGTGGCTGGACCGTACGGCAAGTGGTGCACCACATAGCTGACTCGCACAGCATCGCGTTTACCCGGGTGCGGCGCGCCCTCACCGAAAGCTGGCCTGAGGTGCACGGCTATGACGAGAAGGCCTTTGCCGCTTTGCCGGACACAGCGGCCCCGGTGGAGTGGTCGCTGGAGATCGTGGAAAGTGTGCACGCGCGTTGGGTCATGTTGCTGCAGAGCTTTTCGGAACACCAGTGGATCCTGGGCTTTCGCCATCTGGAACGGGGGCCGATGTCGCTTGATCATGTCACCCTGCATTACGCCTGGCACTCGCGCCACCACGTGGCGCACATCCTTCACCTGCGGTCGCAGCAGAACTGGTAGCGTCCACACCGGCACACACGGCACGTGGGTAATGCCCGGGCTGTGGGAGTTTGCGGTCGCTTTCGCGATGCTAGCGTGGGGACATGCCGCCCCGAGCAGCCTTCGCGGAACGCCCCTCCTCTCCGGAGATCACCTTGCCGGAAGAGCTCGCGGCGACGGTGCTGAGCTACCTGGAGCGTCACCCGGCAGCGGTGGTTCTGGAAGACGGTAAGCCGCTCTTCGAACTGGCGACAGCACAACACCGTGTCACGGCGGAATACCAGCGATGCACCCTGCAACTGTGGAGCGGGGAACGAAATCTCGTTCGCACGGTCACCGCTGCGGTCCCACGCGGGGAGACTCTGCGATTGAGCACAGCACGATTCGGTCAGCCCCAGGCCAGGTCGCTCGTGCTTGCCCCGGCCCTGGAGCGAAAGGAACCGAGCCGCAGGGAGCCTGCCCGGCAGGCCTACCTACGCCTGCTGCAACGTGCCCTGGTGCGGGAGTTTCCTGACTGGCAGGCTGACGGCTTCCGGGCTGCCATGGACCTGGAGCGGTCCTTTGGGCCAGCCTATGCGCGAGGATCGCTGGTGCGCGGCAAGGAAGCCTGGGCCGTCATCGGGGTGGGCGCGGCGGAAACGCAAAACGTCATCGATGGTGTGCTTACCCTGGGTGTCCTGTGGCTCCACCACTGCCGTGAACGGGGCGATGGTCGCAGGCTCTACAAAGGGTTGCGCCTTGTGCTGCCTCGAGGTGCGGCGACCCTGACCCTGGCAAGGCTGCCGTGGATGAATGCGGCCGCGGCGCAATGGGAGTTGCTGGAGTTGGATGAAGTTTCCGAGCAGCTGGAATTGCGTGACGTTGCCGATCAAGGCAATCTGCGGACCCGGCTCGTGCACCACCCTGATCCGCAGATTGCGCAAGACCGTTTTGCCGCGGCGATCCGCGCGGTTTCCTCTCTTGTTCCGCCCGGCGAGAAGAGCCGAGTCGAGCAGCGGCTGCGCTCCTCCGTGGAGCTCGGGTTCCTGCTCCATGGGCTGGAGTTCGCTCGCGCACGTCTGCTTCCGGCACCGGGCGGCTTCGGCCACCGGCTTGAGGTGACCGTGGGGGTGGGCGCTGAGGAAACGGTTCTTACCGCCGGTACAGAAGAACCGCTGCGCGAGCACGTCGGCGAGCTGTTTCAAAGGCGTAATCCGCAGGTCAGCTCGCGCCCGCGCCCACTCCGGCCGCACAGCCCTGCCCGGGGAATCGGTAGCTTCACAGGGCGGCCGGTGCACAACCGGCAAGGCCCCATGGCCGTTACGGCGAATGGCTCCTTGGATCGGCTTCAGGCTCGTGAACGTTCCCTGGCGTCGCAGCAGGATCCTTTGTTTCGTGCCGTACCAGAGCGGTGGCTTGAATCCGTGCTGCGTGAAAACCTGGCACCACTTACGCGATCGCTGGCACCGGCACCTTCCGGCAGCGACACCCTGCGGGGCGGCTTTGCCAACGACGGGGATCCGGACACCAGGGGAAACCGGGTCCAGCCGCCGCAAACCGAAGCTGCGCCCTGGCCCGGTCCGCGGGATCGGGCAACGGAGCGCTTGATTCCCCGGTTTGACCCTCGCTTTGTGTATGCGCAGGTCCCCGCGATTGCAGGCGCCAGCGACCGTGGCATGCTCGATCTTCTGGGGATGACCGAAGATGGCCGCCTCGCGGTACTGGAACTGAAGGCGTCGGACGATCTGCAACTCGCATTGCAAGGACTGGACTACTGGATTCGCGTGCGGCACCATGTCGCGACCGTATCCGAGACGGGCGCCGAGACGCTAGGGGGAAGCAACGATCTGCAGCGCCATGGCTACTTCTGCGGGGCTGAACTGTCTTCCAAGCCTCCGCGCCTTTACCTGATCGCGCCCGCGCTGCGCATCCACCCTGCAACTGAAACCATCTTGCGCTATCTTTCCCCCAGGGTGGAGTGGACGCTGCTGGCCCTTGATGAGCGGTGGCGGCAAGAGGTGCGCGTCGTTTGGCGCAAAAGCGGAGGTCAGCCGCAAGCCTGATTGCTTTGTCTGCTTCAGCCTAGGGCTGCAGGATGCGTATCACCTGGGCGCCTGCTTTGCCGTGCAGATGGTGCGAGCCGCCCCCGGCCGGGAGCACCACGGCCTTGGCTCGCGGCAGAGTCTGTACCCCGCCCTCGCCGTCCAGGCGGCAACCGTCCTCAAGCGCGATCAGGATTTGCAGTCTGGAGGTCTCTCCCGTGGGATCCAGGTTGACGGCTTCGTCCTTTGTGAGCTGAAACCGGTCCACCGCAAAGTACTCGCAGGAGACCAGACGCGTGTAGCCCTGTTTCTGCTCAGGCGCGACCAGGCCCGCCGCGGTCTGGGCCTTCGTGACCGCGCTGCCGGCATCGACGTGCAGCTCGCGTGGGCGGCCGTAGTCCCAAAGCCTGTAGGTCGTATCGCTGTACTGCTGTGTCTCCAGAACCACCATGCCCGGTCCGATGGCATGGATGGTGCCCGCATCGACGAAGATCAGGTCGCCGGCCTTGACCGGCAGCATGCGGAGCTTTGCTTCGAGAGTGCCTTCCTGGATGGCCGTCTTCACCTGTTCCGGGTTGAGCGGCTCCTCGAAGCCAAGTGCCACCTGCGCTCCCGGCTCCGCGGAAAGCACATACCAGCACTCGGTCTTGCCCCGGGGCATGCCGAGCGCACGAGCTTCGGCATCGTTGGGATGAACCTGAACGGAAAGCTTTTCACGCGGGAACAGGAGCTTGATCAGCAGAGGGAACCCTTCCCGTTCTGGATCCCCTAAGGCTTCCGGGAAGCTGGAGGTCACCTGCTCCAGCGTGCGCTGGGCAAAGACTCCCGACTCGACTTTGCAGCTCTCCGCCGTAAGCCAGATTTCACCGATGGCGCGTCCCGCCGATGGCGTTGCATGCCAGGGCGTCAGGTCATCGGTGCCCCAGATGCGCTCGACAAGTACAGGTTCAAGGGCAAAAGGAGCCGGGGTTTCGGAAGGTGGCATCAAGGGCATCGCAGTGTCGTTCCTCGCCATCGTGTTGAGGAAAGTGTACCTGCAGCAGGCAAAGGGGCCACCCGGCTCAACAGGCGGATGAGGCGTGACGTCGGCAGTGAGGCGGTGCTATGGTCGTCAGCGATAAGGCTCGTGGCCAGGCAATCTGTGCCTGCACGAGCAATCTCCAGGAGCCTTCGTGTTGAAGCGACTTGCCGTGTGCCTTGCGCTTGCCTTGCCCATCTCCGCCAAAGCTGAGATCCGGCTGCCCCACATGATCTCCGACCATGCGGTGCTGCAGCGCGAGCGCCCCCTTCACCTTTGGGGGTGGGCCACGCCGGACGCTCATCTGACGGCACATTTTCACAACCAGACAGTTCCGGTCATTGTGGATGCACTCGGGAAGTGGCAGCTGTGGTTGTCGCCCGAAGCCGCGGGTGGGCCCTACACACTCACCCTGTCCGGCGATGGTCCGGAAAGGACCGTAAGCGACCTCCTGGTGGGTGATGTGTGGTTTGCCTCCGGCCAAAGCAATATGGAGATGCCGCTGGCCGGCTTTGGACCAGAAACCCAGGTCAAGAATGCAGCGCAGGAGATCGCGGGGGCCAACAACCCCAGGCTCCGCCTCCTGGTGGTGGAGCACGCGACGGCCGACTTCCCCCTTGAGGATGTCAGCTCGGGATGGACGACCTGCACGCCGGAGACGGCACGGCATTTTTCCGCGGTGGCGTATTTCTTCGGACGTGAGATCGCGGCCAGGGAAGGTGTGCCGGTCGGACTCGTCGACTCAAGTTGGGGTGGCACGCCGGCGGATCCATGGGTGTCGATGGACACCCTCAGCTCCGATCCGGCACTGCTGCCGGCTTTTCGCAGCCGTGCGCGTTTTGCCGAGCACCTGGCGGACACGGATGCCATCCTCGCCGCCAACAAACGTGAAGACGAAGCGGCCAAGGCGGCGGGCAAGCCCGTGCCCTCGCACCCGTGGCACCCCGCGGAGGAGTCCTATGCGCCGGCGAAGCTGTATAACGCCATGGTGGCGCCATTCACGCCCATGGAGATCAAGGGATGGCTCTGGTATCAGGGTGAAACCAACTCCGGCCGCGATCGCGCGCCGTTCTATGCGTCCCTCTTTCCCGCGCTCATTGACGACTGGCGGGCACGCTTCGGGCAGGGCGATCTGCCGTTTCTTTTCGTGCAGATCTCCTCTTTCAACTCGCCTGGAGAGAACTGGGGACGCGTGCGCGATGCCCAGCGCCGCAGTCTCCATCTCGCCAACACAGCCATGGCTGTGACGCTCGACATCGGTTTGGCCAGCAATGTGCATCCGCCAGACAAGCAGACCGTGGGCGCGCGGCTTGCGCTGGGTGCGCGCGCCCTCGCTTATGGCGAGCGCGTCGCCTTTCAATCACCCCTGTATCGGCAGGTCACGCGAGAGCAGCAGCCCAACGGCAGCATGGCGCTACGGGTCTGGTTCGATCATGCGCAGGGGCTGACCGATCGTGGATCGCCGTCCAGGGGCTTTGAGGTCGCGGGAGCCGACGGTAAGTTCGTGCCGGCGCAGGCACGCGTGGAGGGCGAGTCGGTCGTGGTCTCCTCTTTGCAGGTGCCCAAGCCCGTAAATGTGCGCTACGGCTGGATGGGTGTCATGGAGACCAACCTGTTCAATGGGGAAGGGCTGCCTGCTTCGACCTTCACCTCGGAGCCGGATCCGGAGATGCCGTTCTAGCTGCGCCCTGTTTCTGCTGCATGCCATCCAATGGAGTCAGGAGTGGATTATGGCAAATGCAACAGCAGTGAGCCCGACGTTCAAGCTGGGCGGCGAACTGGAGATTCATCGGCTTGGATTTGGGGCGATGCGGCTTACCGGCGACGGGGTGTGGGGCGAACCCAAGGATCGCGAAACAGCCAAGCAGGTGTTGCGTCGCGCGGTCGAGCTGGGTGTGGACTTCATCGATACGGCCGACAGTTATGGCCCGGACGTCAGCGAGATCCTGATCGGTGAGGCGCTTGCGCCGTTCAAGCAAGGGCTTGTGGTGGCCACCAAGGCCGGTCTGGTGCGTACGGGCCCCAATAGATGGCTGCCGGTGGCGCGTCCTGAGTATCTGCAACAGGAAGTGGAGATGAGCCTGCGGCATCTGCGGACAGACAAGATCGACCTGTGGCAGCTGCACCGCATCGATCCAAAGGTTCCGGTGGAAGAGTCGCTGGCCCCGATCAAAAAGCTGCAGCAGCAGGGCAAGATCCGGTTCATCGGGCTCAGCGAAGTCTCTGTCGCCGAGATCGAGCAGGTGCGCAAGTTTGTCGACATCGTGAGCGTGCAGAACGAGTACAACATCACCACGCGCAAAAGCGAAGACGTATTGAACTACTGCGAACGAGAGAAGATCGGCTTTATCCCGTGGTATCCGGTCGCCGCGGGCAAGCTGGCGCAGCCGGGTGGCAAGCTGGACCAGTTCGGCCAGAAGCATGGCGCCACGGTTGCCCAGCTTTCGTTGGCATGGCTGCTCCATCGTTCGCCGGTGATACTGCCCATCCCCGGCACGAGCTCCGTCCAGCACCTGGAAGAAAACATCAAGGCTGCTGATCTGCAGCTGACCGACAGCGACCTCCAGGAGCTTGAGGCGGCGGCCAAGTAGCGCTCTTCTGTGCGCGGGAAGAGTTACGCACCCATTTCCCGCGCCTTCTCATTCCAGATCCCGTACAGCAGCCCGGCGGGTACCCGCACGCCCAAACGTGCATGAACCAGGAGAGATATGAGTCTTACGTTAGATCCGAAACAAACAGCACTGGTATTGATCGATTTGGAGTACGGCATTGTGGAGCGCGACCTTGCTCCCTACACGAGCAAGGACGTGGTGGAGCGGTGTGCGCGTTTGGCGCAGGCCGTGCGCCAGGCAGGCGGCACGGTGGTGTATGTTCACGTGCTGTTGCATGAGATCGTGCGGCCCGCGGGCGACCGGCCCATGATGCCGGCTTCCGCCCCGTTACCGCCGCCGGAGGCCTCCGAGCTTGTGCCTGAGGCCGGGTACCAGCCGGGCACGGATGTGCTGGTGGCCAAGCGGCAATGGGGAGCCTTCTACGCGACCCATCTGGACCAGGCGCTACGCCGTCGCGGCGTGAAGACGATCGTGCTGGGCGGGATCGCCACCAACATTGGCGTGGAGTCCACTGCGCGTTCGGCGATCGAGCATGGGTACGAGCTGGTGTTTGCCGAAGATGCCATGTCCACGTTCAGTGCCGAAACGCATGCCTTTGCGGTCGGGACCATCTTTCCGCTCATGGGGTACGTGCGGAAGACGGAGGAGATCCTGGGCATGCTGGAGGCGCCGGCGCAGCCCTAGATCCTGGTCGTGGCTGACAGCGAAGAAGAGCGACAGCCGATCCTGCGAACAAATCTGCAGAGGCAGAGCGAACACACAGGCCGCTCATCTCGAAAGGAGCACAGACAAGGCCATGAGACATGGCAAGGCCCTCACCTGATGGTGAGGGCCTTGGGCTTTTGGAGGAGTTAGAAGATGACTTTGGCGCCGAACTGGGTGTTGAATGCTTCCCCGGCACCGATGCCCGGGGCGCCGTTGTAGTCGCCGATGGTGTCGTTGAGGCTGAAGTTGCCACCGACGGAGACGCCGTTGCCCGCAGGCGGTGCGTAGTTGGTGCGATTGAAAAGGTTGAACATCTCGGCGCGGAGCTGAATTGTGAGTTTTTCGCTGAAATGGGTGTCCTTGAAGACGGAAAGGTCCACGTCAGCAAAGCCAGGACCAAAATAGGCGTTGCGGGCCGAGCTGCCGAAGCTGCCGGGTGTGGGATCGGTGAAGGCCGCCGGGTTGAGCCAGTTCACGCCGGGCTTTTGGCCCAGGTAACCGGCTGTGGGATTGCCGACCTGGACGGCGCGGTCGTTGCCTTCCCCGGTTCCGCTGATGTCGCCCGAGGCGTGCACGGTGAAGGGTTGACCGCCGTGGAAGCTGAGCAGGCTGTTGACGATCCATCCATTGGAAAAGCCCTTGAAGCGCCCTGCCATGCCGGGGACCTGGTAGGTGACAAAGGAGGTGAAGGTGTTACGGGTGTCGAAATCGGAGTTGCCGTAGTCGCCCTTGAAGTTATAGCTGTCCTGCGGCAGCGCACCGCGATACGCGGTCACCTCGTCGAGATTGTGGCTCCAGGTGTAAATGACCTGTGCCGACAGGCGATGGAAGTTCTGTACGCGCAATTGCGTTTGCAGCGCGTTGTAGTTGGAAGTGCCGATGCTTTCGAGCTGGTTGATGTTGGTGTAGTTGGGATAGAGCGAGTAGTAGGGGCGCGTGGCCTGGGTGGTTCCCTGGTTGATGTCGAGCAGGCTGAGCAGGTGCCGGCCTTCGCTGCCGACATAACCGATCTGCATGATCACGCTGGGCGCGAGGGTCTGCTCGATGTTCAGGGAATAGTTCTCGTTGTAGGAGGGCCGGAAGTTGGGATCGACCGAGAAGATGCCGCATTGGGTGGTGCCCGAGATCCCCGAGCAAAGATTGTCGGAAAAGATGGGCTGGCCGGCGACGATGTTGGTCTTGCCGGCCTGCAGGCCGTTTACCCCAGAAGCGGAGACG
>CAXTRM010000122.1:8620-10173 GCA_964246625.1 uncultured Acidobacteriaceae bacterium
ATTGCCCTCCACCCCGTTAGGTGCGGCATTGCCGGGACGGTTGTCAAGAAACGGATTGAGGTTGGGGCTGTCGAAATACCAGCCGTATCCGGCGCGCAGCACGGTCTTTGGGCTCATCTGGTAGCTGACGCCGACGCGCGGGCTGATGGACAGCCTGTACTGCTGGAAGAGGTTGGAGATGGTGGAGCCCTGCACCGCGAGCCCGCCGGAGTTGGTCAACTCGGGGCGAAAGACCGACAGGTCCTGGTTGCTGTTGTGCAGCGGGCCGGTGTAGTCATAGCGAACGCCGTAGTTCAGGTTCAGCCTTTGAGAGGCCTGCCACGAGTCGCCCGCATTGAGAAAGAAGGTGTTGACGAACACCTGGCGCTCAGGGTCACCAAGGGCGATCGATGCGGAGGAGGTATAGCCGGCAAGGTAATCGGCAAGCGCGTAGCGATAGGTGTCAAGGCCATCATTGGCAATGACGGGTGCTGTGGTGGAGCCCTTGGTAGCCTCCGCAATGGCTTCGGTGCGGCTGCCGTCGAAGGTAAAAGAGCCGACCGCGTGACGATGGTAAAACTCGTCGAGCTGCGCCTGACGGTACTCGCCACCGAAGCGCATCTGGTGCGCGCCTTTCACCCACGAGAGCTGATCGGTGAGGTGGCCCGTGATGTCGTTACGGCCTTCGGGCGGGGTAAGGCCCACCGAATCGAATCCCTTGATGGAAATGTTGGGTGCGTTGGTGTAGTTGGCCCCGGTGAGGAAGCCGAGGTTCTGGACACTGTAGCCGGTGTTGTAATCGTCAAAGAGTTGGTTAAAGTAGTTCACGCCAGCCAGGATCTGGTTGGAAACCGTGGAGCTCAGCATGCGGTTGTACAGGATCGCGATGTTCTGTACGGGGATGGGCGCGACTTCGTAATAATCCAGGAGCTGCGAGCCCACGGGGGCGACCTGATTGCCCTGGCCGACAAACCAATGCACCGAGAGCTGGTCTTTGTTGCTGATGTGCCAATCCACCTTGGCGAGACCGTCCCAGCTGTAGCCGAACTCCGGGTCGTTGGAGTGGAAGTTGTTCTGTGTGCCTGTGGTATCGGCAGCGAGATTGCCGCGCGACCACAATGTGTTCAGGACGTTCTGCATCACGGGGGAGGTCGGAACGCCGTATTGGGTCAGCACGGCCTTTGCCTGGTTCTGCCAGCCGACCGTGGGCTCGGTCGCGACACCGGACTCGCCGATGACAAAGCGCTGATGTTCAAAGGTAAGGAAGCCGAAAAGACGATCTTTGATGAAGGGACCGCCTACGGAGAAGCCGGTGTTGTAGTTGCGGACCTTCTGTTTGGTGTCGGAGAAGACGCTCTTCGCGCCAAAGAGTTCGTTGCGATTGAAGTAGTAGGCGGTGCCGTGCAGCTGGGTGGTGCCGGCCTTGAGGGACATGTTAATGGTGCCGCCGGGATTACGACCGCCTTCGGGCCCAGCCTGCGTCTGGGCGGAGAACTCGGCGATGGCGTCGATGGGCAGGATGATGCCGGCGATGCCCGAAACGCCGCCTTGGTTGACTGCAGGGATGTTGTGCC
>CAXTRM010000123.1:0-2159 GCA_964246625.1 uncultured Acidobacteriaceae bacterium
AATATCTCGAAGACGGCCTATCTCCGCCGCGTTCTCCTCGATGGTCAAAGGCTGCCCGTTCCGCTCGATGAGCCGCGCCACAGCGCCCTGTTTGGACTCCAATACCTGCCGCACCACCGTACCCTTCGCATCCGCCCGATGAACCTTGTACCGCAACGGGTAGGCCGTGTCGAAGTCCACGATGTGCTCCTCGTTCGCGGCCGCGGTTTCGGCCCATTGCGCCGGCGTCAAGGAGAGTCCGGCACCTTTGCCGGCAACCTCCTGGCCTCCTTGGACAACTACGCGCCCTTGGCACTGCGGTCCAGTCGGCAGGCCCAGCAGCAGCGCGATGGCCAGGGAGCGATACCCAGAAACGTAGCTGCAACGGGCTTGCATCGGTGCCAAAACCAGCCTCACAGGTGTTGGCTCAGCCAACGTATTCTCGGGTCAGATGCTCTTTCACCTGCTCAGGAAGCAGCAGGCCCCCTCCGTTGCTGGACAGAACCACCCCACAAAGGCGATGCTCAGAGCACCAGGTTTTCCCCCGAAGCGGAGTGTCTCTCTCATGTTGAAGTTGTTCAGGCGCGGTGGCGGCTCCGGTGAAGGCCAGGTACCCGAGCGCATCCGACCCTCGCGCGGTTGGGCCGATGTGCTTGCCCACCTCAAGACCGAGCCGGCCCGCTCCCTGCGCGTGTTGGATTTTGGAACAACTTCGCCCGTCAACATCAACCTGCTGACCTCGCTCGGGCACAGCGTCTATATGGCCAACATCGTCGGCGACGCACAAAAGCCGGAGTGGGTCACCTCCTCCGCCGACGGCACCAAGGGCAAAGCCGTCTCCTACGACACAGACCGTTTCAAGGCAACAAACCTGGACTTTTCGGGACGCGACTTCGATATCGTTCTGCTCTGGGACACCGCGGACTACCTTCCCGTGCCGCTTGTGCCGGCTCTCATCGAGCGGCTCCGCGAGGTGACCCGTCGGGAAGGACGCCTGCTTGGTTTCTTCCATACCAAAGCCGATGGGCCCAACGTCGTCTATTCCCGCTACCAGCTGACGGAAACGTCCGATCTCAAGATCATCGGCAGCGAGCCCCTGCCCGTGCGGCAAACGCTCCAGAACCGGCAAATCGAGAAGTACCTGGAAGGCTTCGGCACGGTGCGTTTCTTTCAGGGCACCGACAACGTCCGGGAAGTCCTCGCCATTCGCTAACAGCTACGGGAGAAAGGCGAGGGTGTACGCAGCTCTCACACCCTCGCCGCGAGTTCTACTTGCCGCTCTCCTTCGGATCGGACCCCTTGTGGCGATCCGCCCACCGGCGCTTCATCGCCTCCTGGATGCGCTTCCGCCCCTCCGGGCTCAGGTTGCGCTTGCGCTTCCGGGGTGCGCCGTCCACGGGCGGGGGATTGGTTGAACCTTTCGGCCTCCCTGGCCGCCGTGCTGGAACCGGGCTGGCCCCGTCAAGGGCTGCCACTGCTTGCCGTGCCTGCTGAAGACGGCTAATCTCCGCGTCGATTGCAGACAAAATCTGAGTTACATCCATCTGTGTTTCCTCTCCAAAAAGGGAACCGGGCATAAGCTCTGGAGTACCCAGCTACGCTAACTCTATGCGCTGCTAAGTCCATCTGCAACGTGGTGCAACATGGAGTCACCTTGCTTGACTTAGATTCTTGTTCTTTGCTCCGGTGCTAGACTCAGGGCGATGCGTCACCTTCCCGTGCGTCTGTGGGCACTCTCAGTAAGCGCGGCGCTCTTGCAACTTATCCCGTTTCCGTTGGCAGGTCCCGTCCCTTTCTGGAAACGGATCGTGTGCTGGGTCTGCCTGGTGCCGCTCCTGGCCGCTTTGCTGGGAAAGGATCGCCGGGGCCGCCCGGTTTCTCTTTCTCAGGCCGCCCTTCTTGGCTATCTTTGCGGCTTTGTCTGGTTTCTCGGCAACTGCTACTGGATCTATCAAACGATGTTCCACTATGGGGGGCTTCCTCCCTTGGCATCGGCCGGCATTCTTATCCTTTTTTCTTTGTATCTGGGCCTCTACTTTGCCCTGTTCGGCACCTTGTTTGCCTTGGGAAGAAAGCTGCTGGGCGACCACGGTGCTTTGGCGTGTACTCCCGTCCTTTGGGTAGCGGTGGAATTGGCTCGGACGCAGATGACGGGCTTCCCCTGGGATCTGCTCGGGTAC
>CAXTRM010000123.1:2169-4223 GCA_964246625.1 uncultured Acidobacteriaceae bacterium
GCGCGGGTACACGCAGTTGGACAACTCGCTGCTTACCCCTTTGGCTCCGTGGACCGGCGTCATGGGGCTGTCCTTGTTGGTGGCCGGCGTGAACGCGCTGTGGCTGTGGCGGCCGTTGGCGCGATCCTGGTGGCTGGGCCCGCTGGTAGCCTGTTGTGCCCTGGGAACCAGTCTTCTGGGTGCCGGGTGGCAGCCCCCTGTCGCGCCTTCCGGCCGAACCGCCGTTCTGCTGCAGGAAAACCTCAGCGTCGGGGCCGATGCGGGGGAGAATCGTGAGTCACCGCGCGACATGATTGCGAGTTTCACCCACTTCACGCAGCATCCCGTGGTGCCGTCGCTACCCGGTGGCAAGGCATCGTCCACACCGGATCTGCTGGCTTGGCCTGAAGCGCCCACCAGTTTTGCCGATGCAGACCCGGCACTGCGCGCTAGCTTGGCGTCGCTTGCGCGCGCACAACATGCGCCTCTCGTTGTCGACGCGGTAGGCGTTGGAACCTCGCCCACGGCTTCTGGCCGTTACGAGGAATTCGTCTCGGCAAGCTTCTATCTTCCCGACGGCACCTATGCCGGACGCTATGACAAGATGCATCTGGTGCCCTTTGGCGAGTACACCCCGTATAAACAGGTGTTTTTCTTTGCCGGACATCTCCTGGATGGCCTGAACTTTGTCCCGGGCTCGCGCCGCCGGCTCTTTGCCGTCAACAGCCATCGCTTTGGTGTGTTTATCTGTTACGAATCTATCTTTGGTGACGAAATTCGCCAGTTCGCCCGAAGCGGCGCCGAGGTTCTGGTCAACTTATCCGACGACGGCTGGTACGGCGATACCAGCGCGCCCTGGGAGCATCTCGATATGGCCCGCATGCGCGCCATTGAGAACCGCCGATGGCTGCTGCGCGCCACCAACACCGGGCTTACCGCCTCCATTGACCCCTACGGCCGCATCGTGGCGGCACTGCCGCGCCACACACGGAACGCGCTGCTTGTTCCGTTTGCGTACCGCAGCGACCTGACGTTTTACACCCGGCACGGCGACTGGCTGGGGTGGCTTTGTGCTGTGCTCACCGCGGCAGGGCTCCTCGCGGGCTACCTGCAGCAGCAGGTCCTCGCACGCCGCCACCCCGCAACGGTAAACTAGATCACATGTTGGATGAATTGGAATTTGCTTACTCCCCGGTCCGCGAGAAGGTGCGTGACCTGCGGGAGTATCTTTGACGCGGCCCGCCTGAACTCCGAGCTTGCTTCCGTGGAAGCCAAGATCGCTGACCCCTCCGTATGGGCCGATGCCGCCAAGTCGCAGCCCCTGATGCGTGAGCGCAAGCGGCTTGAAGAACAACTGGGCTTCGATGCGGAGCTGGCCCGCCGCGTGGGCGACATCGAAACCTACTTCGATCTTCTCCGCGAAGGGGAAGCGAGTGTTGAGGACGACCTCAAGCGCGAGCTCGACAGTCTGAGCACCTACGCCGAACAGCTCGAATCGCGCACCATGCTCAGCGAAGACAATGACGGGCTCAACGCCATCGTCACCGTGCACCCGGGCGCAGGCGGCACCGAGTCGCAGGACTGGGCCGAGATGCTCATGCGCATGTACCTTCGCTGGGCCGAGCGGGAAGGCTTTAAAACCGAGATCAACGAGATCCAGGACGGTGACGAAGCCGGTATCAAGTCCGCTACCTTCACCATCACCGGCGAATACGCGTTCGGCCTGCTGCAGGGCGAAACCGGCGTGCATCGCCTGGTGCGCATCTCTCCCTTCGACCAGGCCAAGCGTCGGCACACCAGCTTCGCCTCCGCCTTTGTTTCGCCGGAGATCGACGACTCCATTGTGATCGACATCAAGCCCGACGAGCTCCGGATCGATACCTACCGCTCCGGCGGCAAGGGTGGCCAGCATGTCAACACCACCGACTCCGCCGTGCGGATCACCCATCTCCCCACCGGCATCGTCGCCGGTTGTCAGAACGAGCGTTCGCAGCACAAAAACAAGGAAAAGGCAATGAAGATGCTGCGCTCGCGCCTGTATGAGTTCGAGCTGGAAAAAAAGCGTGCCGTTAGCC
>CAXTRM010000123.1:4233-9555 GCA_964246625.1 uncultured Acidobacteriaceae bacterium
GATCAACTTCGGATCCCAGATACGCAGTTACGTCCTGCAGCCCTACCGCATGGCAAAAGACCTGCGGACCCGGGTGGAGGTGGGCGACGTGGATCGCGTGCTCGACGGTGACCTGGAGCCGTTCATCCGCGGCTTCCTGAAGCTGCGCCGTGAAGGCGGCATGCTGGCGCCATTGGAGCCGGACGAGGAGTAGCGCAAAGCCCTTGGGGACTTTGTCTCACTCGCCCTTGCTGGCCAGCCATCGATGCAGGGCACTCACGTGGAGGTTCAGCGCCACCGAGGTGGTGCTGACCATCTCGTGCAATAGCCGCTGCGCCCGCCCCAGGTCGTCGATGTGCCCCAGTGGCGCCCGTGGCGAGGTGTACACCGTCAGGCCTGCGCGACGGCACAGCAGCGCGATGCGGAACAGGTGCGTCCCGTCGGAAACCACATCCATGGAGTGGAGGTTGTGCTCGACGGCCAGCACGGCGAGATCATCTACCTGCTGCTCGGTGTCCACCGAGGTCGTCTCCGCAAGGATGTGGTCCCCGGGAACACCGTTGGCCAGCAGGTAATTGCGCCCGGCCCCGCCTTCTGTGTTGCCGGAGTCCTTTGACGAGCCCCCACCCAGCGTGATGATCAGCGGCGCCTGGTCCTTCTGAAACAGCGACAACGCCTTGTCCAGCCGTGCGTGAAACACCGGCGATGGGTGGCCGCTATACTCGGCGGCTCCAAACACCGCAATCGCATCGGCTGGCCGGGCGTTGTCCACACCCGCTGTAAAGGTGATCTGGCGGTATAGCCACACGAACCAGCCCAGAGTAAGCACGGCAAAGAACATCAGCAACCGTAGCCACAAACGTACAAGGTGGCGCTGAAAGATCGGCACTTGGTCTCGAAAGAACGCCCGGCGCATCGTCAGAGTGTTTACAGTATGCCGCGACTCATCGACCTGTGGCGCGGGTACGCCCTACCGCTGCAGTGCCAGGGCGATCTCGTGGGTCGGAATCGCCCCTTCACGGAGAATCATCCAGCTGTTTTCGCCGCCGGACAGGTCCACAATCGTTGTCGCCGTCGTCCGGGCTGTGGGACCGCCGTCCACGATCAGCGGAATCTTGTCCCCCAGCTGGTCACGCACGCAACCCGCCCAGGTGCACTCCGGCAAGCCGCGCAGATTCGCGCTGGTCGCCGTGATGGGCAGGCCCAGCTTTTCCACCACGGCCCGGCAGATGGGTGCTTCGGGTACGCGCAGGGCCACGTTGCCTGTGCTCGCCGTCACCCGCAACGGCAGCTTGGTCCCGGCACGCACAATGATCGTCAGGGGACCGGGCCAGAACCGTTCCGCCAGCCGGTCAAAACCGCCATCGATCCCGCGCGCCAGCTCATAGGCCTGCGATACATCCGAGATCAGCAGCGAAAGCGGTTTATGGCGGGCACGAGTCTTGAGATCGTAAATCCGGTCCACCGCCCGGAGGTTTACCGGATCGACAGCAAGCCCATAAAAGGTGTCGGTAGGCAGGGCGACCACATTGCCCTCATCAAGCGCCTGGGCGACCCGGGAGATGTGTTCCGGCTCCGGCTCGTCCGGATGTATGCGAAGCAGCTCTGCGTCCAACGTGTCGTGCGCTCCCTCCATGCAGGGTACCGCATGCCGGCGGAAGCCGGGGAGTGGTGGCAGGTAGACTGGGGGCGTATGCGCCTGTCGCCGCCCATCACAAGCCGGACCAACCCCCGGGTCAAGGCACTGCGGGCCGCCTTCAGCGGCAAGGCCGCCGCTCCCGGCGATCTGGTCGGCATCGAAGGCCACAAATCCCTCCTTGAAGCAGTTGAGGCCGGTCTGCACCTCGACACGCTGGCCGTCGTCGAGGGTCCGGACGCGGCCATGCTGGATCGTATCGCCCCGCTCGCCCCGCGGGAGCTCCTTGTCTTCAGCCCGGCCGTCATGGCTTCGGTCACCGCCACCATCTCACCCCCGCAGCTTGCCGCCACGGTCGCCATCCCCCAGGAGACCAGGCGCGGCCCCCAAAGCGGCATCTTCCTCCTGCTCGAAGAGATTCAGGATCCCGGCAACCTCGGTACCCTCATTCGTTCCGCGGAGGCCTTTGGCGTCGAGCGGGTCTTTCTGTCGCTGGGTTGCGCCAACCCGTGGAGCCCCAAGGTCATCCGTGCCTCCGCCGGTTCGGTCTTCCGGCAAGCTGTCTCGCGCTGCCCTATGGCCGAAGCCCTGCAATGGCACCGGGCACGCCACATTCGCCTCGTGGGCGCGGTCGCCCGGGCAGCCGGCGCCACCAGCTCGCTCGCATGCGACCTCGCGCCGCCCATCGCGCTCATGATCGGGAATGAGGGCTCCGGCCTGTCGGGTGAGGCCCTCGCGCTGGCCCAGGAAACGGTCTATATCCCGTGCCTCACCGAGTCGTTGAACGCCGCGGTGGCAGGCTCCGTGCTCCTGTATGACATCCTGTCGCGCGCCCGGCAGCCGGCAACCGCCACCCCGCCACTCGACCTCGGCCTCGACCTTGCTCACCGGCCCGGCGCCTCATGAGCCTCTTCGACACCTCGCCCCTCGGGGGCTCCACGCCAAGGTCCCCGGCCCCGGCTCCCCTGGCCGAGCGCATGCGGCCGCGCTCGCTGGACGAGTTCTACGGGCAGGTCCACCTGCTTGGCCCGAACAAGCCGCTGCGTCTCCAGATTGAGCGCGACGACAGCGCCTCGCTCATCTTCTGGGGACCCCCTGGTGTCGGGAAAACCACCCTCGCCAAGATCGTCGCCGCCTCCACCGACGCCAGCTTTATCGAGTTCTCCGCCGTTCTGAGCGGCATCAAGGAGATCAAGCAGGTCATGGTCGATGCGGAAAAGGCCCGGAGCTTCGGTTCGCGCACCGTCCTGTTCGTCGACGAGATCCATCGCTTCAATAGGGCACAGCAGGACGCCTTTCTGCCCTACGTGGAGCGTGGCTCCATCCGCTTGATCGGCGCCACCACGGAAAATCCAAGCTTTGAAATCAACGCTGCTTTGCTGAGCCGCTGCCGCGTGTACACCCTGCAAGCCCTGGAGCCGCCCGACGTGCTGCACCTCCTCGAACGCGCTCTTGCGGACCGGGAACGGGGGCTCGGCTCGTTGGATCTGCAAGCCGAACCGGCAGCGCTGGAGGCCATCGCGAGCTACGCCTCGGGCGACGCCCGGTCATCCCTGAACGCCCTGGAGGTCACCGCGCAACTCGCTCTTGGCCGGGGCAACACGGTTCTCACAAGGGAGCTCGCCGCGGCCGCCCTGCAGCAGCGGGTGCTGCTGTACGACAAAAAGGGCGAACAGCACTTCGACCTCATCTCGGCCCTGCACAAAAGCGTGCGCAACTCCGATGCGGATGCGGCGCTCTACTGGCTGGGCCGCATGTTGCAGGCCGGTGAAGACCCCATGTATCTCGCCCGGCGCATCGTGCGCATGGCGGTCGAAGACATCGGCCTTGCTGCCCCCGAAGCGCTCAACCTGTGTCTTTCCGCGCGCGACGCGATGCACTTCCTTGGCTCGCCGGAGGGCGATCTCGCCCTGGCCCAGGCCGTGGTCTACCTGGCGCTCGCCCCCAAGTCCAACGCGGTCTATACCGCCTTCGGCAGCGTTCTCGCCGACATCCAGTCCACCCCGGCCGAGCCCGTTCCTCTTCACCTGCGCAACGCTCCCACCCGGCTGATGAAGGAGCTCGACTACGGCAAGGACTACCAGTACGCTCACGACCTCGAAGGCAAGGTCGCGGCCATGGACTGCCTTCCACCCTCGCTGGCGGAGCGGCGCTACTACCAGCCCACCTCGGAGGGCCGGGAACGCCTGCTGGCCCAACGCATGGACGAGATCGCGCGCCTTCGCCGCGACGCGGAGGCGACCAACCCTCACACAAAAGACGCTCAGGCAGGCAACACCCAGGCAAGCGATGCCGCCCCCCAATAAGGCGCCTGCGGGACAGGTGTCCTGTTGCGCAGGCGGGCGCTCCGAGCCGGCTGTAAAGCCTCTCCGGGGCTACCCCGGGATAGTTTGATCCTCTCCACACCGCGGCGCATGAGCGGCCCTGCACTTGCGTGCAGACTGGCTCGCGCAAAGAAGGACTCGTTGGGGCGTCCGCTGCAAACCTCATCGCACGTGCGAAACAGCCGGGGCCGGCTCGCCGCGGCCCTGCTCCACACCGCATCTTCGGTGGACGCACATCTCCGGTGCGCTTCGATCAGGCGGGGCCCGGAAGCCAGAACCGCACGCACCACCCCGACTTCAGGGCTCACCTCGAAGGCAGGGTCGCCTTCGTCGCCATGATCGACGCCTCACACGGCGAGCGCCTGCGAGCCCTGCTTCAGCAGATCGCCTGGCCGTGACCTCTCATTGGGCGTACTTCACCGAGCATCCATACGGACGCGTCACCGCCGTGGTCACGGGCCTGCCGGCCATCGCCTCGGTCAGCGCCGCAGACACATAGTTGTGTGCGCCGTTCAGGGTCTCAGGGTCCGGCGAGGCCTTGTCGTCCAGCGCGCCTTCGTACACAATCCTGCCCTGGGGGTCGATCACAAACATGTGCGGTGTCGTCTTCGCGTCGTACATGCGGCCGATCTGCCCGCTCGGGTCCAAAAGCGCTGCTGTGGGCGCGGCGTGCATCGTGCGCAGGTAGGCGTTCTCTTCCGCAGGCGACACATTGCCTTGCTGCCCGGGTGCCGACGAAAGCACGCTCAACCAGACGACCCCTTTCGCAGTCCATTCGCGCTGCAACGTCTCCATGTTGCCGCTGTTGTAATGCTTCTGCTCGTACGGACACCCTTTGTTGGCCCACTCGAGCACGACGAACTTGCCGCGGTACTGCATCAGGGTCTCCGTCTTGCCGGTGGAGTCTGTGCCCTGGAACAGCGGTGCCTGATCGCCGGGTTTCAGGGCCAGCGCACAGGGGCACGTGGAAACGAAGGCCAGGAAAAGACCGGCAGCCTGCAGGGAATGTCTCATCGGAATACCTCCATCGCGCTTATCGTGAGCTTTCTATCGTGAGCTTCGTGCCGTGCCCAGCAGCAAATCCTTGTCGATCGCCCGAGACACGATGTCCTTGGTCAGCAGTTCGGGAAGCACGTCGGCGTTGGTGTTCTTGCCCGCGGGAAAGATCACATACGTCGGCACGCCGCTTCGGTTTACATTCGCAAGCTCAGCGGTGATCTTTGGGTCGTACTGTGTCCAGTCCGCCTTCAAGAGCCGGAAATGCCCCTTGGCCAGCTTCTGTTCGATGTCGGCTGATCGCAGAACTGCAGCCTCGTTGACCTTACAGCTCAGGCACCACGCTGCCGTGAAGTCCACAAACACCGGATCGCCCGAACCGCGCGC
>CAXTRM010000123.1:9725-10128 GCA_964246625.1 uncultured Acidobacteriaceae bacterium
ATCCGGCGTCCATGGCTCCCATGCCTGGGTCTCCACCGCCTTGGGCCGAAGCGGAAACACCAGCGCTACTACGATCAGCAGCGCAGCCGCCAGCGCCGAAGACCACCGGGCCGGCCATCGTCCCAGCGCCCACCCCGCAATCGCCAGAAACAGAAAACAGAACAGCAGGTCTGCCATACGATCGACGCCGTTGGTTGGAAACAACTGGCCATACACCCATGCCAGCCACACGGCGGTCCCAAACAGCGGTACGGCCGTGAACTGCTTCAGGATCTCCATCCACGCACCCGGCTTGGGCAGCAGGCTGGTCCACTGCGGCTGCAGCGTCAACAGCAGGTACGGCAGCGCCAACCCGAACGCCAGCGTGGTGAACACCAGAAACGTCAGGGCCACAGGCTGGGAC
>CAXTRM010000124.1:0-10081 GCA_964246625.1 uncultured Acidobacteriaceae bacterium
TGTCTTGCGGGTTTCTCTTGAACTCAATCCCGGTCTAGAGTGACGGAACGATGGAGAACCTGAGCGTGAGCGGCGGACTGACCGGGATGGTGAGGCGGTGGCGCAAGCGCCCAGCTCAGAAAGAAACCACGCAGGAATCGTTCTTTCCTCCGGTGAAAACGGACGCCTTCCCACCACTAAAGCCTAGCCCCGTTCACCAGCAGCTTCCAAAAGATCCCGAGCTAACCGCTGACCAAGAGCATGCTCTGCGTAATATTGAAGCAGCTTTCGAGCCGGGCAGCTTCTATCTGCTGACCGGACACGCGGGTACCGGGAAAACCTACTTGATGCAGCGCCTGACCAAGAACATGCTGGCGAACAAGCGCCAGGTGATTCTGAGCGCTCCCACCCACAAGGCTGTTACGGTCCTTGCCCGCAAGCTGGCTGAGGCCAGGATTGTCGGCGTGCCCTGTCGCACCATCCACAGCGTGCTCAGCTTGAAGGCAAAGCCCCAGGCAGATCGCCTGATCTTCCAGCGGGACAAGGGGGCAGAGCCTGTCACGGCCGACGTGGTCGTGGTGGATGAGTGCAGCATGGTGGACGAGGACCTGTTCCGCCACATCAAGCGCCATCTCCCAAATGCCTTTGTGCTGTTCGTGGGTGATCCAGCCCAGCTGCCACCTGTGGGGGAACTTGAAAGCCAGACCTTCCGCACGCAAAACCGGTCACATCTGACGACCATCGTTCGGCAAGCAGCCGGCAATCCGATTCTCGCTGCCGCCGGGGTCATACGCAGCAGTCAGGGTGGAGAGTCAGACATGTCCTGGTGCACACACTCGGCTCTCGCAAGCGGGCACGGAGTTTTCGTTCCCGGCGCTGCGGCACACCGCTGGATGAAGAAGGCTTTCACCTCAGACGAATTCGAGGCGGATCCAGACAGTTTCCGGTACCTCGCCTGGACCAACGAGCGCGTGGCGCAGGTCAATGAGATGGTCCGCCGTTGGCGATACGGGGAGCAAATCCCGACGCCCTTCATGCCGGGCGAAAGCGCTCTCTTTCGTCAGCCGCTCATTCTCGACAACACCCTCCTCTTCGCGAACAATCAGGAGGCGAAGGTCATAGCGATCGAGCGCGGCACCTTTACTCATGAGATCGAAGAGGCTCACGGCATCCCAAAGTGGACAGCTTCGGTGCCGTCGTGGGAGCTCTGCCTGCGTGATGCGGACGGCAACGAGAAGTCGGTTCACATGGTTGCGGACAACAATGAGTTCCAGAAGGTGATCGCCCGCATCACGGACGAGGCTGCCGACTCGAGGTTGCGATGGAAGCATCTGCATGAGTTCAAGCAGAGCCTGGCGCAGCTTCAGTCCATCTACGCGCTCACCGTTCACAAGAGCCAGGGGTCCACTATCGGCTCGGTATTCGTAGACCTCCCGGACATTCGCCGGCGCGAGGAGACCAACCTGCTGGAGGCGCAGCAGATGCTTTATGTGGCGGTGACCCGCCCGTCGAAGCGGCTGATAGTCGTGGGAACAAGCTGAAGCAGCACGCGCCCCCGCTCGGATGCCATGCTCTTACAGCAACAGGTGCCTTACCAGCAGCAGATGATCTATCACCACCTGGTGTCCTAACGACGGCTGTTGCTCCAGTAGCATCTGGTGCTGTTGTTACTTTTCTGGTGGCCGATCATTCCCAATGGGAGCCCAGGCTGGCGATCTCCCGCAGGTCTGTCCCAAAGACATGAAACTGCTGCACTGAGCTTCCCCCTCGAAAGCTGAACCGTACAGCTGTGGGCAGAATCAGCGCTTTAATCTGATACGAACCACCCTTACGAGACTGGCCGCTATTGACGGGCTTGATGACGCCGAGCGAGATCTTCTTCACGGCCGGGGACGCCTTGAGCATTTCCACGAAGAGCAGAGCGGCCTCAATGATCGTCGAGTGACGCATGTTGAACTTCGGACCGCCGAGCAAACCCCGTTTCGCCATCTCTCGCCCCTCTGCCGATCGGATGCCATCCATTTCGCTCCGGTTTTCGGGCAGGAAAGAAGGGCGGCGCATTGTTGATGTTCAAACTTATCTTCCAAACCCACACCGCAGGAGCATGTATGAGAACGAAACACGATCACACACTTATTGGACATGACCGTTTTCAGGAAGGCTGTGCCGCTGCGGCGAATGATCTTGTGCCCGGAAACAGGTTTCGGGGTGCTGGGCCGGCTGCAGACGAAGCGGGCTATGTCAGAACCTCCATCAATCACAACAGCTATGTGCAGGGCTATCTCAGCGCCTGCCCAGAAACGGTGGATCTCGACAAGGATGGAAACACCTCTGCACCCATGACAGGGGCGATTCAGGTTTTCGACGTAGGGCTCTATGAGCCATCGGTTCACGAAGAGGCAAGCGTCGCGTAACAAGCATCCCGTTCTTGTCCCAACACCCACGAGGCCAGCGAAAGTTGGCCTTTTCCTTTGCTCATTCGCTCACTTCAGGAGACCCATCATGGAAACCTACTTCGACTACCTGCGTGCGATGGCTCCTGAACTGGGGTCACGGATCGTGGAGACCTATCCGGCGCTGCAGTCCCCCAGGGACGAGCCCGCGCCTCGCCTAAGCTCTCTTCTTCGTTCCCCGTTGCCCGCACAGTCCCTTGCCATCACGGGGCTTGCGAAGTACCTGAAGACAGCTCGCGCGGCCCGCATTGTCGCGGAGTGCGGGGCAGGAAAGACGTTTATGTCGCTGGGCACCATTCACGTCCACGCCGGCGACAAACCGTACACCTCACTCGTGATGTGCCCGCCACACATCGTTCACAAGTGGGCGCGTGAAGCACTGCTCACCGTGCCTGGAGCTCGCACCTTCATCATCGAGGACCTTCGCAATGGTGGTGATCCGAAGAACACGCATGGCATCGTGGAGGTCAAGCTCGAGAAAGGGAAAACCGTCGTCCGCGGCCTCACCACCACGCTGCCGAAGTTGCGGAGCATGGGACGCTCTGGGTGGCGCGCTCTCTGCCCCGGGCCAGCCTTCTTCATCATGGGTAAGGAGAAGGGCAAACTGGGCTACTTCTGGAAGCATGCCGTCAACGTAGCCCGCAGCGGCCGGGATCTCGGCGGTCTGATCAACCCCGACACAGGCCTAGCCATTCCCTCCAAGGAAGGCGGTTACCTCACCACTCTGGACCTGCGAGAGGCCAAGTTCCACGAGACCTACACAGCTGGGAAGACGGGCACCACCCGGTTCTCTCCGCTCTGGCAGGCCGACGGAAGCAAGATCCAGCGCATGGCGCCTCTCGACTTCATCGGCCGCTACATGAAGGGCTGGTGGGATTACGCGATCGCCGATGAGCTGCACCAGCTCGCCGGCGACACGGCACAGGGAAATGGACTCGGGGTACTCGCCCGTTGTGCCGAGAAGCTGATCGCCCTCACCGGCACCCTGATGGGCGGCTATGCCGACGACCTGTTCAATATCTTCTACCGCATGGAACCGCGGCGGATGGTGGCGGCCGGGTATGAGGCAGGCAGTCAAGGGCGTCGGGACTTCCAGGAGCAATATGGGGTCCTCGAGACGGTGGAGAAGGTCCGCGAGACCGACAACGCCTGTTCCAAGGCCCAGAAGCGCACCGTGCAGGTACTCCGCAAACCTGGAGCCTCGCCTCTGCTCTTCGGCAAATACCTCATGGAGTCCACTGCTTTCATCACGCTTGAGGACATTTCGGATCAGCTGCCTTCCTACGAGGAGAGCGTGCTGACTGTCGATATGGACAAGGAGCTTGCGAAGGCCTACGAGGAGATCTCGGAGGACATCACCTCCGCAATGAAGGAGCACCGGGGCAACAAGAGCCTGATGAGCGTCATGCTCAACACGCTCCTTCTGTACCCGGACCACCCCTTCGACCTCGAGGAGATCTGGGGCAAGAAGTACGACCAGAAGGAGGGTGGCATGGTGCCCTTCTTCGTCACCCGTCCCCCAGATCTGTCCAAGGCTGTCACCTATGCCAAAGAGCAGTGCCTCATCGAGGACATCCGTGAGGAGCTGCGCCAAGGTCGGCGGTGCCAAGTCTACGCCACGTTCACAGGGAAGCACGATGTGACGGGGCGGCTGGCCGAGGTTCTCCAGCAGGCTGGCTTCCGTGTGGCCGTCCTGCGCTCCACGGTGGCCACGGACAAGCGAGAAGCCTGGTACGAAAAGCAGCTCAAGGAGGGAGTAGAGGTCGTCATCTGCCACCCCAGGTTGGTTGAGACAGGTCTCGACTTGCTGGCCTTCCCGACGCTGTACTTCTACGAGACCGGGTACTCGCTCCACACGCTCCGGCAGGCGAGCCGGCGATCGTGGCGGATCGGGCAGCAGCACCCGGTTCGAGTGAAGTTCCTGGCCTATAGCGGGACCATGCAGGAAACTTGCATCCGGCACATGGGCAAGAAGATGCTGGTCGCGCTCATGATGGAGGGCAAGTTCTCCGGCGAAGGGCTGCAATCGCTCGACGCCAACGAGGATCTTCTGTCCGCTATGGCTCGCGAGCTGGTCGAGAAGGGCGGTGTCGGCGAAACAGCTGATGCGGTCTGGAAGGATCTGGAGCGCGAACGGGCAAAGCATGCACCGGTCACCAAGCCCCTGGCCGAGGTCATTACTCTGCCAGTCACACCCTCTGAGGAGGCAATGCCGGAGATCCTTGAGGAGCAGGTCGAACCGACGGCGTCTACAGGCCTCCAGCTAGTGTTTCCCGCCAACCCACGCCCAAAGCGGAAACCTGCCCCACTCTGGCCAACTGGTCACATCCACGGCGAGCAGATGAGGCTGTTCGGCTGAGCAATCAACCAAGAGGGGCAGAGTACCGCCCCTCTTTCTTCGTGCAACTGGTACAAAGGAGGGCTATTCTATGACAAGTCGGAGGTTTTCATGGCTACGAATGCCGAAGCAGTATCGAATGTCGACCTGCAGCTAGAGCAGGCGCTCCCAGCCATGTTCTCGACCCGCCTCAAAGCGCTGGCGGAACGTCAGGGAATTTCGATGGAGGACGCTCTCGCCCAGGCCATCCGCCTGGATGAGGTGATTCTCGATGCGAAGAGCGATAACGGTGAAGTGCTGGTAGTGAAGGGCGCACACAAGTACGCCATCAACTTCCGCTAACTCCTCGTTCCACGATCTGATTCAGATCTTCACGTAAGGCCACATCATGCCAAACAAACCAAGCCTCCAGCCTGCGCGCCAGGCCGAGAGTGATCCTTTTGCCCGTTTCAGCCTGCAGCCGCAGGTTGATGAGAAGCAGGAGACACGGCGCGACTGGGTTCGAGCTTCCTACCTGGGCATGCTCGTCTTTGTCTTCGTCGCCGTCATCGGCTTCGCCTGCTATGCCAACCAGTTTGGGGACTGGACCAAAGCCAAGGACCTTCTGGCCGTGATCCTTCCCGCGCTCACTGGTCTGATCGGTGCAGGGACAGCGTTCTACTTCAAGAACCCCGGCAGCTGAGCCGAGCTCATCCCTACCCACCGCCCGTCCACCTGGACGGGTTTCCTGTCTCTGGACCCGGCCTTTGTGCCGGGTCCTTCTGCATGTAAGGAGATTCCATGGCTACTGCCGTCGCCCTATCCGCCCCTGTGCTCCCGTTCGCGGCGCCACAGGAAGAACTCAAACCCGTTCCCATCGTCACCGCAGAGCACTCTCTTCTGGAGATCGACCGGGAGATGGATGTCCTCTTCGATCAGATCCAAGACGAACTCGAGGAAGCCGGCGAACCCAGTCAGGAGAGCAAGACTCGATTCGAGCAGCTCTGCGACGTCTTCGGCGACAAGGTCGACCGCATCGGCCGCTTCATCCGCGTGATGGAGGCCCGCGCTGCGTACTGCAAGGGGGAAGCTTCCCGGCTTGCCACACGCGGCCGGGTTGCCGAGAACAAGGTCGATCAGACCAAAGTTCTGATCCTGTACTTCCTTCAGAGTCGAGATGCCACCAAGATGGAGGGTAAACAGTTCACCCTTCGACGTCAGAAGAACTCGCAGGACTCTGTCCGGATCAGTGACCCGGCTCTGATTCCGTTGCGCCTCAAGAGAGTGGAGGCGCGATTTGACGGGGCACTCTGGGAGCAGATAATCGCAGCCGTGCCGGTCGAGACACGAACACTCCTGCTCGCCGGCATCCAGGACACCACGCCTGTCAGCGACGCGATCAAGCAAGCGATCGCCCAGAAGGAGGAAGTCGCCGGCGCCACTGTGACACGGGGCTACCACGTTCGAGTCGCCTAGCCAGTCCTTACGGAAAGGAGAGCCGGTATGGAACGAATTGTCGAGATCGTTGACGCGGCAGAACGGGAAGTGCTGGCTCACCATATCGAAAGTACGCGTGGGCTTCGGGCGTTCCTTTTTCAGAACGGAGGAGAAGCGTTGCTGAGCTCACTGCAGGAAAAGGCCGTCAGAAGAGGTCTTTACCGCTACATGGGGCAGCGATATGCGGAAGCGTTGAAGGATCTGCTAGCCCAGACACGCCAATGTATCGCCTTCGGACGTATCAGGACGGAGGACCAGCTGAAACGTTATCTCGTTGAGCTTGCGGGTTCGCTTGTGCCCTACAGCGATCTCGACCCGGCTATCAACGATCTCCTCATCCACGCACGACAGACCGGCATGTACTCACTTCTTGTGGATGCTACCGCCGAGAGCTCCCCTTTTTACAGGAGTCCCTATGATCGTGACCCTGCTGTGCAACACCGTATCCGCAGTGGAACTGAAGCTTGATGCTGAAGCTCTTCACGTCCTGTCCGCCGCGGTAAAGTTCACTTCCCGACTGAACCCTCAATGCCGCGAGCTGGCTGAGGCCTTCGACCCCGTGTTTCGAGACACCACAGCACCTCAGAGCCGAGGCACGGAGAGGCAACAACTCTCGTCCGGCTGAAGCTTCCCAACCTCACATCCAGCCCCCATGGCCAGCGAAAGCTGGCCACTTGTATTGGAGCCCAACATGCCAAAGGCCTTGTTCTCAGCCGAAGATTTCACGCCCACACAGTGGTCCACCGCGCAGGACAAAGCGGCCTTTGGGAATCACTTCTTCCGCTTCATCGAGTCCGAATGGAAGCAGACGCTTTTCACCAAGAGCTTCTACAACCGCCTCTCCAACTGCTTCGGCCACATTGCTCACTATGACCTGCACGGTTTCTATGGGACGTGGTTCGCCGAGGACGCGCTACGCCTGAGCTTTCTCCGGCACACCCTGCGCTTCGGCTGTTATGGCGACCCCGAATACACCTTTTCGGACGTGGAGCGTGCCATCAAGGCCGAGCTCCGCCGTCGTCCTCTGGTCGACCAGTACGAGGCTCGTGTGGCGGCCGCCGTCCGCGCCCGGGACTTATCTCAGTTGGAGCGATTGCAGGCCAAGTACGGAGTCGCGCCTGTCTCTCCCTCTGTCACCCGGCTTGCTGAGGTTTCTTTCACTCCAGCGCTGCCACCTGGCCGGCCGCAGCTTTCAGCAGTACAAATCAGCCTGTTCTAAGGAGACCCCATGTTGCATGTGCACCGCCCCGTCCTCGAGGTCCTCATGCAACGTGGCATTCAGGACCCGCACAACTTCCTACGTCCCTCCCAATGGGACGACTTGCCGGCCCCATCCACCATCGAAGGGGTCGCCGAGGCTACTCCGTTCCTGCTTGGCGCTATAAGGGACGGTTTGAAAATCACCGTGTACGGAGACTACGACTGTGATGGCGCTCTTTCCTCGGCCATCCTCGAAGCCACGCTCATGCGGCTCGGGGCTGCGGTTGACGTCTACCTCCCACATCGGGACGAGGGGTACGGCCTCAGCGAGTCCGCGGTGCATCGCTTCTCTCGCTCTGGCACCAAAGTGCTTGTTGCGATCGACAACGGCATCAATGCCGTTGGTCCGGTTCACCTCGCTCAGCGGCTTGGAATGACCGTCCTGGTCATCGACCATCATCAGATCGAGACGAAGGCAGGCACGCAGGCCGTCTGGTCAGATAAGTTCTGCGCCGCCGGCTTGGCGTACATGCTCAGCGCATCGCTGCTCAATCAGTCCAACCTACCTTGGGAGGCACAGAGAGCGTTTCTGGCCAGCCTAAGCCGGCTGGCTGCCATCGCTTCCATTGCCGACTGTGTTCCGCTGGTCGGCGCGACACGCACCCTTACACGGCTTGGTTTGGTGGAGCTGAGCAGGACGACGCATGCGGGTCTGCGGAAGCTGATGGAACTTGGGGGGATCATGCCCGCAAAGCTCCCATCGGCCGAGGAGGTCGCTTTCCGGATCGGACCAAGGCTTAACGCCGCGGGCCGGGTTGGCCACCCTCTGGAGGTGCTGCGCATGCTCAAGGCCCGTACGCCGGACGAGCAGACCAAACTTGCGATGGAGCTCGATCGCTTGAACCTGTTGCGGCGTGAGCTGGAGAAGGAGGCTTTGCAGGAGCTTACCGGCATGGTGGACGTCCGGGGACAATCCGTCCTTGTCGTCTATGCGGCTCACTGGCGCAAAGGCCTGGCCGGGATACTCGCGAGCCGGGCGAGGGAGCTGTATGGCGTGCCGACCTTCGTCCTCGTTCACGATCCAAAGACCGGTATGGCTGTGGGATCGGGGCGAAGCGTCGAGGGTGTCAGTCTCATCGACGCACTGCGCTCCTGCAAAGCAGTTCTGCATCGTTATGGAGGTCACAGGCAAGCCGCTGGGGTCACTGTGGCCGTGGATGCCGTTCCCGCTTTTCGGAACGCGTTGCGCCAATACGTGGCGCAGCAGCCTGCTCCACTGGAGGCCGCACACGTGCCGTCTGTCGACCTTGAACTGCACGAGGCAACACCCTCTTTCAGCCAGCAGCTGCGGGCCATGAAACCCTTCGGTATCGGCAACCCTGTGCCTGTTTTCCGGGTACAGGCAGCTACGGTCCACCCACGGACAGAAAAGTTCGTCACCGTGCGTCAAGGCTCACACGAGTTGAAGGCGCGGGCGGGCGGAATTAGCGCGACCCAGGAGCTGGGAACCGCCTTGGTAGCGCTCAATGGATCGAGCGCAACGCTGATACGGTTCGTTCCGAAGGCCTGTAAACATTGATGATTTGACTACAATTCGCAAGCGTGGGATAACGTCCACACGGCAGGCCAGGAGCAGCGTATGGACGCACTAGATCACCAAATCATACAGTACAGCCAAGCCTTGGAGGACCTGATCCTCCCAGGCACTTTGATCGACTGCTACGAGCAACATCGGAGACGGCTGATGCGCCAGGCATCAGCCTGCTTCAATGACAACGAACTGAGCTGGTTCCTCGACATGTTGAACCAACTCCGCGGTGTAGCAGATCGTCAGGACGACTTCGATCTCCTGTTCGACCCCATGATGTACACCGAGAACTCGTATGCCTGGGACGCGCCTCCCGGACTGACGATCGAGCTTCCTGTGCTCAACTCGCAACTTGCTTCTGCCCCTTTTGTTACGGACAAGTTCCGGAAGATGGCGGAAGACGAGATCGCCCAGTTCCGCACTCTCGCTGAGACCTACCCTGACGAGGCCATCTGCGGGCTGGCCCTTTTGGCAGCAGCGGCCCTCATCGATTGTGAACCGGGCATCACGGACCGGCGATCGGCTATCCGCTACTTAGCGCTGAACGCCAGCGCGCGCCTGGAAGATTACTGGGCCGAAGATGACTCTCTCTGGAAGAGTGCGGGACCTCGCGTTGTCGAGCTCCCCGACCTATTCCGAGAGCAGAAAGAGAGCCTACGCCGCGGCGCGCTTGAGTCTGTCCATGGACCTCTCACGGAGCTGGATCTCACCTGCTACACAGAGGAGGAAGCGAAGCACTACGCCTTCAACCCGGACAAGTTCCTCATGTCTGGCAAAACGAAGCACATGCCCGTGTGCGGCCTCTGTCAGGACCGCATCGCCAAATGGGTAAGCGTTGCGAAGGAAGCCGAAGAACGAACGATGGCCCAGTATGGCGGCAAGCTGCCCGTCGCATAGAGAAGGGGACTCCAGGTGGGTCCCCTTGACCATGACAATTTCGGCCCTCATCACAAACGAACGTTTATGACGAGGCCCCGGCCTACACTTCCCATAACGGCGTTTAGAGGGACTTATCCGGGTACAGGTGATTGATAATTCTTGGAAGGT
>CAXTRM010000125.1:0-4231 GCA_964246625.1 uncultured Acidobacteriaceae bacterium
CGACTACGGCGGGTACGGCGACGACGAGGCCGGCGGCGGTGGTGATCAGGGCCTCGGAGATGCCAGGGGCCACCGCGCGCAGGGTAGCTGCACCGGCGGTGCCGAGCCCGTGAAAGGCATCGATGATGCCCATCACCGTGCCAAACAGGCCGATGAACGGAGCCACCTGTGCGATGGTGGCGAGCCAGGTCATCCGGCGCTCCATCAGGGTCAGGCTTTCGCTGGCGGCAGTTTGCGCCGCTCGCTCCAGCGCTTGCGGGTTGGGCGGGGTGCCACGACCGCCAGCCTGGCGCTGGTACTCGTCGTAGATCTCGTTGAAAACAGCTACCAGGGGGCTGGGGCGGAACTGCTCGGCCACAGCCGACACTTCGCTCAGGCGCCCTGACTTGCGGAAAGCGCGCACAAACCGCCGGTTCTGGGCATCGGCCTCGCGAAAGGCCCGCCACTTGGACAACCTCACAGCCCAGGAAAAGATCCTGGCTGCCAGGAGCAGCACCAGCACCGTGAGGGCGACGGGCCCGCTGTTATGGAGCATGTCCCCCAGCGCGCTGGTGTGGGCTCCGGAAGAGAGCAGGCCTTGGGAGGCAGCGGGGGTCGCCGGAAGGGGAGCGTCCTGAAGGAGCACATCGAGCAAGATCATGTCTACCTCAGCCAGTGTAAAGCGGCAGGTTGGCAATCGTGTGCCAGCCAGGGGCAACGATTTTGCCGAGATCCTCATGCTGAACCTGCTTTGGTGCGCAGTGGGCAAAGGCTGAACATGCTACGCTGGCGAGGCGAAGCGGTGGCGAAGAAGCGAACCCTGGGCAAGCGCGTGGGGCCGCCGACGTCCTGGGTTGGTATCGCAGGGAAGGTTGGGAGCCATCACCCTCGGTCAGGGCATCACGACCGATCACAAGGGCCGAAGACATGCTGCTGGAGTTACGGGTTGAAAACTACGCCGTCATTGATCACACCGTGGCGGAGTTCGGGCCAGGTCTCAATCTGTTGACCGGCGAAACCGGTGCAGGAAAATCCATACTGATTGACGCGCTTGCGCTCCTGCTGGGCGGCAAGGCTTCCAGTGACATGGTCCGCTTTGGCGCCGAGCGGGCCGTGGTCGGCTGTGTCTTTGAAACAACAGCCGGTGCGGAGAAGATCCTCGAAGACAACGGCCTTGATGTAGACGGCGATGAGATCCTATTGCGCCGCGAGATCGGCGCGAGCGGCAAGGGCCGCGTTTTTATTAACAATCAGCCGGCGACGGTGGCTGTTCTTCGTCAGCTCGCCCCGGAGCTGGCCCTGGTGCACGCACAATCGGAGACCCTGGTGGCATTCGACGCAGCCCAACAACGGCTCCTGCTCGACCGCTCGGCCCAGATCGGCACCGACGCCGTGAGCGCCGCCTTCACCAGATGGCGTGGGCTCAGGCAGGAGTTGGAAACCCTGCGCGGCGCGGAAGGGGACCGACTGCGGCAGATCGACCTTTGGAGTTTCCAGGCAAAGGAGATCGAGGCTGCGGGCATCGTGGATGCAGAGGAGGACCTGCGGCTCGAGGCAGAAAAGCGCCTGCTTGCCAATGCAGAGCGGCTCTTCACTGGTGCAAGCGCTGCGTTGGATCTCTTATACGAAGGGGAAGTGTCCGCGGAGTCGCTCCTGGGCGGTGCCTTGCGTCACGTGGAAGACCTGGCCCGGTACCAAGAGACCTTGCTGGAAGCCGTGCAGCACCTGAAGACGGCACAAGCGGCGGTGGAGGACGTGGCGTCCACGTTGCGCGACTTCGCCGATGAAGCAACTGCCTCGCCAGACCGGCTCGCGGAGGTGGAGGACCGGCTTGCGCTTCTGGATCGTCTCAAACGGAAGTATGGTCCGGATCTTGGGGCGGCCATCGCCTTTGGTGCTTCCGCCTCGCAGAAGCTTGCGGATCTGGAAAACCGCGATGCACGTTTGCAGCAGTTGGACGGCGAGGTGAGCAGCGCGGCGGCTCGCTACTGCGAAGCCGCCCGCAAGCTGACCGAGCAGCGCCGGACCGCGGCCGCCAAACTGGCCAAGGCCGCAGAACGGCAGATCAACGAGCTGGCAATGCGTTCGAAGTTCGCCATCGAGGTCACGCCATCGGAGGCGGAGGAGGGCTGGTCAGCCGCCGGGTGGGACCAGGTGGTATGCAGGATAGCAACCAATCCGGGCGAACCTGTCAAGCCGTTGACGGAGATCGCCTCCGGTGGTGAGATGTCCCGCGTCATGCTCGCGCTGAAGGCTGCCGTGGAAGAGCAGGCCACGACGCAGGCACGAAGGCGTGGAGCCGCCCTGCCACGCACCCTGGTCTTCGACGAGATCGATATCGGCATCGGCGGACGCGCCGCGGAGGCTGTCGGCAACAAGCTCAAAGACCTGTCCCGCACCCAGCAGGTCATCTGCATTACGCACCTGCCGCAGATCGCCGCCTTTGCCGACCAGCATTTACTGATTGAAAAGAATGAAACAGCCGGCCGGACCAGGACCGGGGTGCGGAGCATGGGCGAGGGAGAACGCGTCGAAGAGGTCGCCCGCATGCTGTCCGGGGCCAGCCTGACAGAGGCCTCCCGCACGCACGCCCGCCAGATGATCCAGGCCAGCCGGTAGGGGAACCGGGGAGACGCCGTGGCTGCAGGACCAGCGCCGTGGCTAGAGGACGGGAGCAATCGATCGCTCTTGAACCCCACGATACGGAGGCGGAGCGAGCACCTTGGCGGAGACCCCGGGGTGCTCATCCCGGGGTAAACGGGATATACTGGACCTTGTGACTACCACCGTCCTCGACCCAGTGGAAGTGCCGCAGCAGCGCCAGGTTGCGGCGACCAAGCGAGTTCTTCTTCTTAAGCCGCGTGGCTTCTGCGCCGGTGTCGTCCGCGCCATTGATATCGTTCGTATCGCGTTGGATGCTTTTGGGGCGCCGATCTATGTACGGAAAGAGATCGTTCATAACAGCTACGTGGTCAACGACCTTGCCCAAAAAGGCGCGATCTTTGTCAATGAACTCGACGAGGTGCCCGAAGGTGCCCGTGTGATCTATTCCGCGCACGGCGTGTCCCCGGCTGTGCGAGCCCGGGCCAAGGAGCGTGGGTTGAAGGTGGTCGATGCTACCTGCCCTTTGGTCACCAAGGTCCATGTGGAAGCCATCAAGTTCGCCAAGCAGGGCTACTCCCTGATCCTGGTTGGCCATCGCGACCACGAAGAGGTCGAAGGAACGCAGGGCGAAGCTCCCGCGGTCACCCAGGTTGTTTCCACCCCGGAAGAGGTGGACGCGCTTGTGGTGCCGGACCCCAACAAGGTCGCCTACCTGACGCAAACGACCCTTTCGCTTGACGAAGCCGGCACCATGATCGCTGCGCTGAAACGCAAGTTCCCCAATATCGCCGGGCCGCACGCTCAGGACATCTGCTATGCCACTGAAAATCGCCAGACCGCGGTAAAGAATGTGGCCCATGGGGCTGATCTGGTTCTGGTGGTGGGCTCGCGAAACAGTTCCAACTCCAATCGGCTGGTGGAGGTTTCCCAAAATCTTGGAACGGGCTCCTACCTGATCGACAAAGCCGAGGATATCCGTCCCGAGTGGCTGGAAGCCGTTGCCACGGTTGCCATTACGGCAGGCGCGTCTGCTCCTGAGATTCTTGTGCAGCAGGTGGTGGCCTTTCTGCAGGGCAAAGGGTTCTCGTCCGTGGAAGAGGTTGAGGTGATGCCGGAGAATGTGCGGTTCGGCCTCCCTCCTGAGATCGTTCAGGCCATTGCGTCCGCGCCGCCGGTGCACCCTGCACCGTAGTTGCGGAATCTATCTCCTGTTGATTCATCCTTAGCCCACGAGAGTACATGAGTGCATCCAGTCTGAATTCGCAAGGGACGAAGCAGCCGAAGTTCGGGCGCCTCGATCTTGGGATGGATCAGGTTAAGCAAGCCGTTCGTAAGTCCGTCGACTGGCTCTTCCAGCAACAGCAGGAAGAGGGCTACTGGTGCGGCGAATTGGAAGCGGACTCCATGCTGGAGGCCGATTATATCTTTATGCACACCCTGCTCGGCACCGGTGATCCGGGCCGGCTGGAGCGGTGCACCAACGAGATCCTTCGGCACCAGAACCCGGATGGCGGATGGAGCCTTCATCCCGGCGGCCCTTCCAACGTCAGCTACGGCGTGAAGTGCTACCTGGCCCTCAAGCTGATGGGCTGGAAGGCGGATGATCCCGTCCTGGTCAAGGCTCGGGAAAATGTGCTGAGCCTCGGCG
>CAXTRM010000125.1:4241-7772 GCA_964246625.1 uncultured Acidobacteriaceae bacterium
CCATGGGCCAGTACGACTACGATGCCGTGCCCGCGGTGCCGCCTGAGATTGTCCTGTTTCCGAACTGGTTCTACTTCAATATCTACGAGATCAGCGCCTGGTCCCGTGCCATTCTCGTCCCGCTCTCGATCATCTACGCCAAAAAGCCCTTCAAAAAGCTCGCCGTCGGGCAGGGCATCGAGGAGTTGTTCATCGGTGGCCGGGAAAACGCCAATCTCCATCTGCGTTGGGATCGGCAGCATCCGGTGTCGTGGCGCAACTTTTTCCTGTTCTGGGACCGGGTTGCCCATTGGGCCGAACGGATTCATATTCGGCCATTGCGCAAAATCGCCCTGAAAAAGGCTGAGCGGTGGATGCTTGACCACTTCGAGCGTTCCGACGGCCTGGGTGCGATCTATCCTGCGATGCTCAACGCGATCGTTGCCTTGCGTTACCTGGGCTACTCACAGGACGACCCGCAGGTGATCCGCGCGATGTACGAGTTCGAGCGGCTTGGCATTGACCAGCCGGAGGGCACACCCGATTACCCGGTGCCGACCTTCCGGATGCAGCCGTGCCTGTCCCCGGTGTGGGACACGGCGCAGGTCCTGTCCACGTTGGGTGAGGTGGGTCTGTCCCGGACTGATCCCCGCATGCTCAAGGCCGCCGACTGGCTTCTTTCCAAGGAGATCCGCTACAAGGGCGACTGGTCGCACAATGTCAAGGATGTTGACCCGAGCTGCTGGTGCTTCTTCTTCAACAACGATCACCAGCCTGATGTGGACGATACCGGAGAGGTCCTGCTCGCCCTGCGATCGGTTGATAATCCTCGCGAGCGCTACCAGCATGAGGTCACCCAGCGGGCGATCCAGTGGGTGCTTGCGATGCAGTGCAAGAACGGTGGCTGGGCCTCGTTCGACAAGGACAACAACAAAAAGATCTTTGAGTCGATCCCATTTGCCGATCACAATGCGATGATTGATCCGCCAACGGTTGACATCACGGGACGCATTCTGGAAATGCTTGCCAGTTACGGCTACACGCAGCGGGACCGGCCGGTGCAACGCGCCATTGGCTTCATCCTGAAGAGCCAGGAGTCGGATGGCTCGTGGTTCGGTCGGTGGGGTGTCAACTACCTGTATGGCACCTTTCTTGTCCTGCGCGGCCTGCAGGCCGTGGAGTACTCCCACCTGGAACCGGCAGTGCAACAGGCGGCCGAGTGGATCCGGATGGTGCAGAACAGCGACGGCGGTTGGGGCGAGAGTTGCGGTACCTACGACGACCCCAACCAGCGGGGCGTGGGAGCCTCGACGCCCTCGCAAACCGCATGGGCTCTGCTTGGCTTGCTGGCCGCCAACGACACCCGGTCCGATTCTGTGGCCAAAGGCATTCGTTGGCTCACCGAGCGCCAGCACGACGATGGCGCATGGGATGAGCTCGTTCCCGGCAGAAATGGCGAAAGCTACTACACAGGGACCGGCTTTCCGAGGGTCTTCTACCTTGGCTATCATCTTTACAAACAGTATTTTCCGCTTCTTGCCCTGAGCACCTACCAGAAGGCTCTGGAGCGTGAGGCTGTTGAAGCGTAGTTCAGGTCTGGCTCATCAGAGTAGAACCTGAAAGAGATGGGCTGCAAAGCAGCTGCTAAAGGAGTTTCGGATGGCCGTTCCCGTATCGCAGGCGTTGACCGTCGCCAGCTACGTGCTGATGCAGAAGATCAAGGGCCGCAAGCGTTACCCGCTCGTCCTCATGCTGGAGCCGCTATTCCGCTGCAACCTTGCCTGCGCGGGGTGTGGCAAGATCCAATATCCGGCGCACATTCTGAAAGCCGAGCTGACGCCCGAACAGTGCTTTCAGGCCGTGGAAGAGTGTGGTACACCCATGGTGGCGATCCCCGGCGGCGAGCCGCTGCTGCACCCGCGCATGCCGGAGATCGTTGCGGGCCTTGTAGAGCGCAAGAAGTATGTGTACATGTGTACGAACGCGCTGCTGTTGAAGGAAAAGCTGCACCTGTTCAAGCCCTCGAAGTACCTTTCCTTCTCGGTTCACGTGGACGGCCAAAAGGAACATCACGACTTTTCGGTCTGCCGCGAGGGCGGCCATGACATCGCTATGGAAGGTGTTCGCGCCGCCGTCGCCGCCGGCTTCCGCGTAACCACCAACACGACCCTCTTCGATGGCGCTGACCCTAACTCGGTTCGCGCGCACTTCGACGAGCTCATGGAGTCCGGTGTGGAATCCATGATGGTTTCGCCCGGTTACACCTATGACAAGGCTCCCGATCAGAACCACTTTCTCGGTCGGGCCAAGAGCCGCAAGCTGTTCCGGGCAATCCTATCCAATCGCAAGAAGACGTGGCAGTTCAATGCGTCGCCCATGTTTATGGAGTTCCTTATGGGTCATAAGGAGCTGCGCTGCACACCATGGGGCATGCCCACCTACTCCATCTTTGGCTGGCAAAAGCCTTGCTACCTTCTGCAGGACGGCTACGCGGACACCTTCCAGGAGCTCATGGAGTCGGTGGAGTGGTCCAACTACGGCACTGAAAGCGGGAATCCGCGCTGCGCCAACTGCATGGTGCACTCCGGTTATGAGGCCTCGGGCGTGAACTATACCTTCAGCTCCTTCAAGGGCCTGATGCAAACCGCCAAGGCTTTCTTCAATGGCAGCTATGAGGATGCGGGAGCTCAAAACCTGCTCAACGAATGGAAGCCCGAGGGGCATGTGCCCTTAGTGCAGATCTCCAGCTGCGCCACCAAGCCAACACCCGTCGTCGTGACAACATCTGTCGACGCCCGGTACACCGAAGTGGCAGGAGATTAGCCATGGCAACGCTTGGACAGGAGCACAACAAAGTTGAGCAACTGCAACACGCCACGCCGGACGAACTGGAGCACGCCGCTGGGCGTGAACGTGAAAACCTCGAGGGCTGGATTCCGGAACTGGCCTCTGACTCAGAGGTCCGTGACGCGTTGGAAAAGGCCTTCGACTACCGTGGCGATGTCACCATCACGTGCAAGGATGGCTCTGTCGTGGAAGGCTACCTGTATGACCGTCGCAGTGCCGCTACTCTGACCGATTCTGTCGTGCGGCTAATGCCGGCACCTCCAAAGGGTGCTCCGGCTGGAGCTTCCACCCAACGACGCAACATCCCTTACAGCGATGTAGCCGCGCTGAAGTTCTCGGGGCGCGACACCGCGGCAGGTCGGACCTTTGAGGCGTGGGTCAAGAAGTACTGGGAGAAGAAGGCAGCAGGCGAAATGAACATCCAGATTGTGCCCGAAAAGCTGGATTAGCCGTGCGTCTCTTCCTGACCGGGGCAACCGGTTTTGTGGGCGCCCATGTGGCCCATGCCGCAGCGCACGCAGGCGCCGACCTCCGCGTCCTGGTTCGGCCTTCCTCAAAGACGGAGAACCTTCCCCGGTCGGCGGAGAAGGTCACCGGCGATCTAAAGGATCCGGAAGCCTTTGCTTCTGCCCTTCGAGGGTGCGACGCCCTGATGCACGTGGCCGCGGATTACAGGCTCTGGGTTCCCGACCCTGACCAGATGTA
>CAXTRM010000125.1:7782-10078 GCA_964246625.1 uncultured Acidobacteriaceae bacterium
AACGTAGACGGTACACGCACACTGCTGCGGCTGGCCCGCGAGGCGGGCGTGCGGCGAGTCGTGTACACCTCCAGCGTCGCTACCATGGGTTTTCGGCAAGATGGCCCGGTGGTGGACGAGCGATCCCCGGTCAGTGAAGCCGATATGATCGGCCACTACAAACGCTCCAAGTGGCAGGCCGAACAGGTCGCGATCCAAGCCGCCGCCGCAGGGCAGCAGGTCATTATCCTCAACCCCACCACACCGATTGGCTCCATGGATGCAAAACCGACCCCCACCGGCAGGATCATCGTTGACTTCCTGAACCGCAATTTCCCGGCCTATGTAGAGACTGGTCTTAACCTTGTCGATGTGCGCGAGATCGCGCGAATGCACCTCCGGGCGCTTGAGGTCGGGCGTCCCGGGGAACGATACATCCTCGGCAGTGAGAACTTGACCCTGAAGCAAATCCTGGATCGGCTCGGGGAGCTTACCGGTCTGCCCTCGCCCAAGCTCAAGGTTCCCCACGCTGTAGCCATGGCGTTTGCTTTCTTCGATGAGACGATCACAGGCAAGCTACGCGGCAAGGAACCCAGGGCTACGCTGGAAGCTGTACGGATGGGACGCAAGCTGATGTTTGCCAGCTCGAAGAAAGCCGAAGAGGACCTAGGATTCGAGGTCGTCCCTGTCGCGGACGCGCTACGCGAAGCCTGCCGGTGGTTCGTGGCAAAGGGCTACGCACCTCAACCTCCCAAAGCCCTGGTCTAAGACGTGGCAACGATCATGGCGGTCATCGCCGCGCTGCCGCGTGAACTCCGGGGCCTGGTAACAGGGTTACGTCCGGATCCTACGTTGAAGCAAAACGGTATCCTGCTGTGGCAACGGCCTGGCGCGGTGATCGTCGCCGCTGGTATGGGTCCTACGCGTGTGACTCGCGCGTTAGGCGCAGTCCTGCAGACCGGTGAGATCTGGCAGATCGTGTCTGTGGGTCTGGCTGGCGCGTGTGTGCACACGTTAAGGCCTGGAGCGGTGGTGGAGCCGGCAGGGGTGGTGGACGCGCAAACCGGCGAACGCTTCCGCCTGCAAAGCGATGAGGCAGGTCCACTTCTGGTGTCGACCGAGTCGATCGCGAGTGTTGGGGAAAAGGCACGTCTCTACGCCACGTACGGCGCGGCCCTGGTGGACATGGAAGCAGCGACGCTGGCTCGCCTGGCTCAGGCGCACGGCGTGCCGTTCCGAGCCGTAAAGGGCATCTCGGATGCGCATGACTTCGAGTTGGCCTCCTTGTCGCGTTTCACAAACCACCACGGCCACTTCAGGACCGCTCGGTTTGCACTGCACACAGCTGCCCGGCCGGGCACCTGGAGAGCCGCCATGGTCCTTGGGCGGCATAGCAACAGGGCGTTGTCGGCGTTGGCCACCCGTGTTGAGCAAATGATCTTGCAGAACTCGTCTGGTACTCCGGATCAGCAGACCGCGTCCAACCGGGTGTGAGGTGATGGCTTGGCCTGGGTTGCGTTCCTTGTGTCCTTGTTGGCAGGTGCTGCAAATCCGTTCCAGTCGGCTACCAATGGCGAGTTGAACAAGCAACTGCACCAGCCACTGTGGGCAGGAATTGCCACCTATGCAACGGGTCTGCTCGGCATGTTGCTGATTCAGCTGTTCGTCCGGCAACCCATCCCGGTCAGTGGGGCTGCCGGGGTGAGTTGGTGGGCGTGGCTTGGCGGACTGCTGAGTATCCTGTCCACGATGGCGGGCTTAACGCTCGTGCAGAAGCTTGGCTCAGGCGTTTTCACGTGCCTAAGTCTGACTGCGTCCTTAGTCGTCTCCGTCCTGCTGGATCACTTCGCCCTGTTGGGCCTTAAACACCATCCGTTAAGTGCTGGCCGCGTAATTGGATGTGGGCTGCTGATAGCGGGCGTTTGGCTCGTCAGCACGTCGTGATCGCCTACACTGAATCCTGGCTATGATTGAGGCTGTTCCAAGCACAATGCGGGCTGCGGTGTATCGCGGCATCGATAAGGTCGTTCCCGAAACAGTGCCGGTTCCCGAGATTGGCAAAGGCGAGGTGCTGGTCCGGCTCGACACGTGCGTCATCTGTGGAACCGACCTGAAAAAGATCCACACGGGCTCGCACGCCGCGCCGCGGGTGTTTGGGCACGAGATGGCCGGCACCATTGCTCAGGTCGGTGCAGACGTGCGTGGCTTCGCCGTGGGTGACCGCGTAATGGCGTTTCACCATATCCCGTGCGGACGCTGCTTCTACTGCCGAAAGCAGACCTTTGCGCAATGCGAACAGTACAAAAAGGTGGGAACG
>CAXTRM010000126.1:0-10062 GCA_964246625.1 uncultured Acidobacteriaceae bacterium
GCTCGCACGAGGTGCCTATGCGTTCCATCCTGCCTATCGCGGCCGCTGCTCTTCTTGTTTCTTCCAGCGCCTTTGCCCAAAGCACAACCAGCTCCATCACCGGAACCGTGGCCGACAGCACCGGGGCGGTGCTTGCGAATTCCACCATCACCGTGACGAACCTGTCCACCGGCGTGCAGCAGCAGGTCAAGAGCGGACCGCAAGGGGTGTACCGTGTGGGTCAGTTGCCCCCCGGCAGCTACTCGATGAGGATTGCCAGCGATGGCTTTCAGGATCAGAACATCCAGAACATCACCCTGGTGGTGGATCAGCAGGCCCGCCAAGACATCAAGCTGAACGCAGGCGGCAGTGGACAGACCGTCACGGTCACGGGAGCTCCCACCCTGCTCGATACCGTCGCGTCCAACGAGGGCCAGGTGATCGAGAACAAGCAGATCATCGATCTGCCGCTCAACGGCCGCGACTTTCTTCAGCTCGCCCAGCTGTCCACCGGTGTGTCGCCGTCCAACATCAACGGCATGAACTCGCCGGCCTCGGCCTGGACCGGAACCCAGACGGTCAGTGTTTCCGTGGCGGGCCTTCGCGAAGACGATACCAGCTACCTCTTCGACGGGATCGAGTCCCGCAACGCATGGTATGGCGCGATCGGCATCCTGCCCTCTATCGACAATATCCAGGAGTTCAAGATCGAGCAGGTGGGCTCCACCGCCGCGTATGGCAATGCTGGCACGTTCGTAAATGTTGTCAGCCACTCCGGAGCCAACGAGCTCCATGGCACGGTCTTTGAGTTTCTGCGCAACAACGACCTGGATGCGCGCAACTACTTCGACCAGGGTGCCGCGCCGGCGTTCCATCAGAACCAGTTCGGCGGCAGCGTCGGCGGCCCCATCAAGCGCAACCGGATCTTTTTCTTCCTCAACTACGAGGGCTTTCGCGAAAATGCGCCCACCACGGTGTACAGCCGCGTGCCCACCGCCGCGCAGCGTGCCGGCGACTTCAGCGCCGACTCCGTCCAGCTGATCAGCCCGTTCACCCACCTGCCCTACGCCAACAACCAGATTCCCACCGCCGACTTTTCCGCCGCGGGCCTGAAGGCGCTTGCGTACTTCCCTGTGTCAAACGGCAGTTTCTCCGGGGGCAACAACTACGTCAATGTGCAAGACACCCTGACCAACTGGGACCAGGGCAGCGGCCGCATCGACTACACCATCTCGCAGAAGGACACGATCTTCGGCCGCTACACACAGCAGACGCTGCAGTCCACCGAGCCTGGCCTGACCTTTTACGGCGGCCGCGTGTTTCCCTCGCACCCCAAGAACCTGGCGTCGGGCTGGACCCACACCTTCAATCCCAACATCGTCAACAACCTTCGCTTCGGCTGGAACTACACGGAGACCGGCCAGAATCGTGCTGCCGGTTATGACACCACGCAGGCCAATCCGATCGGCCTGAACTATACCGAGATCCAGCCCGGCTCTTTTGGGCCGCCCTCCATCACGCTCAACGGTTATGCCAACCCCGGCTCGGCCGGCGGCACAGAGGTGATTCGCGAGAACCTCTTCATGGGGACAGACACCCTGTTGATTCAGCGCGGCAAAAACACGATCAGTGCCGGTGCCGACATTCGCTACGACCCTGTGTACATGTACGAGGACTGGCAGGGCTCCAACATCAACTTCAACGGCAACTACACCGGCACCGAGTACAACAGCAGCTTCGGTGGCGCCACCCCTGTCGGCAACGGCCCCGGGACCAACCTGTACAGTGGCGATCCGGTGGCGGATCTGCTGATCGGGGCTCCCGCCTCGGCGGCCACCTCTGTCGGCGACCCCACGCTGAACCTTCGCCGCTGGTACCAGGCCTACTTCGTCCAGGACACCTACCAGCTGTTTCCGAACCTTACCCTCAACGGCGGGGTTCGTTATGAGTACAACCAGCCGCCCGTGGACACCGCCAATCACGTCGGCAACTTCGATTTTTCGACGGGCACGCTGCTCACGTATCCCGATACACAGTCCCTCGGCCTTGGCCGCCAGATGGTGCACCCCATCTACACCAACATCTCGCCACGGCTTGGGTTCAACTACGCGCCAAATAACAGCACCTCCATCCGTGGCGGCTTCGGCATGTACTGGCTTTCGGCCAACCTGAACCAGTTCGAGGTCGAGGTCGACACGCCTAAGTATTATTCCGTGCAGAACTACAACAATTCGATCGCCGGGCAGCCGTTGAACTTCCGCCTCGATCAGCTGTTCAGCCTGTCCCTTCCCGGCGCCGGCCAGTCGGTTTCGTTCATCGATGCGAACAACAAGACACCGCTCGCGTATGAGTTCTCCCTGTCCGTACAGAAGAACTTTGCCACCAACTGGCTGGCGGAGGTTTCCTATATCGGCTCACTGTCCCGTCACTACGAGACCCGCATCGTCATCAATCCGCTGCGTACCGATGGCACCACCGGCTATACCAACTACGCCGGTGCCATTCAGGAAAACCTGAACGCCGGCACTTCCAACTACCATGCCATCGCCCTGCGGGTTGAGAAGCGCTACACCAATGGCTTATCGGTCCTGGGCTCGTATACGTTCTCCAAGTGCCTTGGCACGCCGTGGCAGGATCAGTTTGCCTGGCATCCGCTGAACCTGTCACAGGACTACGGGCATTGCACCTATGACCAGAACCAACGGCTGAGCGCGAGCTCCGTGTATGAGCTGCCCTTTGGCAAAGGCAAGCCGTTTGCCAATCACGGCGGCCTGGTCGATCAGGTGATCGGCGGATGGCAGGCCAGTGTGATCGCGACCCTGTACACAGGCCCCTGGCTCACGCTCGGCAGCGGTCAAAACCTGGGCGCATTCGTTAACACGCTTCCGCTTGTGACAGGCCCTGTCAACAACTCTTCGCGGCACGGCAATCTCGGCAAGAGCGGATACCTTGGCCCGTACTTCAACACGCAAAACGTCCAGCCCATCACGACGCTGGGGGTTCAGGGCAACGCCGGCGTGTCCAACATAGAAACCCCCGGGTCGGCCACATGGGATCTGTCGGCATTCAAGACCTGGACCCTTCTGGAGCGGTACGGCCTTACGTTCCGTGGAGACTTCTTCAACGCCTTCAACCGAGTGAACTTCATCGGCCTCGATACCGGGGTCAACGACTCCAACTTCGGCAACCTTACGGGCGCAAACCCCGCCCGCGAGATCCAGCTCAGCGCCCGTATTCGGTTCTGAACCGGCACAACAGGAGCCAGCATGGAAGGGGTACGGACTGCGTCCGTGCCCCTTCATGGTCTGGGCGCGTGTCACCTGCTTGCCTGCGGAGCTCGGCTGCGGGTTCGTTCCCTGTTCCGGCCTTTTGCAGGGTCACCGGGTCCAACGCGGGGCCGGTGCACCTTGAGTGGAAGCGATCGCGTGGGATCACCTGCGGCAGCACCGTGGCGGCCGGGTCGGAGTCTGCCGGCAAGCCCGTTTTTCGGGCGCCTTCGCTAGAATCGAAACACACCAACCGGGAAGGCAGCCGGGCCGGCCAACGCGCCAGCCAGCGGCACACAGGCACACACCAAGCGTGGCGGATCAGACTCTTCACCTCTTTAATACCCTGTCCGGGCAGATCGAGCCCCTTTTCGCCAGCGACGGCAAGCTGTTCCGCTTTTATTGCTGCGGCCCTACGGTGTATGACTACGGCCACATTGGCAACTTCCGTACGTTTCTGCATGTCGACGCCCTGCGCCGCGCCCTGCGCCTCTTTGGCCTGCAGCCGCAGCACGTCATGAACATCACCGATGTGGATGACAAGATCATCCGCAATGCCACCGCCGCGGGCCAACCCATCGGCGACTACAGCCGCAGGTTCGAGCAGGCCTTTTTTGAAGACATGGACGCCCTTGGTGTCGAGCGCCCCGAGATGATCCCCCGTGCCACGGAAAACATCGACGGCATGGTGTCGCTGATCCAGCGCCTGGCCGCGGAGGACATTGCCTACAAGGCCGAGGATGGCAGCTGGTACTTCCGTGTGGCCCGCGACAAGAGCTACGGCAAGCTGAGCAAGAAGGATCTGGAAGGCATTGAGGACGGCGCCCGCATCGCGGCCGACGAGTACGACAAAGATTCCGTGCGCGACTTCGCCCTGTGGAAGGCGACGCGCCCCGGCGAAACCTCCTGGCAGACCCCGCTTGGCGAAGGCCGGCCAGGCTGGCATATCGAGTGCTCGGCTATGGCCATGAAGTACCTCGGCGACAGCTTCGACCTCCATGCCGGCGGCGAAGACCTGATGTTTCCGCACCACGAGAACGAGATTGCACAGTCGGAATGCGCCACCCACCAAACCTTTGCGCGCCACTGGTTCCATGTGCGCTTTCTGCTGGTGGAAGGCAAGAAGATGTCCAAGTCCGAGGGCAATTTCTTTACCCTGCGCGACCTGCTGTTGAAGGGCTACAAGGCTTCGGCGATACGCTTTCTGCTGCTCAGCGTGCCCTACCGTCACCAGCTCAACTTCACCTTCGACGGCCTGCGCGAGTCCACCAACGCTATCGAGCGTCTTCGCACCTTTGCCGGACGGATGCGCGACGGCAAGTGGTCCGCTACGGGCTGCGATGAGGTGATCTCCTCCGCCATTCGCAAGGGCGAGCAGGCCTTCCTTGAGGCGCTGGGCAACGACCTCAACACGGCCGAAGCCCGCGCCGCCATCTTCGAGGTCATCCGCACCGTGAACACCGCCGCGGATCAAGGCAAGCTGTGCCAAGCCGACGCGGAAGGGACGCTTGCGCTTTTGGCCCGCTTCGACGAGGTGTTCGCGGTGATTGGGGACAACGACGCCGACCTTACCCGCGCCGCGCTGGACTGGGCCAAAGCCGAAGACCGCCTCGATGAGGTCGACCCCGAGGTCCTTGCCCGCTTTTCCAGCTCGGGCCCGACCGACGCCGACATCGACGCCCTGGTTGCCGAGCGCACGGAGGCAAAGAAGCGCCGCAATTTTGCCCGTGCCGACGCGATCCGCAACGATCTGCTTGCCAAGGGCATCCTGATCGAAGACTCAAAGGATGGGGTTCGCTGGCGCAGGAAGTAGTGGTCCGGCCCGGCTGCCTGCTGCGCCGTCCAACGCAAGGCACAGGGGATTTCAGCGTGCGGAGCCCCGGCACAAACGGACGCTTACTCCGCGGTTTCTACCTCGTCGAGATTTTCGCGGATGGTTTGTGCCACCTCTTCGATTGAGGTTTGTTGACTCAGTTCACGAACTTCCGCTGTGTTGGCGACCTTTTCGGCTCCGACCTGAGCGGCGATCTGGCGGTCGACTTTGAGCACAGCCGTGACCTCCTTTTCCGTGAGCAGAAGGATCTGCAGCATGAGGTGATCCCGTTCGTCGGCCCGGCGTCCCATGCGAGCCTGACGCATCAGGATGAAGCTGGCAAGCAGGATGCCTTCCATGGCGACCATGGTGCCGAGCAGGGAAAACGGGTAAGGGTCAAACCGTCGAGGGGCGCTGATGAGGTGATTCCAGATGATCCAAAGCACGAAGAAGCAGAAGTGGAGAACCACAAAGGGAAAACTGCCCACCCAGGCGGCGATCCTGTCCCCGAGCCGCTCCCCTGGGGTGCGTTTGGCGAGGAATTCCTGCTCGTGCTTCGCGATCAGGTCGATATGCGCTTCGATGTGGCTTTGGGACATGAGCCAGTATGGTGCACCAGGGTGGCGGATGGGAACGGCCCCGGCGTCCAGACGGGCTGCTTGGCTGATCGCAAGCACACTGTGCTCGGGCCCTCGTTGAATGAGCACAGGATAAAGCCTATTGTCAAGTTATGGTCCTTCTTGATTTTTCCCAGACGTTTCTGTTCACCTTCCGCTGCAACGGCGACGCCCATGGAGAACCCCTGGTCGAGACCCTGGTGGAGCAACTTGCCGACTATGATCCGTCCCCGGCTGACGATGCGTACAGGTCCGCCTGGTATGGCAAAGAGAAAGACCTTTTCCCCATGCTGGAACGGCTTGGCTTTGCTGCCTTCGATATCCAGGGCATCAGGGGCGCGCTCCACAGCCATCGGGATGCCGACCGTCGTGTGGCTGTGACGCCGAATCAGTTGCATGCGGCGGGATTCCGTGAGATCACCGCAGCCGCAGCCGCCTGAGGTGAGCCGGAACAACGTGCCGTTGGTAGATGGGGCAAGGCGAACAGCCTGTGGCCTCTGATTGCCAGTAGCGCGGCGGGCCCGATGCTCGCTTACAGCACAAAGGGGCATGGCCGAGTCGAAGCGACCATGAGCCCGGCGGTCGAGGCGTTCTGACCTGGTACTGACACGCCCTTCGGCGGGAAGCTGCTACTGCCCGTTTGCGGCGGCCACGGTGACCTGCTCCCCGTGCGGCAGGCTGCTGACGAACTCGGCAAAGTCCTCCTGCAGGGCCGGCACCGAGTCGAGCCCGGTTGCGTAAAAGTCGACACACCGGCCGCCCAGGTGCAGCGGGTCGCGCCGAAGGCAGATCTGCCCCAAACGCGTCCAGGACGCAGGTTCGGTCGGGTACCAGTCCGGATAAATCATGACCAGCCCCACGTGATGCTCCCTGGTGAAGGCATCCAGCCACGCAGCAGACTTGTCCTTTTCTCGTGCCGACTCCATGGACGCGAGCCCGGCCAGGTCCAACACGTTCTGGTTCGGCGCCCGATGGTAGCTGACCAGGCCGATGTCATTGACCGCCACGTTGCCCTGGTAGAAGTCGGTCGAGAACCGGTGCATCTGGTATTGCTGCAGGTAAACCTCGTGTGCGCTGTTGACCGTTTCCCGGACGGCCCCGGCGTAGAGCTGCGCGCACGCCCAAAGGCCCAGCACATACCATCCCAGCAACAGGCGTGGCCGCTCATGCAGCGCGTGCAGCACCACCAGCACGCTGAAGATGACCGCATACACCTCGTAGCGGTAGAACCAGCCGTAGCGCCCGATCAGGATGTGGAGCCCCACACTGGCCGCCGCGCCGCCCAAGGCAAACCGGCGCACACGGTCCCGCTCGGCATAGGCCAGCCCGGCGAGCGTCGCAAACAGAACAAACAGCAGGGCGCGGTTTTCCGAGAGGTAGTGGTCCGCACGGCGGATCAGGTAGCTGCACTTGGCCGCCACCGGGGATGTTTTCAACTCGACGGGCACATCCAGAGCCGCAGCGCTGGCGCCACTGGTGGCAACCTGCGAGGCCATGGAGCCGTACTTCACGAGCACAGAGGTCGGCAGCGCCGGCAACCCGAGGTGATGGAGGTAGGCCGAAAAGAGTAGTAGCGGCAGGATGGCCACGCCCAGCAGCGCGGCCGCCATGGCCTTCTTGCGCTGGCCCCAAAGCGCAACGGCTACCGCCAGCGTCAACGCCAGGCTTTCATAGCGGACCGAGGGCCCAACGGCCGCGGCAACCAGGCACCACCACGGGATCGCTGTGCCCCGCAGGCACGCAACCACGCCGTACGCACAGCAGATGGCAAGAAACACCTGCAGGGTGTGCTCCATGCCAAGGAACGTCAATCCCGGGAGGTTGCCGACCAGCACCAGCAGCACCGCAGCCACCACGCGCCGTGTTGTCTCATCCAGGCTCCGGTTCAGGAGCGGCCAGCGCGCCACCGACAGCCCCAGCAGGACCGCACTGCCGATGCCCGCCAAGACATTGAGCCCGAGCGTGGCAAAGGTTTGCCAGGACACACGCGCAAACAGGGCAAGGAGGTAGGGCCACAACACGCTGGAAGAGGGCGACGACGCTTCGCCGCCGTTGAGCCCATAGTGCCCGGCCGCAATCTGGTCGGAAAGCGCCAGATGGATATACGGATCATCCAGCGAGAACACGAAGTGCCCGGCATTCAACAACAGAATGCTCTTCAACAGCGCAAAGCAGAGAACAAGGTAGAAGCCCAGGGAAAGCGCAGGCAAAACAACAGAGCCTGCAGGGCCCTTGGATGGATCCACATGGCTGTCGGGCATGAGCGCATTCTAGCAGCGTCGCTTCCCAGCCCCAGGTGCCGTGGGCGTCCCTGCCGCCCTGCTCCCCGGGGTCTCCGGCGATCTGGCCTTTGGGTCGCGCCGTCTCCGGTGCCCGCTCGGCTTAGACTGGACTTCACGCGTGCAGGCAAACTGTCGCGACCGGAGCAAGGCCCTTGCGCTCTGAACTGTTACCCGCATCCCCAGCCACGGCCACCACGCCTGCTGCAAGCGAAACGCCGCTGGAAGCGATTGCCTCCATGTGCCTGGTGGTTGTGGTGGGGCTGTTTGTGTTTTCGTTTGTGTTTCAGAACTTCAGGATCCCATCAGGGTCGATGAAGAACACGCTGCTGGTGGGCGATCATCTCGTTGTCGACCGCATCACCCTGTCGCCCCCCACACCCTGGGCGCCCTTTGTGCACTATCGCCCCGTGAAGCGCGGCGATCTTATCGTGTTTTTGAAGCCCAACCCGGAATCCCCTGACCTGATCCTGGTTAAGCGCGCCATCGCGATCGGGGGCGATCGACTGCATTTGGAACACGGGGTCGTGTACGTCAACGGGATCGCACAACGGGAACCCTACGCCATCCAACCCGACGACACGGCCCGGGGCGCTCTGCCCTATGAGCCCTACCGCGACGAGTTTCCCCGCACGCCGCCACCGGAGGTGCAGCTGACTTCGGTGTGGCGCGAAGAGCTTCCCTCGCATGTCCACGACGGCGATCTCCTGGTGCCACAGGGCATGGTGTTCGCCATGGGGGACAACCGGACCCACAGCGCCGACAGCCGCTTTTGGGGGCTGGTGCCCGTGGCAAACATCGAAGGCAGGCCCATGTTCAATTACTGGTCTATTCGCATGCCCGAGATGGATGACCTGCAGACCAGCGTGTCGCAACAGACCGGGCAGCTGTTCCATGAGCTCACCCACATCTTTCCGGAGACGCGCTGGAGCCGCACCCTGCACGTCACACGCTAGCCGGTCGACGTGCCGAGGGCAGTTGGCCCTTTTCTGAGCACCCAGGTGGTCATGCAGCGCTGCTGCTGTACGACCGTCGTCTTCAGCGGATCGATCAGGCTCCCTCCCAGACTGGCGGTGTAGCCCATCAGCATTGCCTCATCCACCAGGTACCACTGGTAGCCGCCACCCACCAGATAGTGGTGCCCTTCCACGTGTTCGAAGCGCATGCCGATGCGGGAGCCCAGCCTGCAGAAGAGCATCCCGCCCGGGCGCACGCAGCGCCACAACTCCGCCAGCATCGCCTCAAAGTGGGCCTGATCCCGCGCAAAGTGAAGCACAGAGTTGCACAGCACCACGTCGGCCACCGCATCCGCAAAGGGCATCGCCTCAATCAGGCCTTCGCGAACGTTGGTGTCGGGCAACGCGGGTTGCAGCACGGCTGCCATCTGCCGCACCGTCGCGACCCCTTCCGCGTTGCCGTCCAGAGCGAAGATTTCATACCCCGCCCGCAGGAGGTACAGGAGGTTCCGACCGTAGCCACAGCCGGCGTCCAGCACACGCATCCCGGGCGCGATATGTCCGCGCAGAATCTGGTCGAAGACATAGATGTCGATCTGCCCAAACTGTTCCTGAAGACTTGCTTCCACACACCCCTCACCGCGTCTTGTTACTTCACCGCGTCCCCCGCCGTGGCCAGGATCTCGCGATCCAGGACGTTGCGGGATGCTGCCCCGCCGACCCGGCTCAACACCACGGTGGCCACCGCGCAGACGATCACTGCCATGCCTGCGATCTCAGTGGGCGCGAAGTGCTCGCCCAACAGCAGGATGCCCAGCAGAACCGCGATGATCGGGTTCACAAAGGCGTACGTGGCCACCTTGGTGACGGCCACGTTTTGCAGCAGGTAGGTAAACGACACCAGGCCCACACGCGAGCCTAAGACGCTCAACCAGACGATGGCCTCCACGCCACGCACGGTCCACGCCGCTCGTTGAAAGCCGCCGGTGGCCAGCGCGAAGGCCGTATTGAACAGGCTCGCACACCCGATCTGCCATCCCGTCGCGACAAACGTGTCCGCCCGGAAGTGGAAACGCCGCGAAAGCACCGACCCAACCCCAAAGGCCAGGGCCGCCAGAACGCAGATGACCACGCCCCAGCCCACACGGGCCC
>CAXTRM010000127.1:0-7128 GCA_964246625.1 uncultured Acidobacteriaceae bacterium
CGCTTGCGGCGGCTAACTCAAGCTGTTGGGAGCCGGCGTCATCCTGATACGGGTCAAAATGGAGGCGGCAGCGCGCCTCATACATGCCCGCAGCGCCGACGACCACGAGTTCCTGGGATTGACTGAGCCGCTGCGTGTGGATCGCACTGGCGCCGCAAACCATGCACACGGCAGACAGCTTGGTGACGGTGTCCGCAAGCGCCATGAGGGCGGGGACGGGACCAAACGGCTCGGCGGCGTAGGTCATGTCGAGGCCGGCGACGAGGACGCGCTTGCCGAGGGCGACGAGGTCGCTGAGCAGGGGCGTGATGGAGGGTGAAAGAAACTGCACCTCATCGATGCCGATGACCTCTACAGACTCCAGCTGCGGAAAGAGGAGGGAGCGTAGGTGCTCGACCGAGCTGATGGGACAGGCCTCATGGGTTTGCGCCGAGTGGGAGGCGATGTGCGTGCGGTGGTAACGGAGATCGATGTCGGGCTTGTAACAGACCACAAGCTGACGGGCGATGCGCGCCCGCTTGAGCCGGCGGATCAGCTCTTCGCTTTTGCCGGAGAACATAGGGCCAGTGATGACTTCGAGGGCTCCAGGAACGGTGTGGGGGGCGGCAGTGGACATGACTCTGGTGATGGTAGCTGGAACTGGGGGTGGAAATCGGCGCATGGCGGGCGCGAGAAAGCGCGTCCGGAGGGCAAAGCGATTTATGCTGACCCTGCAGAGAGATCCCAGGAGCGTGCGTATGCGAGGACGATGGGCGGCTTGGACAGGTTGTGCCCTGCTGACGGTTTTAACGGGGGCAAGCGAAGCGCAGGAGGCAAAACCGGTCAAAGAGATCAAGGTGAAGCTGATCACCAGCAAGGGAGAGCCCGCCGGCACGGCCGTGCTGAAGCAGAAGAAAGATGGCGTGCTGGTGAAGGTGTCGCTGGAAAATATCCCTTTCGGGGAGCACGGGGTGCACATTCATCAGAACGCCGTGTGCGAAGCGCCTGACTTCAAAACAGCCGGCGGACACTTCAATCCGGACGGCAAGCAGCACGGCTTCCAGAACCCCGACGGACACCACGCGGGCGACACACCGAGCAATGTAAAGGTGGGAGAGGATCACCGCGGCAGCGCGAGCTGGACGTTGCCCGCCGTAACGCTGCAGCCAGGGGCGCCGAACTCACTGCTGTCCCATGGTGGGACATCGCTCATGGTGCATGAGCATGCGGACGATATGAGGACCGATCCCAGCGGCAACTCGGGCAACCGGATCGCGTGCGGGGTGATAAAGGAGTAGAGCGGTACGGGATGGGCTCAGGTGAACGACAGGCACCTGGAACCAACTTGGGCGAGATTGCGTATGGGTCCGCATGGCTTCGATGGTGGTGAATCCGGTGATGATCGGGCTGACCAGGGCTCCGGGCAGGAGCGACGGCGAGCGAAGACACGGCGGCGCGCTGCGGGCGGGGGTGAGTGCCGTGCTTTCGCAACCTGAAGAGCGGCCGCAGGGTCGTGACGTGTCTCCAGACACACGTGAAAGCCATCCGCCGGTCGCGCGTCCCGAAGGGCGAGAGACGCAGGGCCCTGCCGGCGAGCCCGATGCCCGGCCCGTGCTGTCGCCGCTTGCCCTGGCAGAACAGCAACGGATGGCGGAGCTCGCCTACAGCTGCCTGCTCGGGGACACCCTTGCCTGGGAGGCCCTGGTACGCCATCAGCAAAGACGCGTTTACGCCCTGTGCTATCGCTTCACGGGGTCGGCGAGCGAGGCCGAGGACCTGACGCAGGAGGTCTTCTTGAAGGTGTACCGCAACCTGCGCAGCTTTGATCCTGCCAAGGCGAGCTTTGGCGTATGGCTAACGGCGCTAACGCGGAATTTGCTGGTGGACCATTACCGCCGATCGCGCATGGATCGTGCAAGCGAATCCCTCGACGATAGCGTCGGCGGCGACGACGAGGGCCCAACGAGAGCCGAACGGCTTGCCGACACACGCGGGGGTCAGGAGCGGCATGTCGCCGGGGTCGAACTGCGGGTGAAGATACAACAAGCGCTCGCGCAGGTGTCTCCGGAGCTCCGCGAGGCGGTCATCCTGCGAGACCTGGAAGATATGGACTACCGGGACATCGCGGAAACACTGTGCATCCCACAAGGGACGGTAAAGAGCCGCATCAGCCGTGGCCGGGCCGAGTTGGCCCGGTTGCTGAAGGGCTTAGAAGGACAGGTGGTCTAGCCATGTCACTGAGAGATCCACGTCAGATAAAGCACAGGACCGTGACGCATCCGGATCGCATTGGCGCGCTCTGCGCCCCTTGGACGCTTTTGCTGCCAGATGCAGCGGAAGGGATGCTGACTGAAGCCGAACAGCGCGGACTCGACCAGCACCTGGCGGTGTGCCCCGCTTGTACCCGCGAGCTCGCCGAGGCGCAGCGTGGGTTGGTCTGGTTGAGCGTCCTGAAGGAGCAAAGCCCCGAGCCGCCCGCAGACTTGCTTTCGAACATACTCGCGCAGACCACAGGGATGGCTGAGGCAGGCGTGATGTTGCCGGAACTGCCGGTGATGCAGCCGGTCGCCTTTGAAGTGGCAGGGCATGAAACTGGGCAGCTGGGTTGGTCGCGCGCGACGGTGTTGCGCTGGATGAGGGGTGATGAAGGGACCTGGTCAAGCCTGCTGCAACCTCGTCTTGCCATGACCGGCGCGATGGCCTTTCTGTCGATCTGCCTCACGGTCAACCTGCTTGGGGCTTCTGCCGGGCAGCCAGACGGGGCCATGCCCTGGAAGGGCGGATTACATCGTACTGTAGCGGATACCGGAGCCTCCCTTGTCCGCTCGATACAGGGCTTGCGCGTGGTCTACCGCGTGCAGTCCAGGGTGAGCGAGCTGCGGGCCGACATGGAACGACCCTCCGACACAAGCACTTCCCAATAGCCGGCCGTACGAACAAGATCGACAGCAAACGTCAGATAAGGAGGGCGCTGTGAGCGAGAACGCAAACAATACGGACAACCAGTCACATCGTGCAGCGCCCGCGGAGTCGGACTACACGCCGATCGCCTACTGCCAGGAGTGCGGCCGTCCACTCACGGTGGCGACCCTGCGCCGGGTGAGCGAGGGTGTTTTTTGTCTTCCATGTGCTTCCTTGCAGCGACCCATGGCTGGATGGCAGCCTGTTGCCGCAGGCTATGTGCCCGGATCAGGCGGCCGGGAAGGCGTGCCCGGGGGAAACCCTCCGACGGCCGCTGGAGCAAACCCTGGATGGGCGGCGTGTCTCGGGATGATTCCTGGTGTGGGCGCCATGTATAACGGGCAATACGTCAAAGGCGCCATGCACCTTATCGTGTTTGTCATCCTGGTCACGCTGGCTGATCACTTGAACTGGGTCTTCTATTGGCTGGTGTGGGGCTGGGTGTTTTACCAGGCCTTTGACGCCTTCCATACCGCACGGGCACGCCGCGACGGACTGCCGCTACCGAACCCTTTCGGTTGGAATGATCTGGGCGACCGACTTGGCGTTTCCCGGAGTTCCGCCGCTCCGCCCCGTCCTCCTTTTGTTGGTGGCCAGCCGCATGGGACAGCTCCGTCCGCCAACTCGAACAGCGGCTGGAGTGCTTCGCAGTCTGCCACGGCCGCAGTCAAAACGAGAGAGGACAGAGCCCGCGCTGAAGCGGATCGCGTCTTCGCGGAGAATCCGTATATGGCTGCAGAGTCGATACATACCGCTTTCCCGGAAGCAGCCACTCCGCGATACGGCCCTTCGACAGCTGTCAACATGCAGATTCCGTACTCGCCCACATATGTCGGGGTGCCGGCCGCTCCAAGCGCGGTCCGCAGCTCGACGGATGGGACGCGCCGCTTTCCGGCAGGAGCTGTGTGGCTGATCGGCCTAGGACTGATTTTCCTTTTAGGGAATGTCATCCCTGATTTTCGGCTAAGCGGACGATGGATGATGCCGGTCCTATTGGCCGCCCTGGCTCTGTGGAGTGCGATGCGCCGTGTCCATCAGCACCGGTCTGTCGAAGCAGCGCTTGGAAGAGCTTCGAGCCTTGCGTCTGCAATCACTGGACCTGCTGTACTGTTCACCGTTTCCTTTCTACTGACGCTAGAGGCAGCTGACGTGGTTTCCTTACGGCGTAGCTGGCCGGCAATCCTGATCGTTTGGGGGGCCATGCTTCTGGCGCAGCGTACGGCGATGGACCCCTACTCCGTACCACCGCAGTTGCCCAACTCACCATCTGCTGCCGTGCGGAGTACCTCCGAAACGGGTTCACTCGGTCTGTGATGCGAAACGTTCGCGATGTTCTGGATTGCGCATGAGTGCTCCTCCACCACCCTTTCCGCCGTCTCCGAGCACCCACCCGTCACAGAGTGGCGGGTGGTCTCGCCGTGCCACCCGTGAGCAGCAGCGCGCGGCACTAGCTTATGCGAGGCAGCAGCGAGCCGCCCGACGCCAAGAGGCTCGGTACTCCAGACGCCGATCCACCTTCGGCCCGGTTCTGCTGATTCTCCTTGGCGTTACTTTGCTGCTTGTGCAGTCGGGGGTGATTAGTTGGGGTGCCGCCTTAAGCTGGATGGTTCACTGGTGGCCCGTTGTACTGGTCGGTGCAGGTCTGCTTTTACTGACGGAATGGGCGTTTGACACCGGCTTTTCTGGATCCCAAGCGGGACCGTATCGCCGCAGGACGCTGGGCGTCAGCGGTGCCATCGTCCTTTGTGTCCTACTAATCGCAGGTCCCGCAGCTGCGGCGGCTCTGCACGGGGCACATTGGGCAGAGCAGCATTGGAGCTTGCCGGCCGGACTGGGCCTGGATGAGGTGCTCGCGAAGCATAGTGAGACGTCACAGGACTTACAAGCTCCCTTTCCCGCCGGAGCGCAGCTGAGCATTCAAAATACGAAGGGCAACATCTCGGTTACCGGCTCAAGTCAGGATGGCCAGATCCACATCTCGGTCCACCAACGGATGTGGGCATGGCAGTCGAGCGAGCTTGCGGAGAACCAGAGACGTGACCGGCCGGTACTGGCTCCTTCCGGTGCAGGATTGCGTCTACAGGTGGGAGGAGCCGAGCACGATCAGAGCGACCTCACTATTGAGCTGCCTCATGAGGCATCGGTTGAGATCGGAGCCGAGCAGGGAGATGTGGCTATCAGCGAACTGCGCGGCAACGTGCATGTCATGCAGCATCAAGGCGGCGTGGTCCTGACAGCCCTGAACGGCGATGTCCACATCTCCTCCCGGGATGACGATGCCAGCCTATCGGGACACAGCCTGTCGGGCGCCTTGTTGCTTGATGGTCATAGCGGTGACATCTCGCTCTCCGATGTGACTGGGCCCGTAACGCTGCACGGGGATTTCTATGGCACAACGCACCTGGAACGTATCGGAGGTTCAGTCCGTTTCCAGAGTGTTGCGACCGATTTTACTTGCGCGGGGATTCCTGGAGAGTTCACGGTAGAAGGACGGAGTGAATTAGAGGCCAACCGCCTGCTTGGCCCGGTCGACCTAGCGACGACCGACCGCGACATTACGCTTCTCGATGTAGAAAAAGGTGCGTCGGTGAAGAACCGGCATGGAGCTGTCACGCTTTCCTTTGCCGACCTAACTGGTCCCATCAGGGTGGGTACGACGGACGGGGGTGTCACCATTCGCGTGCCGAACAAGAGCCCGTTTCATGTAGAAGCGGAAACAGTCGATGGCGAGGTATCCACCGATTTCGGCCTGAGGCCCCAAGCTCATGGGGATCGAGTTTCTCTCGTCGGGCAGGTTCTCTCCGGTGGTCCAGCCATGCAGCTTCGCACAACAGAAGGTGATATTAAGATCCGAAACAACAGCAGAACAGAGGAGGGCCAGGCGGCAGAGTCAGACAGCAAGGAAGATGATGACTAAGCTACCGTTGCGCTTCTCTCCTCTGAGCCTCGGGAAGAGGCTTCTGCTGTAGAACCTGTCCAAGCACCGCTCGCGACGCAGATGTACAAAAGCACGACGAGTGACAAAGTGAGATAGAAGTAGCCGTCTACTAGAACGTTCATGGGAATGAAGACGGCAAGTGCTACTGACATAAAGCGCAGCGTGTCCTCCAAGCTGGAGCACCTCCGAAACCCGTAACAGAGGACAAAGAGCGTGGTGAGTACCACAGCTTGAATCCACTGCAGGTGATCGGGACGCACGAAGTACGTAAGCCAATACGAAATGTTGATGGGATCGGCCAGAGCGTGAGGCAGCTTACTCCACTGACTCACGGTATTGCTAGCGACTTGGTGGCGAGCGACAGACAGAAAGGGTCCTACTACCACCAAGAAACCAAGCAGACTGACAGCGCCTAACTTGAACGCCTCCCTGGCACCTTTGCCTCGGTAAGCGTACAAGAGAAAAAAGGGCAGCATAACCCAGCTAAGCTGATAGATCGCGCAGCTTATACCCCAGACAAGTGCCGACCACCCCAGGCGCCTCCTTTGCATAAGCACGGCTGCGAGTGTCAGAGTAAACCAATGAGGCTGGAGATACAGATCATGCCTGTATTGCAGAAAGGGACAAAGCAGAAATAAAGCAAGCAGACTAGCGATGCTGAGGCGTGCCGCAGCACTAGAAGCCGTATACACCAGGGCGCAAGCACCTAAGCTGAACGCCAGTGTTGCCAGCCTAAGATCGACGTGCAGGGCTGCTGCCGGAAGGAAGGCCACGAGCATACCCGGCAGGTACGGAAAGTCGTAGAGCCGATTGCTGACATGGATCGTGCTATAAGGATTTACTTGATGCAGCAGCCTGGTATCTGCCCATTCTATGACCGGCAACATGTCCGATCGGAGATAGTTGAGCGGGAACGCGCAGATTGCAAGAACCATTCCGGCACTGTAGAGCCCGGCAACAGCTAGAACTAGCCGCCTTGCTTTCCGACGCGCGCTGAACAAAGCGGGCGGAGCAAGGACAAAGAGCGCAAGGGCTACAGCAGTCGCCGGAGGAATCTGGTACCCAAATCTTTTGAAGTGATGCGCCTCAGCGGCCATCATCCCTGCGGAGAGCCACTCAGCAGTAATCAATGTGCAGAGCCATGGCGTAGGTATGGCTTTTGCCGTTGATGCAGGAACATCACCCGGGCGCAAAAGGTACCAGCACGCAAGTCCGAACAGAGCGGACAGCGGCAGCAAGAGCAACTGGTG
>CAXTRM010000127.1:7264-9999 GCA_964246625.1 uncultured Acidobacteriaceae bacterium
TACAGACAGGACTGCCAGCAGAAAGGCGTAACGCGCAAACCAGGAAAGCTGCAGGTCATTTCGGGCTGCGAGGAGGGGCTGCATGATGTGTATGGTTGCCAGGCACAGCAAAGCCCGCCGGGTAGGGCGGGCTTTTGGGGGTCAAGAGTATGCCGGCGATCACCTAATCTCCCACACACTTGCGCGTGCAGTACCATCGGCCCAACGAGGCTTAACTTCCGTGTTCGGGATGGGAACGGGTGGGACCCTCGCGGTAAACTCACCGGCAATATTGTCAAGATCGCGGACCGATCTTTGGCAACCGCATAGATTGGGGGTACAGCGTTTTGTAGCCACGTATAACTACAGGGCTTGCATCAAGAGCTTCTCCAGAACAGCGTGATGCTGTGCAGAGTAAATTCTATGGACAAGCCGAACGGGCGATTAGTACTGGTAAGCTGCACACATTACTGCGCTTCCACCTCCAGCCTATCAACCAGGTCGTCTTCCTGGGCCCTTCTTGACCCTTACGGGTTGGGAGATCTCATCTTAGGGCATGCTTCCCGCTTATATGCATTCAGCGGTTATCATAACCGAACTTCGCTACCCAGCCGTGCCCTTGGCAGGACAACTGGAACACAAGAGGTTCGTCCATCCCGGTCCTCTCGTACTAAGGACAGCCCCCTTCAAATCTCCTACGCCCACAGCAGATAGAGACCGAACTGTCTCGCGACGTTCTGAACCCAGCTCACGTACCGCTTTAATAGGCGAACAGCCTAACCCTTGGAACCTTCTACAGCTCCAGGATGCGATGAGCCGACATCGAGGTGCCAAACCATTGCGTCGATATGAACTCTTGGCAATGATCAGCCTGTTATCCCCGGCGTACCTTTTATCCGTTGAGCGATGGCCCTTCCATACAGAACCACCGGATCACTAAGGCCTGCTTTCGCATCTGCTCGACTTGTAGGTCTTGCAGTTAACCACACTTATGCCTTTGCACTCGACGGTCGATTTCCAAACGACCTGAGTGTAGCTTCGCGCGCCTCCGTTACAATTTAGGAGGCGACCGCCCCAGTCAAACTACCCGCCTTACAATGTTCCTCTTCCGGATCACGGAAGCAGGTTAGGATCACAACAATCGCAGGGTGGTATCTCACCGTTGGCTCCACCGAACCCGAAAGTCCGGTCTCAAAGCCTCCCACCTATCCTGCGCAGCAATTGCCGTAACCCACTGTAAAGGTATAGTAAAGGTGCACGGGGTCTTTTCGTCTAGCTGCGGGTAACCGGCATCTTCACCGGTACTACAAGTTCGCCGAGCAACTCGTTAAGACAGTCGTACGATCGTTACTCCATTCGTGCAGGTCGGAACTTACCCGACAAGGAATTTCGCTACCTTAGGACCGTTATAGTTACGGCCGCCGTTCACCGGGGCTTCAGTTCGCAGCTTCGGCTTGCGCCTAACCGCTCCCTTTAACCTTCCGGCACCGGGCAGGAGTCAGCCCCTATACGTCGTTTTCGACTTTGCAGAGACCTGTGTTTTTGTTAAACAGTCGCCGTACGCGTTTCACTGCGGCCCACCTTGCGGTGGGCGACCCTTCTCCCGAAGTTACGGGTCTAATTTGCCGAGTTCCTTAACAAGCCTTCACTCGAGCGCCTTTGGATATTCTCCTCGTCTACCTGTGTCGGTTTGGGGTACGGTTCCCAATCTCTCTCCTTAGAGGTTTTTCTTGGCAGCGTGAACTCAGCAGCTTACACCCTAACGGGCTTGCTTTACACCTCACCGTTACGCCCCGACGGATTTGCCTATCGGAACCGGCTTTCGTGTATCGACCGCCATAGCCATATGACGACCTGCTTATCCTTCTGCGTCACCCCATCGTATTAACGAGATATCGGGAGGTCCGGAATATTAACCGGATATCCATCGCCTACGCCTTTCGGCCTCGGCTTAGGGACCGCCTAACCCTGAGCGGATTAACCTTCCTCAGGAAACCTTAGACTTTCGGCGTCAGTGGTTCTCACACTGATTATCGCTACTTATGCCGGCAGGGTCTCTTCCCAAACCTCCACGTATCTTCTCAGTTACGCTTCCATGACTTGGGAATGCTCTCCTACCACGCACACCTTATGATGTGCATCCGCTGCTTCGGTATACAGTTTTAGCCCCGTTGTATTGTCGGCACCGGACCGCTTGACCAGTGAGCTATTACGCTTTCTTTAAAGGATGGCTGCTTCTAAGCCAACCTCCTGGCTGTCTGAGCGTTCCGACTTCCTTTCCCACTTAACTGTAATTTGGGGACCTTAGCAGGCGGTCTGGACTGTTTTCCTCTCGACTGTGAAGCTTAGCCCCCACAGTCTGACTGCCGGGCTGGTTGTGATCGGCATTCGAAGTTTGGTTAGATTCAGTAAGCCGGAAAGCCCCCTAGTCTATCCATGTCTCTACCACCGATCCAAATCACCCGACGCTAGCCCTAAAGCTATTTCGGAGAGAACGAGCTATCACGGAATTTGATTAGCCTTTCACCCCTACCCTCAGCTCATCCGAGCTTTTTTCAACAAACACCGGTTCGGTCCTCCAATGGGTGTTACCCCATCTTCAACCTGGCCAAGGGTAGATCATCCCGCTTCGCGTCTATTCCTGCCAACTTATACGCCCTATTCAGACTCGCTTTCGCTGCGGCTCGCTCACGCTTAACCTTGCTGACAAGAATAACTAGCCGGCTCATTATGCAATAGGCACGCGGTCAGACATT
>CAXTRM010000128.1:0-942 GCA_964246625.1 uncultured Acidobacteriaceae bacterium
AATTGGGATCGCGCCGGCTATCTCCCGGGTCAGATTCTCTCGTGCCAGGCGATCTTTACCCGTTACCCTCGTGTGTCTCTTATCGTCGAAGGCCACCTTTACCCCTGGTTCATCGACAGGCTGAGTCACACACCGAACTACAGCGTTACGCATCTGGCATCGCTGCGCGAGTGGGATTTTGCGGAGATCTACACCGTGGAGCGCCACGCACCGGGTCCGTTGCCCTGCTAGAGAAAGGTGGCGCCTCTTCGCCTGTGTCGGCCCGTATTATGGGGCTGTGTCGCAAACTCCGCTGATCGGTGTTCTGGCGCTGCAGGGCGCCTTTGAGGTTCACGCCAGGCGCCTTGCCGAACTTGGGGCAGAGACCCGGCTCGTTCGCAAGCCCGAGGACCTGCTCGGTCTGGACGGCCTGGTGCTGCCCGGCGGTGAATCCACGACGTTCCTGAAACATCTGGAGCGGGCTGGTTTCTACGACATCCTGGACGCCTTTGTTCGTGAGAAGCCGACCTTTGGTACCTGTGCCGGGTCCATTCTGCTGGCTCGCGAGGTGTCCAACCCAACGCAGCCCTCCTTTGGCGTTCTGGATGTCGGGGTCGAACGTAACGCCTACGGCCGGCAAAATGACTCCACCATTCGGTTTGAGCCTACCTCGCTCCCCGGGGGGCCGCTTGAGGCCGTGTACATCCGTGCCCCGCGCCTGCTGCGCCTCGGGCCACAGGTGGAGGTGCTTGCCTCGCGGGACGGCTCCCCCGTACTGGTACGGCAGGGCGGCCTCCTCGCCTCCACCTTTCATCCTGAACTCTCCGAAGACCGCCGCGTGCACCAGCTCTTCCTTGCGATGGTCCGCGACGCAAAGGCACTCAGGGATGCCTGAGCCACAGGCGCCGACGGAGCCGCGAGACGATCTCGATCTTGCCGGACACCTGCTGCACCTGGAACGAC
>CAXTRM010000128.1:952-4982 GCA_964246625.1 uncultured Acidobacteriaceae bacterium
GCTGACGGAGGACTTCCGCGAGTTCGGCAGCTCAGGCCGTGTTTTCTCCCGCGCCGCGATCCTTGAGGAGCTTGCCACCAGCAAAGCCACCCCTCTGGAGCTCTCAGAGTTCCACTGCGTCCGTCTCAGTCCCTCGGTGGCGCTGGTTACCTGTCGGTCTCACAGGGTAGCCCCCGAGGGACAAACCGTCTCTGCTCTCCGGAGCTCGATCTGGGTGCGTCACGCTACCGGCTGGCTGTTGCAGTTTCACCAGGGAACAACCGGGTAACCAGCACCTTCTACAATAAAGCTGTGCCCTTTCTGCACCGCGTTATCGCGCGTCTCTCCTCCTGGCACCTCCCCGCCGACGCCAGCGCGCATGGACCCGCGCTCGACCGGCTCATGATTCTGAACCTCAACATCGCGCTCGCTCTTTTTGTGCTTGCCAATATACTCCTGCTGTCAGGCCTTCTCTTCAGCCGTCGTGCGCGACGCCCCATCCACAAGTTCACGCTGGAATACCTGCCCCTGGCGGCTCTCACTGTGCTGTTCTTCTGGCTTGGCTTGCGAGCGCAACACCTTTGGGCCGCGCAGCGCTACACCGGTGCCGATCCTTCCGCCATGCAGGTCGAGGCTGTAGGCATGCAGTTTCTTTGGTACTTCCGATACCCCGGCCACGACCGAGCCTTCGGCCATACGAGCCTTTCGCTTGCCGACGCAGCAGCCGGCAACCCCCTCGGGCTCGACCCTCACGACGTATACGGCCGCGACGACCTCGTCCGGGGTGCGCTGACCCTCCCTGCCAACCGTGAGGTCGACCTCACGCTTCGCTCCCACGACGTCATTCACGGCTTCGCCGTCCCAGAGCTTCGCCTTAAACAGAACGCGGTTCCGGGCCAGGACGCCCACATTCACTTCACAGCCACAACTCCCGGCACCTATGCCATCCTTTGCACCCAGGTCTGTGGTCTGGGGCACTTCCGGATGCAAGCCGTCCTCCGGGTCCTGACCCAACCCGACTTTGACCGCTGGCTAGCCACTGAAGAAGCAGCCCAAGCTCAACCCACCCCAACGCCGTAACATATCTTGCCCTGTGGCATTGATTGCCGCATCTCCCTGAGATCTTCGAAGCTCCACAAGCCCCCTTCACCTGACCTGACATACACATGGCCACCCGTCGTCCCAACCCGACCAACGAAGTAACCGCTTCGTTCACAGCGGACGCGAAGTCACGTCATCGCAAGTCCGGTTGGCTCCTGGCAATCATCCGCCACGTCTTCAGCACGCATCACCGCACCCTTGGCCTCGCGTACCTCGTCCTTAGCGCAGTCGCTCTGGTTCTTGGTACGATCCTGAGCCTGCTGATGCGTCTGCACCTGACCTGGCCCCAGTGGCGCTTGCCCCTGCACGGTCTCATCCTGCCCGAAGAGTACCTGGCCCTGGTCACCATGCATGGCACGCTCATGCTTTTTTACGTGATGACGATTGCGCCCCAGAGCGGCTTCGGCAACCTCATCCTGCCCGCCCAGATCGGCGCCGACCGCATGAGTTTCCCGCGGCTGAACGCGTTCAGCTTTTGGGTCACCGCCGCCGGCCTCATCACGCTGCTTGCCGCCTTTTTCGTGCCGGGTGGTTCGCCGATCTCCGGCTGGACAGGCTATCCGCCGCTTTCTGCCACGCCGCTCGCAGGTCCCGGCCAGGGTGCCGGGCTCGACCTTTGGCTCGCTTCGCTTTGGCTGTTCGCCATTGGTGGTACCGCGGGCGCCGTCAACCTCCTCACCACGGTGATTCAGCAACGCTGCGAGGGTATGACCTGGCACCGGCTTCCCTTGACGGTGTGGGCCTGGTTTACCACCTCCCTGCTCTCCGTCCTTGCTTTTTCGGTTCTGCTGGCGGCCATTCTGCTGCTCATTTGCGACCGCCATTTCGGCACGGGCTTCTTTTTGCCCGCGCAAACGCTCGTCAACGGCGTGCTGTTACAACACAAGGGCGACGGCTCTCCCCTGCTTTGGCTCCATCTCTTCTGGTTCTTCGGCCATCCCGAGGTGTACATCGCCATCCTCCCCGGCATGGGGCTTACCTCTATGGTGCTTGCCAACTTCGCCCGGCGCCCACCCTTTGCCTATCGGCTCATGATCGGCACCACGCTTGCCATCGGCCTGCTCGGCATCGTTGTCTGGGGACACCACATGTTCGTTGCCGGCCTGAACCCCTTCGCCGGCACTGCCTTCTCAGCCGCGTCCATTGCCATCGCTATCCCGTCGGCCGCCAAGGTCCTTAGCTGGATCGCTACGACGTGGCGCTCACGTCCGCGGCTCACCACGGCGATGCTCTTTGCCCTGGGATTCGTTTCTCTCTTTCTGTGCGGCGGCCTCAGCGGTCCCATTCTCGCGCAGCCCATCCTGGACGAGTACCTTCACAACACGTTTTTCGTCGTCGCGCACTTCCACCTCATCATGGCGATGGCCGGCGTTTTCGGTATCTTTTGCGCGTTGTACTATTGGGCGCCGCTGCTCTTCGGCCGCCGCTTCAACGAAACCCTCGGCAAGCTCCATTTCTGGGGCACCCTGTTTTTCAGTTACAACACGTTTCTCCCCATGCATCTGACCGGGCTCGCCTCCGAACCCCGACATTACGCGCAGTTGCAGGGCATCTCCCCACCCGCCAACGCCCTTCTGCTCTCCACTCTGCCGCTGCAACGCCACATCACGGTGTCCGCCCTGCTGCTGGCCGCCTTCCAATTGCCCTTTCTGATCAACCTCGTCCTGCTTGCCTTTAAGCCGCGCGACACCGAGGCAAATCCCTGGCAGGCCACGACCCTCGAGTGGGCACCGGAACCTCCTGCCACCGTAGGCAATCCAGCGCCGGTGGTAGTTGCTTACCGCATGCCTTGCGTGTACAGCCTCCACGACGACAGCTTTTCCCCGCAATGGGAGCCCGAGTCCCGGCCGGAGCGAGAGATTCCGGCTCCGAACGAGCCCTGATTCCAGGGCAATTTCGCCACACGAACCAATACCGCACGATCTGTGCCCTTGGCACGTGCCGTGCTCTACATCCCGTCCGCAAAGCGGAGTAAGCTACTTCCAAGCGACTTTTCTGTGTCACAAGGCGACCCATGCCCACGATCCTCACCCCTCCCGAGATCGATCGCCGTAATGGCAACAACACCGGTGAAAATGACAACGGCAACGGCCGCCGCCCACCTACCGACAAGCGCACCGGCGGCAATGGCGATGGTGAAAACTGGAGCAATCGGCCCCAAGGGCGTCGCGGCCCCCGTGAGCGCCTCGCGCAGGCTCGCGTGGGTCTCTTTTTCGCCCTTGGCGGCGATCTCATGTTCTTTGTGGCCCTGGTCAGTGTCTTCTTCGTCACCAAGGCGACTGGGCATTTCGATGCTTATGATCGCTATATCAATGAGTGGCTTCCCACGGCCGTCCCTTCCATCCTGTGGTTAAATACCGCCGTCCTCGTCCTTAGCTCCGCGACCGCCGAGGTCGCCCGTCGCGCCATGTTCCATGAAACGCACGTCATGGACGAGTGGTTCGGCTTCGGCCGTCCTACCTCGCGTCGCGCCGGTGGCTGGCTCCTCGCCACCCTCGGCCTGGGCCTCCTCTTTCTTATCGGCCAGTGGGTCGCGTGGACCCAGCTCGCGATGTCGCACGTGTACTTCCGCTCCAACCCTTCCAGCCACTTTTTCTACCTGATTACCTTTACCCATGCCGTCCACCTTTTCCTCGGTATCGGCGCGGTGCTCTGGGCCCTTTGGCTGCTGGCACGCTCCCGCCAGATGGCCACACGGCAGGTCGTGGTCGACTCTACTGTCTGGTACTGGCACACCATGGGTGTCCTCTGGGTGTTCCTCTTCGCCCTGCTTGAGTATGCCCAGTAGGCCTTACGTACCCAGCGTGCAGGGTCCGGATCCAGTATGCCTGCTCTTCTGACTTTGCCCTTTCGGCTCAGCTTCCGCAGGTCACAAGACAGGAAGGCATCTTCGCGTGCGTGCCTGCTTCCTGGATTTGTCCGTGCGCACGACGATGCCGCGTGGTACCGG
>CAXTRM010000128.1:4992-6321 GCA_964246625.1 uncultured Acidobacteriaceae bacterium
GTTCTTGGTTCTGTGCGCTTGTTGCACCCTTCCCGCTCACGCCCAGGGGTGCGCTCAGTGCCTTGACAGCACACGTGCCACCCCGCCAGTGGTTCAGGCCGCCTATCGCCACGCCATTTACCTTCTTGGCGGAGCCGCTGCGATTCTTTTTCTTGCCGGCACGCTTCTGCTTCGCGCCACCCGCCGCTAGGCTCCTCAAACAGCAAGGGCCTCCACACAAGGGAGGCCCTTGCTGTTTGCCCTCTTACGGCGTCATTGCATACCGCCCTGCCGCTCGCCCCCTTGCACCTGGTTTGCAGCCTGGTTCGGCGCACCGGGTGTCGGCAAGCTCGCCGCCACCTGCGCACCTGCCGTATGCGCCCGCGTCAGCGCCGAGGCCAGCGTCAGGCCTGTACCGGCGACCTGGCTACCGGCAGTGTGCGCCTGCGTCAGCGGTTTGGCTAGAACGAGGGCAAAGCCCTCAAACCTCCTGATGGACGCGACCGACACCGTTTCGGTGTCGCTCCCGCTTCCGACAGTGACGGTCTGCCCTTCTTCAAAGCCGTATGCGCTTGCCACAGGCACCACGGTGGCGCTCGCTTCCACATCCTTTCCCGTGGTGGTCGCCCCTGCCGATCCCACACTGGCAACCACCGCGCGCTCGGCGTCGGTGCCCGCGCCGACCGTTACTTCATCACCCGCTCGAAACCTGGCGACGCTCGCAACTTTGATCGCGCTGCTTCCCGCGGCGCTTCCCAGCGGCAGCACCGTCGCGGGCGCCACGACGAAGTCGGTGCAATTGCTGTCCGTGTCGGCACCATCCGGGTAGCGGCCGGCACTCCGGTTGATGGCGTTCGCGGCGCCATTCATCCCGAAGCTCCCGCCGGGCTCCGGCGAGGGAACGAAGCATCCTTCACTCCGCTCCCCCGCCTCGGCTTGGAACCCCTTGGCTGCCCAGGGATCAGACAAACCACCGTAGTTCAAGCTGTCCACGACCACGCCGTTGCTGTCACGCAGCACAAGGCTGCCCTCCTGCACGGGAACCATTCGTCCGAACAGAAGATACTTTGTCGTGAGCTCCGGGCCACCAAACCATTGGTCGGGCTTTGGGGCTCCCTGATAGCCGGCGGTCGTGACCTTTTCGTCGCGCACAACCGCGTGGATTGCGTGGTCCTTGGCCACTGGCCGGTCCAGCGCCAGCCCTGAACCGAGCGCCTGAACGGGTTCGTCACTGACGTGCACATACCGCGTTGCCGGCGTAAACGTGATGCCGGTTCCTCGATCGCTGAAGGGGAGGTTCGCCGCATGGGCGAAGCGCAAGGGCGCGGCACGATCCAGCCCCTCCCCGGG
>CAXTRM010000128.1:6331-9938 GCA_964246625.1 uncultured Acidobacteriaceae bacterium
TCCGGTTTCCGGCTGCAAAGCCCTCCGTGCGCCGGACCCGGATACGGGTTGCCCCCGCGCTGACACCCTCCGTCAGGTTGGTTTGGCTTGCCTTTGTGCCAACACGCGCCACGGTCACCGTCTCGATTCCGTGGCCGGCGCTGTCGATGTCCAGCCGGATCTTGTCACCCACCGAGATGTCTTCCACAGACGTGACCTGGAGCTTGGTAGTACCGACAGCTGCCTCCGTAGCGAGGTAGGCCTGCGTCCCTGCCTTGCCGACACCGGTCACGGTCGCCGTCTCATACTGCTCCATGCCGCTTCCGGAAAATGGCACCGCGGACCCATACCCCAGGGCAATCTTCTCCCCTACCTTGAAGCCGGCCACACTCTGAACCGGCACGTGTGTCGATCCAGCAGGCAGGGTTATCGGTCCGTCTGGCAGCGGCTGCCACAGGCTGGTGTGATTGGCCGCCGCCGTTCCTACCGTCTTGACGGTACGGCGCTCGGCGTCCTTACCGGAGCCAATCTCTACCGTGTCCCCAGCGGTGATCCCTGCCACCTCCCGGACGTTCAGCATCGCGTCTCCCGCCCGCGCCGGCACCGCCAGACCGGAGTTGGCCAGCCCGAGCAGGTAGAAGCCCTTGGGCTTCAACCGGGTCCCTGCCGGAATCTGCACGGATGAAAATACCGTCTGTTGCGCAGGCCGTTCTGTCATGCTCCAACCGGCAAGATCCACCTCGTCCGTACCGGCGTTGTAAAGCTCAATGAAGGAGTCCGTCGCGTTGCCCCCTGAGCCGGAAGCGATACGAAACTCATTGATCCGTATCGGCGCGGCACTCCGTATTTTCTGAGCCAGCCTGTCCCTCTGCCTGTCACCGTGTGCCATGTCGGTCCACGAGGCCTCAGCGACCAGATCTCCATTGAAGGCTTTCGGACCGGCAGTCACCGTGAAGGTCGCATGTACGCTAGCTCCTGGTTGGATCGGCTCCGAAAAGGTCTTCGACCGTTCCTTTGTGCCTTCCGCGACGGCTGTCCACTGCGTGTTCGGCACCGCAAGTCCCAGCACCACGCCCTGAACAGGCGTCCCCGTGCTGTTTGTAAAGGTCACCGTGGTCGTTTTGGCCGCTCCCGGCGTAAAGGTCTGGACCCCTGTGGGGTGCTTGGATGTCCCGGGCAGAATGCTCAGCTGCGGCTCAGCGTACCTGGCAGCTACGATGTTGGCCTGCACGAGCTGGTCAGTGGCATCGGTGGGAAATGTTCCCGAGGCGGTCACCGCGCCCTCATAGAAGGTGCCCTGGGAACTGTTGCTGTTGTCTCCGCCGTTGCCCAGCAGGATCGCGCCCTGTTTGCGCATCGGGTCGTAGCTGGAGTTCACCCGCTGCCCATCAAACATGACCGTCAGGGCACCCTGCTGCGCGTCACCGCCGAGCGATGCCCAGCGATGCGGCTTACCCTTGGCGACCGCGGTCACAAAGCGCCAGTGGATGTCGGGCAGGTGGGCACAAAGCTTTGAGCCATCCGTGTTCACACAGCCAACCAGATTGTTCTCCTGGTCGGTCTCGATCCAGGGGCCGGGAGGATTGCCGTGGATCCACCCCGTCGTGTCCCCGAAGTATGCGGTTTCCATGGTGCCGTTATCGTCATCACGGCTGTCGATCTCGGCATTGCCGTAATCAAAGCAGCAGCCGCCGTTGAAATGCCGCCCGTTGATCACCCAGTACTGGCCCTCGGCCTGATCGTCCACGGCCGTACCCTTTGGATCATCGACGCGCAGCCCCGTGCCGGGCTCGATGAACACGCCATAGACCTTGTGCCCCATCAGAGTGGCCGGGGCCATGTCCGCCAGAGGCAGATTGTTCAAGCCGCCCATCGCCGGTCCGCTGAAGCCCCCGCGTGGTGCCTGCGACAGGTCGTTATGTTTCGGGGACTGGTCATACACCTTGCTGATCCAGCAATAGGTGTTGGCGCAAAAGGCATCCTGGGCTGCCGCATCCGCATACCCACCCGCATCGTGATTTGGTGCGGCTCCTGGCTGAACAACCTTGATGTCGAGCGTTTTGCTATCCGATTGGCGCAGCACCTGGTAAAGCGGCCCTGCGTAGGTCTGGTAAAGCGCACGTGTTGTGCTGTGGGCGCCAACACAGGGATCACCGGCTGCCGCATAAATATCGCAAGGTCCTTGAGGCCGCGACAAAGCGGCCCTGGAACCCTTCTGTGCTGTCTGTGCCAGGCAGGCCGACATGCAAACAGACGTGAGTACAGCGAAAAGTACCGCGACTTTTCTCGGCCTCATGGGCAAAACTCCTGAACAAACATTGGGTACCTCTCCCCTCGGAGGAAAGCGGTTACATGATGAAGTGCACAGCCTTTATAGCTGTTTCAGCCGATCTGTGTCACCGGTCCCCTCCGACGAACCGCTTCCCCGTGAGAACAACAACCCCGCACAGCAAGCCAGGGGCACAGCCAAAAGCGAACGCTCATGCTGAACCACCATGCATGCAGACAGCCCCGTCGGGGAGGCGTATAAGGAGCCAACGCTGCCGGACATGCAGCAACGGAGCACGACATGCCCATCTTTGCGGCAGAAACGCAGCCACGATCTGCTTGCGGCTGCCGTCACCCAGCACTGGAGCTAGCCTCTACCTTGCATGCAATTACCCCTTGGTTGGCTACACTGGAACCACTCGCCGCGAGATCTCTCGGCCAGACCAGCCCAGGCAAACGAAGCAACAACCCTGATACCTGGCTAAGTTCTTGCTCGAGAATATTTTGCAGACACCCGGGGGGGGCTACAGCTTCAGCACGATCTTCATCGAGTCCGGCTGCGGGTTCGAGGCCAGATGTACCGCCTCGGCTGCCTGCTCCACGCTGAAGCGGTGTGAGATGAGCTTGGTCAAATCGAGCTCCCCTGAACGGTATCCCTCAAAGACCAGGTCAATGCCCTCCTGCTGAATGGCGACCGAGGCTGAATACGAGCCCATCAGCGTCTTCTCGTCCATGCACACGGCCGCCGGATCAAACGGCGCCGTGCCGTGCTGCGTCGACGCAAACAGCATCACGCGCCCACCCGGCCGGATGGACTCCATCGCCTGCCCGATCAGCATGTCCGAGCCGACCGCCACAAGCGCCACGTCCGCGCCGCGCCCCTCGGGGAGAGCTTTGCACGCGGCTATCACATCGCCCTTCGCGTCCAAAGGGTGATCGAGGCCGTAGTGGGCGGCCACCGCGTGCCGCTCCGCATACATATCCGAGGTCAGCACCGTGGCGCCGGTTCGCCGAGCCAGTGCTGCCAGCAGGATCCCGATGCTTCCCTGCCCAATCACCAGCACCGTCTCGTCTGGCTGCAGAGCGAGCAGCCGGACGGCTTTGAAGCAGGTATTCACCGGCTCGATCCAGGCTGCCTGTTCGAACGGGATGTCAGACGGCACCCGGATCAGTCCAGCCGGCGTGACACCGTCGCCCACGATCCAGTCCATCACGCGGATGTACTGGGCAAATCCCCCGCCGGCAGCGGCTCCCACACCGGCCGTCGTTCCCACCTTTTTGTACTGTTCGCATTGCGCAAAGGTCTGCTTTCGGCAGTAAAAGCAGCGTCCGCACGGAATGTGGTGAAACGCCATTACGC
>CAXTRM010000129.1:0-9842 GCA_964246625.1 uncultured Acidobacteriaceae bacterium
TGCGCCTGGGCAGAACCTGCATGTGAACTATGAGCCGACTGATTTGGGTGGCTTGAAGGAAGCGCCACGTACGGGAGCCGAGTACCAGCCGAAGTATGAGGGACGGCTGGTGCGTCAGAAGATCGACCGCGAGAACAACTTTCAGCAGGCGGGCGATCTGTGGCGTGAGATGACCGAGGAGTACCGGACGGAGTTGGTGAACAACCTCGCCGGCGCCCTTGCGAGCTGCTTCCCGGTAACCGTGGAGAAGCGTTTGGCGCAGATGAACAAAGCCGATGCCGAGTATGGGCGTCGCGTGAAGGAAGCGCTGGACAAGAAGATGGGTATGAACCACGAGACCATCGAGAAGAACGCCGTGACCGAGGCGCGGGAAGAGGCGCTGGTGGGCAGCGAGTACTAGGTTGTAGGTTCTAGGTTGTGAGCGTGGGGGTTGGCCTTTTGGCTGGCCCCTTTTGCTTTGGAGTGGACCTACCAACGCAACGAGCGCCAAGGACGCGAAGGAGACGCAACCGGAGAGATGCTTTTTGGTGGTGTTTCGCGGACGTTGCGTACCATGGGTGTGGAAAGTACGGAGGCGGCGTTTTGCGGCGAGCGAGGTGGATACGACTGGTGGCGGAGCTGGGAGTGGGTGTGGTGATGGCTGGAGCGGTGCAGGCGCAGGGCGGAGCGGCATTTGGGCCATCGAATCCGTTTTATGCAGCGAGTCCCCTGCCCTTTCAGGCGCCACCGTTCGACCGCATCAAGGACAGTGACTACCAGCCGGCGATCGAGGCCGGGATGGCACAGCAAAGAACAGAGATCGACGCGATTGCGAACGATGTGGCTGCACCGACGTTTGAGAACACGCTGGTGGCGATGGAGCGCTCCGGGCAGACCATGCAACGGGTGATGCAGGTGTTTGGGAGTGTGGCGCAGGCGAATACAAATCCGACGCTGCAGAAGGTGGAAGAGGATGAAGCGCCCAAGCTAGCTGCACAGAACGACTACCTGTACCTGAATGCGAAGCTGTTTGCGCGGGTAGAGGCAGTGTATGCGAAGCGTGCATCGCTGGGGCTGGATGCAGAGTCCATGCGCCTGCTGGAGTGGAACTACCTGCAGTTTGTGAAGGCCGGCGCGAAGCTGAGCGAGGCAGACAAGACGCAGCTGAAGAGGTTGAACGAAGAGGAGTCAGTGCTTTCGACTGCGTTCAACAACAAGCTGCTCGCTGCCGCCAAGGCCGCAGCGTATGAGACGGCGGATGCGGCAAAGCTGAACGGATTGACACCGGCCCAGGTGGAGGCCGCCAGGAGCGCGGCCAAGGCCCGGGGCAAAGAGGGCTACGTGCTGCCGCTGCAGAACACGACGCAGCAACCGATGCTGGCCGAGATGAGCGACCGCGAGGCACGACGGGCGCTGTTTGAGGCCTCCCTGAGCCGTGCGGAACGTGGTGGGGACAGCGATACCCGAGCAACGATCGCGCGCATTGCACAGGTACGGGCCCAAAAGGCGAAGCTGCTGGGCTTCCCGAACTTTGCGAGCTGGCAGTTGCAGGACCAGATGGCGAAGACGCCGCAGGCGGCGCAGCAGTTTCTCGACGCGCTTGTACCTTCTTCGACGGCAAAGGCCCGGCGTGAAGCGGCAGACATCCAGGCGCTCATCGACAAGCAGAACGGGGGCTTCAGGATGGAGCCTTATGACTGGAACTTTTATGCCGAGCAGGTACGCAAGGCGAAGTACGACCTGAACATGCAGGAGGTGAAGCCGTACTTCGAGCTGAACCGGGTGTTGCAGGACGGTGTCTTTTATGCGGCGAACCAGCTATACGGGTTGACGTTTCAGGAGCGGCACGACCTGCCGGTGTACCAGGCGGATGTGCGCGTGTTTGAGGTATTTGACCACGACGGGACGTCGCTGGCGCTGATGTACTTCGACTATTTCAAACGCGACAACAAGAACGGCGGCGCGTGGATGAACAACTTCGTGGGGCAGTCCACGCTGCTGGGCACGAAGCCGGTGATCTATAACGTGGGCAACTTCGAAAAGCCTGCGCCGGGGCAGCCCGCGCTGATCAGCTTTGACGATGTGACGACGATGTTTCATGAGTTCGGCCATGCGCTGCACGGGATGTTTGCGAACACCAAGTACCCGAGCCTGAGCGGTACCTCGACGGCCCGGGACTTTGTGGAGTTCCCATCGCAGTTCAACGAGCACTGGGCGACAGAGCCGAAGGTGTTTGCGCATTACGCGCGGCACTACAAGACAGGCGCCCCGATGCCGGAGGCGCTGTTTACGAAGCTGAAGCAGTCCCGCACCTTTAACAAAGGCTACGGAAGTGTGGAGGCGCTGGCCGCACAGGAGCTCGACCTGCAATGGCACCTGTTGCCAGCGGATGCACCGTTGCAGGATGTGGATGCGTTCGAGAAGGCGGCCCTGCAGAAGACCGGGACGGCGATGCAGGAGGTACCACCCCGCTATCGCTCGAGCTACTTCCTGCACATCTGGGGCAACGGGTATGCGGCGGGGTACTACGCGTATGCGTGGACGGAGATGCTGGATGACGATGCATACCAGTGGTTTGTGGACCATGGCGGGCTGACACGGGCCAATGGCGACCGGTTCCGGAGCATGGTGCTGTCGCGAGGCAACACCGAGGACCTGGAGACGATGTATGAGCGATGGTTGGGAGCAAAGCCGAACGTGGGGCCGATGCTGCGAGAGCGCGGCCTGACTTCGGGAGCCAAGCTCTAAGACAGGGATCGGGACCAACGTAGCCGATGCTGTGCACGCGAAGGTACGGCAGGAGTTCAGTGGGATGGGCACGGCGGCAGCCGTGCCCAACCTGACGGCACAACACAATCGCCGCGGATCAAATCTTCAATCTCAACACGACGCTCACCAACGCAGCCGAGGCGGTCCCCGCGAAGGTCCGGACGGAGTGCAGTGGGATGGCCACGCCGAACGCCGGGCCCATCCTGCTTTGTGGCTTAGCAGAAGGAAGGCCCACGCAGGGCCGTGTTGAGGGCTGGGGTCAGTGCGATGCGTCTTCCAGCAGACGGCGGGTGGTGGCGAGGTGGCGGCTGATGTCGCGGTCGGCGGTGGCGGGGTCGAAAGCGATCTCGAGGGTGTCGGTGGTGGGGCGGCCGAGCTGGCTGAGGGCGGTGCGAACGATGCCCCAGTCGACGCCCTTACCGGCGGCAGCGGTGGTGGGCCAAAGGTGTTCATCGCGAGTGCCGTGGTTGTCGTGGAGATGCAGCTCGACAAGGCGGGTGCCGAAGATCTGGAAGGCCTCGGGGAGCGCGTCTTTGAGGGCAGCGTCCCCCCACTGTTCACGGAGCTGTTCACGCGCCTGGCGGTTGTAGCCGGTCTCATCGGGAAACATGGGCTGCGCGATGTGGGCATGACCAACGTCGAGGCAGAAGCCGACGGTATCGAAGTGACCGACGCGGGTGATTTCAACCAGGTGAGCCGGCGTGGCGAGGTCGTTGGGAATGTTTTCAAGCAGGAGCTGGACGCCGAGGGGTGAGGCGAAGGCCTTGAGGTGTTCGATGGCGGTGAGGGAAAGATCGAGGGTTTCGGTGGACCAGCGATCGTCCTTGAGGCCAAGGTGAAGGACGCAGGAGCCGAAAGGGACCTGCTCAGCGGCTTCGAGAGCGCGTTTGACCTCATCCATGGCGGCAACGCGGTCGCGCTTGCTGGGTGAGACGAGGTTCAGCGTGGGCTGGGTGTGGCGAGACCAATCGACTTCTTCGGCTTCGGTAAAGAGCGGCATGTGCATGGTGGAGCTGACGGGGTTGGCGCGGAACCAGTTGCCGATCTCACGGACGGCGTTGCGCTGTGTGTAGTCGAAATGGTGACGCGAGGCGAAGACCTCGATGGCCTCGGCCCCGGCGTGGTGAAGGGTGTCCAGGTGCCCAGGGCCGAGGCGCTCGGGAAGGAAGATGTGCGTGGAGACGCCTAGAGGCATGGTGGCTAGGCTACCGCATGCCGGGCTGTGCGTGTTGCAGGCCCAAACAGCTGGCGGCACAGGGGCGAACGAGCGCGGTGCTTTGGTGATCGGGCAGCAGGAAACGAGGGAAGGGATGTGGAGGAGAGGATGCGATTGATTGGGCGAGGATGGGTGCTGGTAGGGCTGCTGCTGGCCGTTTCGCTGGCGGGCCCGGCGTTTGCGCAGGTGGCGCTGACGACGGTCTCGGACACGGTGTACAGCGCGAACGGCACGCCGGCGCAGGGCAGCGTGGTGGTGAGCTGGAGCGGCTTTACCACGGCCTCAGGCATGCGGGTGACGGCAGGCACGACGTCGGCGACCCTGGGGAGCAACGGCACGCTGTCGCTCGCGCTGGTGCCCAACACAGGGGCCACGCCAACGGGCTCGTACTACACGGCGGTGTTTCACCTGAGCGATGGCACCACAAACCGGGAGTACTGGGTCGTCCCGGCAGGCGGGCCGGTAAAGCTCGCAGCCATTGAAAACCAGGTGTTGCCCACCGCGGTGGCGATGCAGACCGTGAGCAAGGCCTATGTGGACCAGGCGATTACGGCAGCGGTGACAAGCGGCGTGACCCCGGCTGCGGGAACGACAACGACCCCGGCGTATGTGCAGAAGACCGGCGACACGATGACGGGACCGCTGGTGCTGCCGGCAGATCCTGTGAGCGCGCTGCAGGCGGCGGACAAGCACTATGTCGACGCGAGTGTAGCGGCGGTGGGTGGGGGCTCGGCGACAAAGGTGAGCACCGTGCCCAATGGAATGCAGACCGTGGTTCAGCCCAGCGGGACACAGCTCGAGGTGAACCTGCTGAATGGTGTGCTGGATGCCACCGGCTACCTGAGCGGTAACGGCAACAACGGCGTGGGCAACGCCCTGGCGAGCAGCAACTGCACAGGTGGGTGCGAGATTTCCATCAGCGCCAACTATGCGGGTACGGACAATGTGCCCCTGAACGGCCTGCCGGCCAAGACGCACTTGGTGGATGAGCGTGGGGGAGCGACGTTTGAGTTCTTCCAGGACCCCCTGCCTTGGATGAGCACCTCGGCGAGTGCGACCACGCTGACGCAGGTGACCACGCGCACGGCCCAGCAGAACTATGCCCTGAAGCCCAGCACGGGCGCCAACAACGTGTTGATGAACCTGACGCACAACGCGATGAACGGTGGATCAAACCAGTTTCCACAAGAGGTGGAGACGGTTCCGTACAGCAAGAGTAACTATGGCGTGCTCGGCATGGTGGGCAACTACTACACCCAGGGCCAGCACGTGCAGACCGGATCGGTGGTGAACTGCTATGCGGTGGGCGACTGCCTGGCCGGTGGCCAGTTCATTCTGAGTTCGGGCGGGTACCGGGATGAGGCGGACGAGGGCGCGCATCCGTTCGACCTGCAGCTAGCCGAGGACGCGCGTGTGTACCAAGGCACGTGCGGCACGGGCTGCTCGACAGGCTCGACCAACCTGTATGTCAATGCAACGGTGAACGGGGGCACGCAGGGAGACGGACGCTTCCTGATGGACAAAAGCCCCAGCAAGGTGATCTCGACGGGACTGATCACTGGGACGAGCTCAAACGTGCTGCCGGTGGTGACGTTCAGCGGAACGAACTTCCCTGTGAGCACGCAGCTGGTGACGGCGGCAGCGGCGACGTCACAGGTCGGCAACCTGGCCCCCGGCGCGGTGACGCTGCCGATTGCAACGAGTGGCGTGGCCAGTGGTTTCGCCACAAGTACAGCGGCGCTGGCCGCAGCAAGTGGCGTGGCCTGCGTTGTAGACTCTGCGGGGATGCCGAACTTCGAGACGGCAGCTTATGCCGTTGTGGACGCGACGCACCTGCAGCTGACGTTGAATAAAGTGCACAGGAGCGGGGCCGTGGTGGCGGTGGGCGGCCTGTGCGGCTATGGCCTGGAGCAGACGGCGGACACGCAGGTGCTCGGCTCGTCCTCGGTGCGGCAGGTGTTTCCTGTGGTGGGGTCGCCGAGTTCGAACCAGATCTTTTATGCCCCGGCGGTTACGACCGTTGTGGGAAGCAATGGAACGACTAGCGCGTACCTGAACCTGTCGGCCGGCGTGACCAGCGCGACCCGCAGCGGCAACGTGGTGACGATCACGCTGAACCAGTACCTGCCGCTTGATGTGAACGGGCTGAAGTTAAGTATCACCGGCATCGCCGACCCGACCTATGACGGCAGCTTCCAGGTAACGACGTTAAACCAGTACACGCTAGCCTATACGGCCAACGGCCCTGACGGCAGCAGCACAGGCGGCACCATCAGCTTCAACAACGGGACGTATGCGATGTATCCCATGGCCGAGGTGCTGAGCGTGTACAACGCGAACACAGCGTCGGTGGATGGTACGTTCAAGCTCGCAGCAAACACGGTGACGTGGGCACAAGGGGACGCGGTGGAACAGCCCCATTACTTCCAGCAATCGACCTACCCTGACATCGAGTTTGTGACGCAATATGTGCCGCGTCCCGCGGCGTATACGCTGGCCGGCAAACAGTACCAGGGGATGTTGGGACCAGGCGCGCGCGGATGGGCGGTGATGAACGCCGTTCCGGACAGCACCTACCTGGGCGCAGGAGGAACGCATCAGGTGCCGGACTCGGCATACCTGGTGACGGGCGCGTGGAGGAACTCCCTGGAGGTGGAAGCGGGCACAGATGCGGTGATGCTGGTGCACTGCAACATCCACACATGCGGCCGATGGAATTCGACCTATTCCCTGTTTGCGATGGATCGCGTGGGGGGACAGGACTTCCTGACCTATGCGCCGCAGAGCGGCACAGCGACATGGGCCCTGAGTGGGGTGAACTACACCTTTTCGCCGAGCGCCTTTACAGCGCCGAACATCCAGGCGACCTCCATCAACACAGCGAATGTGCAGGCTAACGCCATCAAGGCGGGCTTTAACGGCAATGCGCAGCTGGCTTCGGGCGGCTCGGCGGGGTACAGCAACTTTACCCTGAACGGGAACAATAATGACGGGTCGCGCCTGGGCTTTATCGGCGGCGGGGCAAGTGACAACAACCTGTACCTGGATGTGCCTCCGAGCGGGCAGTTTGTGTTTCGTGAAGGCAACGGCGCGCAGGCGAGCCTGCTGGGGACAACAGGGCTGACCACGCCGAAGGTGACCACAGCGGCCATCGCTACCGGCGCAAGCGGCAACACGGATCTCGCGGGCGTGCTGCAGGTGGCGGCAGGAAGCACAACGTCGACGGGCTACGCGTTTACCGGAGCGTATGGGACGGCGCCGGTGTGCATGGTGCAGCCGCAGAGCGCAACTCCGGGGACGGTGCAAGCCATGAGCGGTTTTGCAGCGCAGGTGACGGCAAGCGGCCTGCAGGTGAGTGTGGGCACGGCGCCGAGTGTCGCTGTGACGTTTGGATACCTTTGCCTCGCGCGGAACTAGAGGGAGCGGCACAGGCGTGGGTGAGACCACGCCTGTGCGCCTTGTACAAATCGACCGCAGGCAGACAGGGGCGGGCCGCGTAAGCCATGAAGAGAAGGGATGGGCGTGAGCAAAGGCAAGGGCACCATAGAGGAGTTACTGGCATCTCTTGGGGACGGGCTCCATGTGCCCGAAAGGGCCATGCGAGTGGCCGCGAGCGTGTTGTCCATTCGAGACCGGAGTGGCCGCATACGGCCCCTGAAGGCGAACGCCGCGCAGAAGCGATTTGAACTGCAACGCGGGCCGCACAACATTGTGCTGAAGGCGCGGCAGATGGGGATGACCACATGGGCTGTGGGGAGGTTCTTTCTACGCACAGCCCTGGGGCATGGGGGAACGACGCTGTTGGTGGCGCACAACCGGGAAGCGGCGGAAAGCCTGTTCGGCATTGCGCGGCGGATGTGGGAGTTGTTGCCCGAGGATGTGCAGGAAAGCTCTTTGAGACTGCAGCGCTCCAACAGCAGCGAGATGGTGTTTGCCCGGACAGGAAGTGAGTTCAGGGTCGCGAGCGCGGGCGATACCAACGCCGGACGGGGCCTGAGCCTGCAGAACCTGCACTGCAGTGAAGTGAGCCGATGGCCGGGCGATGCGCGGGCGACGCTGGCCGGCTTGCGAGCGGCACTGGCTCCACAGGGAGAACTGCTCCTGGAGAGTACACCCATGGGAGCGTATGGGGCGTTTTACGAGGAGTGGCAGTTGGCCGTTTGGCCCCCCGAGACCCTGGGCACAGAGGCTGATGCGGGGACGCCCATGGGCGACAACGGGGCAAAGCAGGTGGTGACCCGGCACTTCCTTCCCTGGTGGCTGGAACCGAGCTACAAGGGGCCGCGTGTGCCGGCGGAGCTGATGACCGGCGAGGAGCGAAGCCTCCATGTGGAGCATGCGTTGAGCGAGGAGCAGATCGGCTTTCGACGGAGCCTGGAAAGGAGCTATGGCGCGTTGCGGAGCCAGGAGTTCGGAGAGGATGCCGAGACATGTTTTCGCGCCACGGGAACGTGCTGCTTTGAATTGGAGACGGTTGAGCGAAGGATCCGGGAGGTGGGTGAGCCCGCGGCTCGACGGCGAAACGGGGCACTGCTTGAGTGGCTGCCCCCGGTTGCCGGGCGGCGCTATGTGGTGGCGGCCGACACGGCAGGTGGCGGCAGCGAAGGGGACTTTGCGGCGGTGCAGGTGGTCGACCTGCTGACAGGCATGCAGTGTGCGGAGCTGCAGGAGCGTCTGCGCCCGGGGGCGCTGGCGGAGGTGTGCGCAGAGCTGGCAGGGGTGTATGGCGATGCCTTGATCGCGGTGGAGCGGAACAACCATGGTGCAGCCGTGCTGGCCCTGCTGGAAACACGGCCCAAGGTTCGACTGTATGGCCAGGGTGGCCAGGCTGGGTGGTTGACCTCGGCGGCAAGCAAGCCGGAGATGGTGGCGCGGATGGGCACCCTGTTGCAGCAGACGCCGGAGCGCTTTTTCAGCAGGCGCCTGCTTGGCGAGTGCCGGACGTTTGTGTCCGACGAGCAAGGACGCGCGGGCGCCGTGGCGGGGGCGCATGACGACCTGGTGATGGCGATGGCGGTGGCACAGGCCGTGCGTGCCGAAGAACTGATGCGGCTGCGGTAGCCGGGAGTTCGAAGGATGGCAGAAGCATGCTGTTTTCGGCCTATTTTGGTCTGACAAGTTTCTGCAAGCGCGGTTGCGTGTAATTAGGTGTGGTTTTGGTAGGGTAGTGAGTAGGAGCAAAGGTTGGCGGTTCTGGCGGTGCAGGCGATCCGGCGAATGCGCGGCGGGGCGCAAAGTCAGCTGATGCTGGGAGCCGACGGGGCACTGTGGGTGGTGAAGTTTCGTAACAACCCACAGGGCGAACGGGTGCTGGCCAACGAGCTGCTGGCAACACGGATCGCGGAGGCGGTAGGCCTCGCGGTGCCAAAGAGCGACGTGGTTGAAGTGAGCGAGTGGCTGACGTCGAACAGCCCGGAGATGCAGCTTGAGCTGGGGCGCGGCGTAAGGGCCCGGTGTGAGGCGGGGCTGCAGTTCGGCAGCCGGTTTGTGGGTGGGCTGATGCCGGGGCAGGTGGTGGACTACCTGCCGGAGGCGCAACTGAGCGAGGTGCGCAACCTCCGTGAGTTTGCAGGGATGCTGGTGGTTGATAAGTGGACCGGCAACTGCAATGGACGGCAGGCGGTTTTTGAGCGGAAAGCGCGGGAGCGGAAGTATCGCGCAGTGTTTATCGATCAGGGCTTCTGTTTTAACGCGGGGGAGTGGAGCTTTCCGGATGCGCCGTTACGAGGCGTGTACCCGCGCAACCTGGTGTACACAGACGTTACGGGATGGGACAGTTTCGAACCCTGGTTGAGCCGGGTAGAGGCGTTTCGGGGAGAAGGGCTGGGGGCCATCGCGGAAGAGATTCCGCCAGGGTGGTATGGAGGCGATCCGGGGG
>CAXTRM010000130.1:0-1374 GCA_964246625.1 uncultured Acidobacteriaceae bacterium
CCCTAAACCGCCCATCCAGGGGAACCCACTCGCTCTTTCGTCATTCCCCAAACAGGGAACCTGCTTTCCTTTTTGTCATTCCCCGAATAGGAACCTGCTTTTCTTCTTGTCATTCCCCGAACGGCAACCGGCTTTTCTCTTGTCATGCCCTGCAAGGGGCAACCTGCCTTGTCTTTCTTTTTTGTCATTCCCCGAACGGGGAACCTGCTTCCTCGTCCACCCAGCGTCGTGGTCAGCCTCTACCGCATACTCACACCCGCTACACTCTCCTCATGCGCCACCTGCCCCTCCTAGCGCTGGCTTTTCTCACCGCGACAAAGCTCCACGCACAATGGCAGCTCCAGGATGCCCACACCACCGCCGACCTTCGCGGCATCGATTCGGTCGGCAACGGCGTCGCCTGGGCTTCGGGCAGCAACGGCACCGTCCTCCGCACCGAGGACTCGGGCTTCGTCTGGCAGCTCTGCGCCACCCCGCCCGGCGCCGAGCATCTGGACTTTCGCGGCATCCAGGCCTTCGACAACAACACCGCCATCATTATGAGCAGCGGCAAAGGCGACCTCAGCCGCCTCTACAAAACCACCGACGGCTGCCAGACCTGGAAGCTTCTCTTCACCAACCCCGACAAAGACGGTTTCTGGGACGCGCTTCTTCTTTTGGATCGGCAGCACGGTCTAGTCTTCGGCGATCCCGTTCCAGCCAACTCAGGACAAAGCACAGGCGAGTTTCGCATCAGGGTAACGGCAGACGGGGGCAGAATTTGGGGTCCCGTATCTGCTCCGGAACACCAGACTCCGGTCAACAAACCGGATCGTCCAGGAGACGGGCTTCATGCTCTTCCGAACGAATCTGCGTTTGCTGCGAGCAATTCAGCAATCGCGGTCTTTGGAAATCAATTTTGGTTTGCGACCAGTGCCGGTCGAATCACTCATCGCGAACTGTACAAGGGTCCGGCAAAACCTATCGCTCTCTTCGAAGCTGCATCTTGTTTCGGTGCGGTCGATCGCCTGTCTGGTGAGTGTTGGCAGCCATGGACGGACTTCGAGGATGCCCTTGCTCCTGTAAACCACGAAGGTTCCTCTGCTGGCATCTTTTCGCTCCAATTTAGATCTCCGGACATCGGCGTTGCGCTTGGGGGCGACTACCTGAAACCATCACAGCGAGGTGGAACGGCCGCTTTCAGCAGCAACGGCGGCCTAAACTGGACCGCGGCTTCCACCCTACCCCACGGCTATCGCTCCGCCGTCGCCTACGACAAGCCCCACAACACCTGGATCACTGTAGGCCCTAACGGCACCGATATCTCCACCGATGACCGCCCCAACTGGCGCCCCATCCCACCCAACATCAACCCCCGCTCCACCCCCCACCCCC
>CAXTRM010000130.1:1384-2459 GCA_964246625.1 uncultured Acidobacteriaceae bacterium
ACCAAGCGTTGTCGGAACTCCTTTTCTCCATTACCGATCTTTCCACCGATGACGGCCGCAACTGGCGCCCCCTGAAACCCAACATCAAGGCAGGCGACACCCCCGACGCCGATCAACACTGGAATGCCCTCTCGCTCCCCTTCGTCGTCGGCCCGCACGGCCGCATAGGCACCCTCCGCACCGACGCCCTCCCATCCAAACCCTGATCCTTGTGCCATTTCACGCCCTTGGCCTTGGCAGGTACCGTCCACCACCCACAAACCAACCGTTTATCCTCGCCTAGATGCCTGCCGCACCGCTCGAGCCCTTTCCCAGAACACCCCTTCCCTGGATCCAGGTCATCCCGGGCATCCCGTACTTCCAGACCGAAGACGGCCAGCCCTGGCATCCCATCGGCCAAAACGACGCCATCAGCTGGATCGAGCTCAACCCGCTCTTCGGCCGCAAGGACGTCCCCGCCGTCGAGGCCTACCTGGCCAAACTGCAGGCCCATGGCGTCACCGTCCTCCGCCTGATGCTCGAGTACGCCCAGGTTCGCAGCCGCTACTTTGAGACGCGCCCCGGCAAGTGGTCTCGCAATGTCGTCCAGTTCTGGGACGACCTCTTCGCCTTGTGTGAGAAGTACGGTCTCCGCGTCCTGCTCACGCCCTTCGACACCTTCTGGATGTGGATCAAATTCAAGCACCACCCCTACAACGCCAAGAAGGGCGGGACCCTCGCCCATCCCTCCCGCGCCCTCCTATGCAAAGACACCCGTGAGTTCATCAAGGCCCGCCTTACCTTTGCCGCCGAGCGCTGGGGCGGCTCCGGGGCCCTCTTTGCCTGGGATGTGTGGAACGAGATTCACCCTGCTCAGGCCGAGATGAGCGCCGAACCCTTTGCCGAGTTCATCCAGGACCTCAGCCAGCATCTCCGTGCCGTGGAAACCAAGGCCTTTGGCCGCGCCCACCCGCAAACCGTCTCGCTCTTCGGTCCGGAGCTCAAGTGGCGCGCCGAAATGCAGATGGAGCCCGCCATCTATCGCCACCCCAGCCTTGATTTCGCCACCATCCATATCTATGAGCAGGGCACCATC
>CAXTRM010000130.1:2469-9821 GCA_964246625.1 uncultured Acidobacteriaceae bacterium
CATGGGCAAAATCGTCCGTGAGTCGCTTGCCGAAATCCACGATAGCCGCCCCTTCTTCGATTCCGAGCACGGCCCCATCCACACCTTCAAGGACCACCGCCGCTCCCTGCCCGAGCCCTTCGACGACGAGTACTTCCGCCACATGCAGTGGGCCCATCTGGCCTCGGGCGGCGCCGGCGGCGGCATGCGCTGGCCCAACCGCCGCATCCATATCCTCACCCCCGGCATGCGGGTCGCCCAGCGCGGTTTAGCCGGATTTCTCCCTTTCCTCAACTGGACCCGCTTCGATCGCACTAACGTCACCGAGGACCTCCAGGTCACCGACGGGGCCGGGAAGAAAGTAGCCAGGAAAGGGCTGGCTCGCTTCGGCTGCGCCTCCACCGACCAGGCTGTCGTCTACCTTCTTCGCCGCGACACCCTCCTCAAGAAAGGGCAGCTCGCCAAGCGCGCCGAGCCGCTCCGCCTTTGCCTCCAGGTGCCCAGCCTCCGCCCGGGGCGGTACCAGGTCACCGCCTGGGACACCGCCTCAGGCCAGCTCGTCAGCCAGACCACGCAGGACTGGCAGGGCACCACCGCCTTCACCCTTCCGCCCTTTCGCGCCGACCTGGCCCTGGCCATCCGCCCCGCCTGAAAGAAACGCTTGGGAGTACAAGCTCGCATTACGATGCATCCTTTGAGCGGGATATTCGAAACCGCGCGATGCAGTGTGGTTCAAAACACGACAAAAGCTGCTTTTTTGTGCGGCAAAAGCGGCAAAAGATGCAGCCTTTTCGTGCCGTTTTGGAGGCGTAAACTAGCGTCATGGGCATCACACGCCAACAAGCCCTCGACTGCTTTGCCTCGGACGACCTGATCGGCATCGGCATGGAAGCCGACGCCATCCGCCGCCGGCTGCACCCCGAGGGCGTGGTCAGCTACATCATCGACCGCAACATCAACTACACCAATTTCTGCACGGAATACTGCACCTTTTGCGCGTTTTATCGCCCATTGAAGGGCAAAATGGCGGCCGAAGGCTACATCCTTGACTTCGACACGATCTATGACAAGATTCGTGAAACCGTCGAGATGGGCGGTACCGGCGTTCTTATGCAGGGCGGCATTCATCCCGATCTCAAGATCGACTGGTTTGAAGCCCTCTTTTCCGGCATAAAGCAGCGTTTTCCGCAGATCTGGCTGCATTGCCTTTCAGCCAGCGAAATCCTGGCGGTCGCCGAATATAGCGGGATCGACCTCCGCACCACCATCGCCCGGCTCCGCGACGCTGGCCTCGACTCCATCCCCGGTGGCGGCGCCGAGATCCTTGATGACGAGGTTCGCGCCCGGAACGCGCGCCTGAAGTGCCGCACCGAGGACTGGGTCAGCGTCCATCGCACTGCCCACGAGTTGGGCATGCGCACCACGGCAACCATGATGTTCGGCGTGGGCGAGACCACGGAGCAGCGGGTCAACCACTTCGAGGTGGTCCGGCGGTTGCAGGAAGAGACTGGTGGCTTTACCGCATTCATTCCATGGAGTTTCCAGCCCAACAACACCGCCCTGGGCGGTCGCGGCTGGGATGAGGCGACCTCGGTCGAGTACCTGAAGACGCTTGCGATCAGCCGCATGTTTCTGGACAACATCGACAACGTGCAGAGTTCCTGGGTGACGCAGGGCCTCAAGGTGCTGCAAATGGGGCTGCGCTTTGGCGGTAATGATGTTGGCTCGGTGATGCTGGAAGAGAATGTGGTCAGGGCGGCAGGAACGAGCAACTGCACCACCGAAGAAGAGTTGCGCAGGATCATACGCGACGCTGGCTTCAAACCGGTGCAGCGCGATACGCTGTACAGAACCATGTTCCTGAACTGAGTTGCCGCCGGGCTTTGGCTCTGCCCTGCTCGAGGTCGCGTCAGGTGTTTAGGGCACTCTATGCGGATGCGTGGAGCGCTGAAAAACGGGCTGCGACAACCCTCCAGGGGTTCCAGCCCCTCTAAGTACATAGCTTGTACTCAGCTAGTGTAGTCAGTGTGGCGTCGGCAACTCTGGGACCGGCGTGTATTGCATGAAAGGCTGTATCCGGCTTGGTCGCCGCACGTTGAGGCCTCCTGCCAGCGCCCAGGCGCGTTTGGAGTGAACTTGGATCAACTAAGGGCTTCATCGGTTTCGACAGGTACCGGCGGCAACGCACCCGCCCTGCTTGTGTTTTCCCATCTGCGGTGGCATTTCGTGACGCAGCGGCCCCAGCATCTGCTGACCAGGGCGTCAGCGACCCGCGAGGTCTTCTTCTTCGAAGAGCCGTATGCCTATGAGAGCTGGCAGGTGCCGTCCGATCTGCCGGTGGACGGGTTTCTCGAGTCGCTGCCGGTGGAGGGTTTTCCCCGCATCACCGTCCTGCGGCCACATTTGCGCGCCAGCGACGACCTTGAGGCCGCGCAGCGTCGCCTGTTGGACCAGTTTCTGGCAGAGCGGGGCGTGGTACGGTACGACGCGTGGTATTACACGCCGATGGCGCTCGGCTTCACCGCGCACCTGAGGCCGGAAATCACGGTGTTCGACGCCATGGATGAGCTTTCCGCCTTTGCGGGGGCTCCGGTGCAGCTCTTGGAGCGCGAACGCGAGTTGTTCCGACGGGCCGACGTGGTGTTTACGGGTGGCCGCTCGTTGTACGAGCACAAACGGAAGCAGCACCACAACGTGTATGCCTTTCCGAGCTCGATCGAAGCAAAGCATTTCGCCAAGGCCCTTGTGCCACAGCCTGATCCGGACGACCAAGCGGGCATTCCGCATCCCCGCGTTGGATTCTATGGCGTTCTGGATGAGCGGTTCGATGTGCACCTCCTGGGGGAACTGGCGAGACTCCGGCCGTCGGTGCACTTTGTTCTGATTGGACCGGTCGTGAAGATCGAGGAAGAAACGTTGCCTCAGGGTCCCAACCTTCACTATCTGGGCAGCAAGAGCTACGCCGAGTTGCCGGCCTACCTTGCCGGCTGGGACGCAGCCATGTTGCCGTTCGCGCAAAACGAGTCAACTCGCTTCATTTCGCCGACAAAGACGCCTGAGTACCTGGCAGCGGGCAAGCGGGTCATCTCGACGCCGATCCGGGATGTGGTACACGACTACGGCGAAGCCGGCCTGGTGGAGATTGCGGCAGAAGCCGGGGCTTTTGCGGGAGCCATCGACCGTGCGCTTCAAGTGCGGGAGGATGCTGTCTGGCAGCGTGGTGTGGCGACAAAGCTCGCCGCCAGTTCATGGGATACAACGTGGGCAGCGATGAGTCAGCAGATTGAACGCACGCGCACAGCGCGGGAAGGGAAGCGCTCCACGCCCATGTTGGAAACCATAACGCTGCGCATGCCTGTAGTGATGCGCGACAGCTACGACTACCTGGTTATCGGTGCAGGCTTTGCAGGAGCAGTGATCGCCGAGCGGCTGGCCGCGGGCCTGGGCAAGCGCGTGCTGGTTGTGGACAAGCGCCCGCATATCGCGGGCAACGCCTACGACTACTACAACGAGCAGGGATTGCTGGTTCACCTGTACGGACCGCACATCTTCCATACGCAATCAGAAAAGGTCTTCAACTACCTTTCGCAGTTCACCGCGTGGCGCCAGTATGAACACAAGGTGCTGGCCTCGGTGGATGGCAAGCTGGTTCCCATTCCGATCAATCTCGATACGATCAACCAGCTGTACGGTCTGAACCTCGATTCGGCTGGGTTGGAACGGTTCCTTGCCGCGCGTGCCGAGTTGCCGGCCGAGATCCGCACTTCCGAGGACATCGTGGTTTCCAAGGTGGGTCGCGAGCTGTATGAGAAGTTTTTCCGGAACTATACACGTAAGCAGTGGGGCGTGGACCCGTCCGAGTTGGACAGCAGCGTTGCCGGTCGCATCCCCGTTCGGCTGAATCAGGATGACCGCTATTTTTCTGACAGCTTCCAGGTGATGCCGCTTGAGGGCTACACAAAGATGTTCGAGCGCATGCTGCAGCACCCGAAGATCACGGTGATGCTGGCGACCGAGTACCGCGAAATCATGGAAGAGTACCCCCACATCAAGACGGTCTACACCGGGCCTATCGACGAGTTCTTCGACTATCGGTTCGGCAAGCTGCCGTATCGTTCGCTTCGCTTTGAGCACGAGACGCATGACCAGGCACAGTACCAACCAGTGGGTGTGGTCAACTTCCCGAACGATCACCAGTACACACGCGTCACGGAGTTCAAATACCTGACCGGGCAGGAACACTCGAAAACCAGCATCGTTTACGAGTATCCACAGGCCGAAGGGGATCCCTACTATCCGATCCCGCGCCCGGAAAACGCGAAGCTGTACGAGATGTACCGCGAACTGGCGGACGCGACACCGGATGTGTACTTCTGTGGCCGCCTCGCGAACTACAAGTACTTCAATATGGACCAAGTCGTTGCGCAGGCTCTCCACCAGTACCGCAATATTGCAGAAGATGAGGCATCGGCGGCGGTGTTGCTGCCGGTGAAATGTTCCGCCGCTGCCAGTGTGGCGTCCGTGGTGAGGCCGCGTGCTGCTGTCGAGGTCGCTGCACCGAAAACAGAAAGCTTGACCGGAGCAAGCTAGCAGTGAGGGGTGACGGGGGGAGAAAGATCCCGCGTCACCCGCCATGGTGTGACCTCCTTTTCCAAAGGCATCCGGAGCTCTTGTCGTGACCATTGTGGTTCTGTCCCCGCATCGAGACGATGCGGCGTTCTCCCTGGGCCTGACGATCGACGCATGGCTTACCCAGGGCCATACCGTTTCCGTACTGAACTGCTTCACCCAGAGCGAATACGCCCCATACTCCGATGTGGCGGCTCTCCATTCCAACGACCGTAGATCCTTTGCCTCGGCCATCCGTAAGAAGGAAGACCTTGCCTGGAGCAAAGCTGCGGGAAGCCGCCTCACGTTCCACGATCTTGATCTGCTGGACGCCCCCCTGCGCCTGGCGTGCGCTGTGGATGAGGTGCTCACGGTGGAGATCCGGGCAGGAGACCGGGCGCTGGCACGGGTGCACGGCGCGGTCGCCAAGCTGGCGCGAAAGCAAGGCACGGAACGGGTCGTCGCTCCGCTCGCGGTAGGGGGCCACATCGACCACCGGATCGTGCATCAGGCCATGCTGCAGGTGCTCGCAGAAACGTCACTACCGGTGGCCTTTTATGAGGACCTGCCGTATGCCGCCCGTCCGGGCGCGGCGGAAGCCCTGGCAGAGGTTGCCGCGAACACGGGCCAAGGATTGCAGCCCTGTTTCGTGACAGAAGCGGGGAGCCGTGCGCAGGAGGCCATCCAGCGCAAGCGACGCCTCGCCGACTGTTACGACTCGCAGGTGAACTCAGAGGAGGTGCGGTCCATCGCGGAGTTCGCTTCGCGCTATGACGGACGTGAACGCCTTTGGGCCAACCCCGCCTGGAGCGGAACCGCCACGGCGTGCCACCAGGGCGGGGGCGCATGAGCCTCGTTATTGACGGCTACGTGCCGTTACCGTCGCTGCTCGAAGAGCCGCCCGATCCCCTCTGCCGGATCTGCGTCACCGTTCCTGTCCGGAACGAACAGGGCTCTCTTGCCCGGTGCCTGGATGCCATGGTGTCGCAGGTGGATCTGGAGGGCAAGCCACTGCCGTGCGCCAGCCTCGAGATTCTGCTCCTCCTGAACAACTGCACGGATGGCTCCGCCGCGTGCGCGCATGCCTGGGCCCAAGAACACGCGGCGGTGCGGGTCCATGTTCTGGAAAAGGTGTTTGCGCCGGCGGAGGCGCACGTGGGCACAGCGCGCCGCTGGCTGATGGACACAGCCTGGCACCGGTTGCAGCACGTTGCCGCCACGGTGGACGGGCCGCTGGGTCCCCTCGCCATCCTGGCAACGGACGCGGACAGCGTGGTGGCCCCGGACTGGATTGCGCAGAATCTGCGCGCCCTGACCGAGGGTGCCGACGTGGTGGGCGGCTGCGTGGGGCTGCTGACCGACGATTTGCGCGGCCTGCCGTCGGCCGTGCGTGTGCGGTACGAGCGCGACCGCCGCTACGCAGCCCTGATCGCCCAACTGGAGGATGTGCTCGATCCCCAGCAGGGCGACCGTTGCCCGCGGCACCTCGACCACTTCGGTGCCTCGCTGGCCTGCACGCCAGCAGCGTACGCGGCTGCGGGCGGCATGCCCGCCGTAAGTCCGCTGGAAGACGAGGCGTTTGTGGATCGCGTCCGGCGGGCCAATGGCCAACTGCGTCACGACCCGCGTGTGCGCGTGTTTACCTCAGCGCGCATGGAGGGCAGGGCGGCTGTGGGCATGGCGGGACAGCTGCGCTTGTGGCATCAACTAGAAAGCGACGAAGCCCACCTTGTGACCTCGGCCGCGTACCTTGTGCATCGTTTTCGGATGCTGCATAGCTTGCGGCAGGTGTTTGCACGGAAGAACGCGGACGCGCTCGCGCTGCCGACGGACTGGTGGCGAGAGACATTTGCCGAAGCTTTGCGGTCGGAGACGACATGCCCCGGCTTTTTAGCCGCGGTCTATTGCGACATCTTGATCGCGGAAGCGTTCGAGGGCGCGCGCCAACAGCCGATACTGCTTGCCCTTCGTGACCTGGAGGCCTTTCTCCAGGGGTCCGGCATAGAAGCTGAGGCGGTGCGCGGCGACCTCGGGCGTGTGCAGGCCTCGGCTCAGCGAAGCTCGGAGGGGATGCTTGCCCCGGCGACGGTGCTGGCCGGCTCACTCCAGTAGCTCTCAGTCCGCGCCGCAAAGCTGCTACGGCCGAGGTCAGCCAAGGCGCCGTCCGGATTGGGCTGGCGGAGGTACATGGTTAGATCACGCAGGATGCGCTCAAAGCGGTGCGGCTGCAGCAGTCCGTGCGCCCCAATGCCCGAGGTGACCAAGGGCATCAGCGCCAACGCGATCCGTTCGATGGCGAGCCGGGTCGCATTGCCGCAGTGGACCATGCGCTCGGTCTCCGCTACGCTCCGGCCCGCAGGCCAAAGGTACGCTTCCGCGGTGGCGCCGGCTTTTTCGATCCAAAGGGTGGTCTGTTGCGCGAGCAGGTCGACCTCCCCCAGCCGGGCGATCTGGTAGGGGTCGTTGCCGCGAGCCCGCTGGTGCAGCCAGGCGTGAAAGAGCCTGGCCAGCCGCAGAAGGGCGCCTGCCTGCACGGCGGCAAAGCGGACAGCGCCGCCGCGAAACAGAGGATCGCGATACAGGTCCCCGGGGTTGCCGAGGAGGTCGGTCGGCTCCAGCCGCGCCCCGCCGAAGTCGATCGTGAAGCTTTCCGAGGCTTCCATGCCGATGGGGTGCCAGGCGTCACGATCCAGCTGGATCCGGGTGGCGAACTCGGGAGCCTCCATGCGCGGCAGGGTCATCTGCCATCCACCACGCTCCGCGGG
>CAXTRM010000131.1:0-505 GCA_964246625.1 uncultured Acidobacteriaceae bacterium
GATATTGGCCTTGTAGGCGGCAAGGGTGCGAACAAGCTTTTTCTGGAAGTCAAGCGTGTCGACGGGGCCGCGGGACAGATCGTCGGAAAGGCCGCGGTAGCGCAGCACGGGCCAGTCCTGGATGTCGGCCAAGTGCAGCACGGGCTCGCCCCCCGCGTTGCGCTCTACCAGCTGTTTGGCGGTTTGCGCGGCGTAAAAGAGACCTTCGGCGGTGGCTGCAGAGAGCGTCAGCCCCTTGCCCGTAGAGCTAATGAGGTACCCTTCGGCGCGCATCTCGGGTGCGAGGCCGGGGGCACCGGGGCGGCGTTCGAGCGTGATCCGCGGACCGCCCGCGCCCCGGGTGGACACGCCGCGCTCCGCGAGGGCTTGCCGGAGGTCCTGTGCGGCGAACTGATCTTCCGCGTCGCAACCTGGGCAAAGCACCTCCAGGCCGCTCGGCAAGGGCAGATCGCCGTGGGGGGTGACCTGCCGCGGCTGCGGGATCAGGTGCAAGGGCGCCGTTTGG
>CAXTRM010000131.1:515-5307 GCA_964246625.1 uncultured Acidobacteriaceae bacterium
GAACAGGGAGAACGGCGGCCAGCAAGAGCAGGCCGCAAGAGGCGCGCGGAGCGAGAAAGCGCATGAGACCCAAGGTACATGCGTGCAGGGGTGAGGGGAAGAGCGGCGGCAGGCATGCAGTCGGAGGCGGGCAAGGGTGCATCTCAGGCTGCTGAGCGTTCACGGCTTCACGGTATCTGGGTGGTGGCGCGGACAGACTACGGAACATCCTTCGCTGCGCTCAGGATCACGGCAGGTTCCTGCCAGGCTGAGTGCGCGGCAAGGGAGGAGACACATGAGCGAGACGAACGACAAGCAAGGGCAGGAACGCCACGACCTCAGCGGAGCCGAGGCACGCGAAAAGGTCGCGAGCCTGGTAAAGGGCATTCACATCTGCATGATGAACACGGCAGCCAAGGACGGGTCCATCGATTCGCGGCCCATGGCGCTGCAGAACACCCCGTTCGACGGAACGCTATGGTTTCTGACGCACGGCAGCTCCGGCAAGGTGGACGAGGTGGAGCAGGACCGGCATGTCACGTTGACCTTTTCCGCTCCTTCGGACCACAAGTACGTCACCCTGAAAGGGCGGGCGTCGGTCTCCCAGGATCGCTCCAAGATCCACGAGCTGTGGAACGAGATGTACAAGGCGTGGTTTCCGAAGGGTGAAGACGACCCTGACATTTCGGTGCTGCGCGTAGATGTCACCGATGGCGACTATTGGAACAGCCCCAGCAGCAAGGTGGTGTTTTTCGCTAAATATGCCATGGCTGCGGCGACCGGGGGCCAGACGCCGGTGGGCGAAAGTGGGCACGTGACGGTCTAATAAGGGTTGGTGCCAAGCACCGACCGCTCATCCCTAGATCGGGGCTGGGCTATCAACCACCGTGACGCCGGGCGGCGGAGTGAAACGGAAGTCCGAGTCCGAAGTCGGGACGTTCTCGTGCGCGTCCGTGAGGGTAAAGCTGGTAATGGCGCCATCGGCCTCGTCGATCTGGAGGGAGTGGATGAGGCCTTTAGGGTCGACAACGAGGGTGATTTGGCGAACCCGCTGGGACAGCCCATGGGGTGCACCGGAAAGCGAGTAAAGGCCGTCTTCGACGGGCGCAGCGGATAGGTGGTCGAGCTCTTTGGCGAGCTCCGTATGGCCAAGCAGGAAACGAAGCGGCGACCGGAGGTCATCGAGTTGCCTGGCGGGCAGCCGATCCGCCTGCGCGTCGCCCGGGGTGTAGCTGATGGCGTCCTTGCTATTGAGCAGAAAGAGCTTTCCGGCTGGGGCGTCGTAGGCCCAGCGCATGCGCCCCGGCTTGCGCAGGGTGAGCGTGCCTGATTCGGTGCGGTCCATGCCCATGCCGCGGTACCGCTCGGTGAACCTGGTTTGCAATGAGCTGAGGTGGTTGTAGTGGGCGTCGACGGCTTTGGCGAGGACCTGAACCGAGGGTGTGGCGGCTCGGGCTGCAAGGCACGCGCTTAGCGCGAAAGATGCGAAGAGCACCGGGAGATGGCAGAGGCCCTTTGCCGTCTGATAGCGGGCGGCATGGGGACTCAAGGATGGAGGGAGGGCTTGGCGCAAAGAGAGGGAATTGGGACCTTGAGGCGAAATACAGGGATCCTTCGCTGCGCTCAAGGTGACGGCGCTGTCCGGGAATGTGGCGAGCTTGCCTAGAGGTAGACAGAAGCTTTGCCGGGCGTTTTGACGAGCACTCGGCGGAACTCGACTACATGGGAGGTTGGCAACCGGGAGCCGCTACTGGAGGATCTCGGTGCAGTTTGTGCCGCCTTTGGGATCAAAGTGAATCTGACCACTTTCATCGGAGCAGAAGGTACGCTGGCCGCTTCGACCTACCGAGACCGGGGTTGCGGTGATCTGGTAGGAGTTGAACTGATCGACGTTGTTGACCGTGTTCTTCTGGCAGCCTGAGATGGTGAAGTTATAGCCGGCCTTGGAGCCGCTCGCGAGATCGTCCGGGATGAGCTGGGCTGCCTCGGCTGTAGGGGCACTGGAGCCGGTTTTGCCGCCGAGGGTGGCCAGCGAGCAGGCAAAGCCGTGGGCGGGGTAGCTGGAGTTATATTCGGTTTCCATGGAGTTCAGCATGCGGACCGAGGCCATGGCGGACGTTTCATTGGCCTTGATGTGCACCTTCTCATAGCTGGGGATGGCCAGCGTAATGATGATCAGGATCACGGACATGACGATCAGAAGTTCGACCAGCGTAAAGCCGGCGGCGTCGCGGCAGTGGGCGTTGGTAGCTGGGGTCTGCATGGCTTCCATCCTCAAGTGAGCGCGGCGTGCGCTGCGTGGCAGATCGACCGCAAGGGTCGGATGAAGTATAGACGGTTTACTTTCCGGAGGGATAGACATGAAACCGCGCGAGAGGGGTACGGCGTCGCCCAAAGATGCATCTTAGATCTATAAGCGTGCGGACCATCGGTTGGCACACCTTCGGGGGATTGACCGTCCCGAAGCACGTCCTGTACCATTTATCGCACCGCGATGTGATGACGTTGCGCCCTGGAAGAGCCTGTTCCACTGAGATTTGCGGGAGTTTGCTGTGAGCCACACTTTTCTGACGGTTGCCCTTTGGATGTACTTCGGTGTGAACTTCGTGTGCGCTTTGGCACTTCATCTCCATGCCGAGCATCAGGCGCATCTGCGGCACCGCTTTCTCGACGTGCCGGTGCACTTCGTCCTGCTGACGGCGTTTGCGATCCCCGTGCTGCTCGTGGTCACCGCCGCGGCACTGTTTGGAAAGAGGGCGGACGACCCGATCAGGAAGGCCGCAGCCGTCCCGGTAGCGCGCGCGGCATAGGCGACTTCCCCAGTTGCAAAGCAGTGGCTTCTGTTGCGTCTCCAGTCAGCCCGCTGAAAAGCTCAGCAGACCAGGTCGGAGCGGTCTATCTGCAATGAGCCGAGATTGCCGAGCAGGGTGAGGGTCAGCCCGCTGGGCTGCAGCAGCCGTTGGGAGAGCCTGGTGATGTCTGCGGCCGTCACACGGTCCACCTCTGCGGTGATCTCATCGGTGGTGAAGAAGCGTCCATAGAACATTTGCTGGCGAGCGAGTGGGTTTATGCGGGCGCCTGACGATTCAAGACCAAGGACCATGTTGGTCTTGAGCTGCTCCTTGACGCGCCGCAGCTCTTCCTCGGAGACGGGCTGTTCTTTGAGGCGCGTGAACTCGGCGAGGGTGAGGTCCAGAACTTCGCGCGTGTTTTCAACGGCGCAACCCGCATAGACCGCGAGGGAACCGGTGTCGCGGAAGGGGCTGGTCTCGGAGTAGATGGAGTAGGCCAGACCGCGTTCTTCGCGGACCGACTGGAAGAGCCGCGAGCTCATGCCGCCACCGAGCACGGAGTTCATCAAGAACAGGATGTACCGGTCAGGATCTGCGGTGGGCAGGCCGGGCAGGGCTAGGCAGAACTGCACCTGTTCCAGGGAGGCCTTGTTGCGCAAGGTGACGTGGGGGTGGATGGACGGGGCGCCCGTGCGGGGCAACGGCGTCCCAGGGGTCTCCGCGAGGGAATGGAAGGCCTGCTCGACCTCGGCCAGGAACGCGTCGTGCTCGAAGTTGCCTGCCGCGGTGAAGAGCATGTTGCCCGGGGTGAAGCGGCGAGCGTACTCGGCGAGAACGATGGGCTGGCTGAAGCTGGGAACGGTTTTGGCCGTGCCCAGGATGGGCCGACCGAGGGCGTCGCCCTGCCAGAACTTCTGGGTGAAGAGTTCGTGTACGAGGTAGTCCGGGTTGTCTTCGTCCATTTTGATCTCTTCGAGGATCACGCCCTGCTCGCGCGCGATGTCCTCGGCGGTGAGTGTGGGGCGAAGCACGAGGTCGGACAGCAGATCGAGCGCAAGGGGCACGTTGGAGTCCAGCACCTTGATCGAAAAGCAGATGTTTTCCTTGGAGGTGTAGAACTCGATGTTCCCCCAAAAATAATCGACCTCGCGGGCAAACTGCTGGGCAGAGCGCGAGGTGGTGCCCTTGAACACCATGTGTTCCAGGAAGTGCGAGATCCCGTTGGTTTCCGGGGTTTCATCGCGGGAGCCAGAGCGGAGCCAAACGCCCATGGAGACCGAGCGGAGGTGGGGCATGCGCTCGGTGATGACCAGAAGGCCATTGGGGAGCGTGGTGGAGCGGATGTCGCGGGTGTGAGGGGTGAGTTCCTGGGTTGCGGCGGAAACCTCCGCGAGAACGACAGACATCCGTCTATTGTTTCATGGCGGAGCCCCTTGTTGGGTTTGAGGCAGTTACGCAGAACCTACCAACAGCTCCACAGAGCTGTGCCATCAGGGAGCAAAGCAAGGCGTATCCATGCAACGAGGCTCCCGAGAACGGGCCAGCCTTGCTGAGGAGAGCGATCACGGCACGCTGCCCGATGTCCAAGTTCAGCTTCAGCGACGCGCATAAGCGGCTCGAGGAGCGATTGGGCGTGACCGGGGCGTTAGACTGGAGAGTGTGGACACGCAGGCGCTGTTCGGTCTCGGACTGGATCGGCTGACGGAGCTGATGGCGAGCTTCGGGCAAAAGCCGTACCGTGCCCGGCAGCTGTTTGAAGCGCTTTACAAGCGGCGGGTCCGGTCGGTGGAAGAGATCACGACGCTGTCGCAGGAGCTGCGCGAGCGTCTGATGGCGACCGGCTGGGCGGTGAGTCTGCCGGAGATCGTACAGAGCGCCACCAGTGTCGATGGGACCGAGCGCTATCTGATGCGCATGGTGGACGGTGAGACCGTAGAGACGGTGTGGATGCCGGACGGCGACGGGGGCGAGCGTGGCGACGGCTCCGAGGCAGGTGCCGAAGACGACGAGCGGGCTGAAGA
>CAXTRM010000131.1:5317-6633 GCA_964246625.1 uncultured Acidobacteriaceae bacterium
GCCCTGGCAGGAGCGGCCTTTGCCGCGCTCGCCGGATCGCCGGAAGGCGAAAGGCGGTCCGAGCCGATGCTTCCCGATCGGGGGCCGAGCTATTGGGACCGGCGCGGGGGCGGCCGGCCCAGGGCAGATTTTGGCGCGTTAGCCGGGGCAGGGTACCGGCGAGCCACGATCTGCGTGTCGAGCCAGGTAGGATGTGCGGTGAATTGCCAGTTCTGTCTTACGGCGAAGCTGGGGATCAAACGAAACCTGACTGCGGGCGAGATCGCCGGGCAGGTGGCGGCGGTGCTGACCCGGCACGGCATCCAGATCGGCAAGGACCGAATCAACCTGGTGTTCATGGGGATGGGTGAGCCGTTCCTGAACTACGACGCCTTCATGGAAGCGGTGCGGCTGCTGGTGGAAGGGATCGGGATCCCGGAGTCGCGGATGACGGTTTCGACGTCGGGCATCCTGCCAGGAATCGAGCGGTTTGCGGCCGAGCCAATCCGGCCCAAGCTGGCGCTGAGCCTGAATGCGAGCAACGATCGCGTTCGGGAGGCGGTGATGCCCATCACGCGGAAGTGGAAGATTGCGGAGCTGCTGCAGGCGTGCCGCCGCATCCCGCTGCGTACACGGGAGTGGGTGACCTTTGAATATGTGCTACTGGGTGGCGTGAACGATCAGCCGGAGCACGCCGAAGAGGTGCTTGCCCTGTTGGCGGGCATGGAGGCCAAGATCAACCTGATCGTGTGGAACCCAGGCCCCGGCATCGCGTATGAACAGCCCAGGCCGGAGGATGTAAGCCGCTTCCAGCGACGGCTGATCGCTGGTGGGATGGCGACCTATATCCGGCGGCCCCGGGGACGGGACATCTATGCCGCCTGCGGGCAGTTGAAGCGCACCGTGGCTGAGGGGAAGGGCGAGCTAGTTTCCATCGCGGCCGTCACCTAGCCCGCACCGCACACCCTTTCTGTTGCTTTCCGTTCGCGGTCCAGTGGCCGAGCTCAGGCCCTTTGCATCTGCGCGGAGGTTGCCAGATCCAGGACGATCTCGGCGACCAGGTCGTAGCTGTGCCGAAGCACATCCCCTTCGTGGACGAAGTTGCCCATAATGGGCTGCACACCCAGCGCACGGACACGATCAAAGTCGGCCTCGATGGGCTTTTGGCCTTCGGCAGCGTATTGCAGCACCGTGGCGGGGCGGATTGGGCCGGTGTTGATCAGGGCGTAGTCGAGAATGGGCGCGCCAGCGTGGTCGAAGATGCGCTCGATGTGCTCGGAGGCGGTCAAGTCTAGGCTCTCGTTGGCCTGCGTCATAAGGTTGCAGATGTAGACACG
>CAXTRM010000131.1:6643-7079 GCA_964246625.1 uncultured Acidobacteriaceae bacterium
CGAGCGCTTCGGGTATGCCGCGCACCAGCAGGTTGGAGATCACGGAGGTGAACAGGGATCCGGGACCAAGGGTGATGAGGCTGGCGGTGGCGATCGCGTCGAGGGTTTCGGGCAGGGGGTCGCACTCGGCCGGTTCGAGCATGAGCTCGATAATGCGGGACTTTGTGGCCGAGATGCGGGTTTCGCCGCGGACCAGGGTGCCGTCTTCCATGCGCGCGGCCAGGGTAGCATTGGCGGTGGTGGCCGGATAGATGCAGCCGCGGGTAGCCAGAATCTGCGAGGAGGCCTGAACTGCCTGTGCGAAGTCGCCCCGCATCTCGGTGAGCGCGGCAAGGAACAGATTGCCGAAGCTGTGGCCGCGCAGATCGCCGGAGGTGAAGCGGTGCTGAAAGAGCTGCGTCAGCAACGTTTCATCTTCCGACAGCGCAACCATGCA
>CAXTRM010000131.1:7089-9564 GCA_964246625.1 uncultured Acidobacteriaceae bacterium
ATCGCCAGGCGGCAGGATCTTCATGTCCTCGCGAAGCCGGCCGGAAGAGCCCCCGTCGTCGGTGACCGTGACGATGGCCGAAAGGTCACAGATGCGCGCCAGGTCCCTGCGGGGGCGGCGGCGATCCTCAAAGCCGAGCTCGGTATTGGGCTGATGCGTGATCTGGGCAGGCGAGGCGAAGTGCTTGAGCCCACGAAGCAGGGTGGACAAGCCGGTGCCGCCCCCGATGGCGACCACACGTAAAGGTCGGGTTGTGTCTCTGGCCGAACGCATCTGGTGCTGCCAGTGTAGGCGGTCAGAGGCCATCAGGCGAGCCGACCTTTAGCTTTCCGGGTACAACAAATCGGTGAAGCGCGGGTCGTCGATCATGTTGGAAAAGTCCGAGTCGCCGCGCGCCTGGATGCGATTCATGGGATTAAGGCGGATCGCGCGTTCAAGGTGGTTCAGGCACTCATGGCTGGAGTTGGTGAGGGAGGCGAGGAGCGCAAGGCCGTAGAAGGCATAGTCGGCCGAATCGTTTTCAAGCAGGATGAGTTTGAAGTGTTCCGCCGCATCCTCGTATTGGCCATGGTTGAGGAGCGAGATGGCGTAGTCGTAGCGCTCCTCGTGCGTGCGGAACTCCGTGGTGCCCTGATGGATCTGCGAAACGCAGGCGGCAATATACATGCGGATGCGATCGGCAAGGTCATGGGGAGCGTCGTCCAGAAGCGCGGTGAAGGCGGTATGCGCTTCGGTGTATCTGCCGTTGCCGAGCAGAGTCAGCGCCTTTTCGTACAGTGCCAGCAACGCCTTACGATTGCCATCCTCCGCGGGTGGGGGTGTACCGGCCAGGGTGCGTGGCATGCGGTGCACTTTGCCTGCCCTTTCTTCCGACTTCGCGGACGAGGCTGACGAGGAATGGGTTGAGGAGATCGGGTGAGCGGACTTGGTGGCCATGGGTCTCTCTGAGGTCGCACAACAGGCGATTACGGTTTCGCGGTTTGGAAGAAGGGTTGTTGGGCTGTCTGGGATTTATAAGGGGTCTGGGGGGTCTTGGTCAATCCGACTGATGTGGACACTCCTCCGCGACACTGAGGCGAAGGCTACGAGCCGGACCTTTGGCGGTAGAAGACAGGGTTCAGTGTGGGGTCGTTATACATCTTCAGCTGTCGATAGAGTTTAAAGCGCCGCCTGCCTGCAACGAGGTCGTTCCAAAGCTCAAGGAGACATTGCCCGAGGTCGCTACGCTGGGTGGCGAGTGTGGCCAGGCGCTCGCGATTGCGGACGCGATGCGCATGGTCGACATCGGGGCGCTCGATCTGTTCGAGCGTGTGGAATAGCTTCAGCGAAAGGATGGAAAGGCGATCGATGATGAGACCTGGCGTCTCCGAGTGCAGGGTCGCGCCCTCGACCGGCGCAGGCAGCCGCTGGAGTAGCGTGAGATCCACCTGTTCGGCAAGGTCATTACGCTGCTGATTGAGGCGGTCGATGGATCGCTTCACACCGGCGATCTCGGCATCGTGGGCCGCAGGATCGCGCGCGGCGTCCTCCTGATGCCAAAGCTCAAAATTGGCCCGGTGCTGGGCCAGAACCGTCTCCAGAAATGGTGTTTGGGGGACGGGAGCGGACTTTGCCGCATCGTGCCAGTACACGTTGGCCTGGTCCTGAAGCTCAGGAATGACGGAAAGGTCGGTCATGGACACGGAATCATGGATCAGGGTAACAGCCCTTGATTGCACACCTTCCGTCCGGCAGGGTAAGACTGGGAAGCGATGATTGATCCAAAGGTGCGCCGTGTGCTGATCTACCGGCTCGGCAGCCTGGGCGATATGGCGGTGGCCGTGCCTGCCCTGCGGCTGGTGCAGCGCGCGTTTCCACAGGCAGAACGCCGCATGCTCACCAATGTGCCTGTGCACAGCAAGGCACCCGCAGCCGCGGCCGTGCTGGACGGTTCCGGACTGGTGCACGGGTACTTCCGGTATACGGTGGGCGCACGCGGCCCGTGGGCGCTTGGGCGACTTGCCCTGCAGCTGCGGGTGTGGCGGCCGGAGGTCCTGATCTACCTGGCAGCCGCGCGGGGGGTGGCCGTGGCGCAGCGCGACCTCCGGTTCTTTCGGCTGTGCGGGGTCCAGCAGGTGATCGGCGTCCCTTGGCGCGAGGCCCTGCAGACGAACTTCTACGGCCAGGAGCCGGGTTCGCCAGAAGCGAAGGCGCGGCTGTTCGAGGGAAACCTGGAGATGGAGGCGGCGAGGCTGGCCCGCTGCCTGGCTCCGCTGGGCGACGCGGCCCTGGAGCAGCCGAAGAGTTGGAGCCTGGGGCTTTCCGCGAGCGAAAGGGGCCGCGCTGCCGAGGAGATCGGCGCAGAGGTGCTGGCCACGGCCCCACTCGCGGTCAGCGTCGGCACCAAGGTCCAGGCCAAGGACTGGGGACGCGATCGATGGCGTGCCTTTCTGGGACGGCTCGCCCAGCTGGCCCGCGGGCGGGGACTTAGGCAGT
>CAXTRM010000132.1:0-1786 GCA_964246625.1 uncultured Acidobacteriaceae bacterium
CAAGATGACCGTGAGCGCCGCGGGCTTCCAGGCCAAGGCGATCCAGGACCTGACGATTATTCCGGAGCAGGCCAACTCCCTGAATGTGCAATTGGCGCCGAGCTCGGCCTCGACAACCGTCGATGTGTCTGGTGACACCGTCGCCGCGGTGGACACGGAGACCGCCAACATCGGTGCGACCATCAGCAGCAACGAGATCCAGCATCTGCCGTCGTTCAACCGCGATGTGTTCACGCTGTCGCAGCTTGTGCCGGGGGCGGTCTCGGACGGGGGACAGGCTGCCGGTGGCGGCGTGCGCGATAACCCTGGCAAGCAGGGGCCGGGAGGATCCGGTTCCGGGGGGCAGGCGCCTACCGAGAATGGACCGCAGATCAATGCTAACGGCGGGCAGTACCAGAACAACGGCATCGAGATTGACGGCATCAGCACGGTCAGCGCGGTGTGGGGCGGAACGACGATCATTACGCCAACCGAGGACTCGATCGACAACGTACGCATTTTGACCAATGTGTACGACGCGGAGTACGGGCGTTTTGCCGGCGCGACGACACTGATCACGTCGCGGAGCGGCAGCAACCAGATCCATGGCAGTGCGTTCCTGGCCATTCACCGTCCGGGACTGAATGCATATAACCGTGTGCCCCGCGATGCGAGCGGCAACTTCCTCGGGCCGGGTGTCCGCGACAACCAGCGCTTCAACCAGTACGGCGGCAGTATCGGCTTCCCGATCTGGAAGAACCGTGTGTTCGGCTTTATGGCGTATGAGTCGTCGCCGAACGACTCGACCACGCAATCGGTCCAGTACTACGAGACGTCGCAGCTGGACAAGCTGGCGCCGGCGAACAGCATTGCCGGCCAGTTCGTGAACTTCGCCAATGCCGCACCCAACGCGACGCTGGTGACCTCTGGCTTCACTTGCGCCCGTGTTGGCTTGGTTGAGGGTGTGAACTGCCAGACGATCGCCGGGCAAGGCCTGGATGTGGGATCCCCCCTCCGGACCGGCTTGGGCAAGCAGGATCTCACCACGGACGGCAGTGCGAACAACCCTGGCGTGGGCGGGGGCCTGGATGGGATCGCCGATGTGGGGCAGTACCTGGCCAACAACCCGACGACCTCCTACTACCGGCAGTACAACGGGCGCGCCGATGCCGACGTGACCAAGAAAGACCATGTCGCCTTCGCGATCTACTGGGTGCCGCAGGGGACACAGAACTTCACGGGTGCCAACCGTGGCTATGACGTGTTCAATCACACGCAGATCAACGAGGCGCTGAGCGGCATCTGGAACCACACCTTTGGACCGACGTGGCTGAATGAGGCGCGCGTCAACGCAGCGGGCTGGCGGTGGAATGAGATCACGAGCAACCCGCAGCAACCCGTGGGCCTGCCGCAGGCGACTATCCTGCAGTTTGCGCCGAACACGGGGAGGGACAGCAACAACAACCTGAACACGATCCAGCAGTTCGGTTCGGCGCTAGGCAGTATCCTGAACCAGTGGACGTTCGGTTATAAGGATGTGGTCACCAAGGTGGCCGGGCGGCACACGGTCAAGTTCGGCGCCGAAGTGTATCAGCTGCACTACGAAAACAACCCCATCGGGCGGCCGACGTACACCTTCTACAACATCTGGGACTTCCTGAACGATGCGCCGTACCGGGAGCAGGGGAGCTACAACAGCGTAACCGGCCTGCCGGGTGGCACCCGATCCGATGAGCGCAATAACCTCTTCGGCGGCTTTGTGCAGGACGCCTGGAAGGTCGGATCCAACTTTACCCTGAACTACGGT
>CAXTRM010000132.1:1796-3142 GCA_964246625.1 uncultured Acidobacteriaceae bacterium
ACTACGGTCTCCGCTACTCGTACTTCGGGCCGCTGTACGCCAAGCAGAGCAATCTGTCGGCGGTACGCCTCGGGGCGGGCTCTGCGGCGTACACGGGCATCACAGTGCCGACCACGAACACACCGTGGAATGCGCAGAAGGGCAACTTCGGGCCGCAGCTTGGCTTCAACTGGAGCCCTGGCAGCTTCAATAACAAACTGGTCGTGCGCGGCGGCTATGGGCTGAGCTTCAACGAGGAAGAGCTGGCGATCACGGCGAGCCTCGGCGGGAACCCGCCGGCGCAGAACAATATCAATTTTCAGTTCGATAGCCCCTCCAACCCGGGTGCCAACGGCGGCAACATCGTTTACGGCATCTCCAGCAGCCCCACCTCGCTGAATGGGTTCGCGGTCAATCCGCATGCCATCACGGCGTACAACGCCGTGAACCTGCCGGTGGCGGGTAACGCGAACATCACCATCATTGGCGATGGGCGGGGCAACTTGCCCACCACGTACCTTGAGCATTACTCGCTGGACACGACGTATGAGCTCAACCGCGAACTGGTGGCCTCGATCGGGTACCAGGGCAGCGTGGGACGGCACCTGATCAATCACCAGGGGGTGAATGCGCCCGCGGTGGTGGCAGGGTACGCGCTGAATCCGCTGGTGACGGGCGGCGACTTCTGGATCAATGGCGGGTCGTCCAACAACAACTCGTTCCTGGCCGAGCTGCAGCATCCGATGAAGCACGGCGTGATGGTGGATGGGCAGTTCTTCTGGGCCAAGAGCATGGATACCGATGGCTCAGGACCGTACTACGAGGACCCGTACTTTCCGCTGAACCCGCGGTACTCCTATGGGCCGAGTGACTTCAATATCGGCAAGAGCTTCAAGGCATACGGGCTGTGGCAGCCGACGTTCTTCCATGGCAGCCATGGATGGGCGGAGAAGATTGCCGGCGACTGGACGCTGACCGGGATCTTCCAGGTACACACGGGCTACCCGTACAGCTCCACGTACGGGATTGCGAGCTCGTTGTACTGCAGCAACTGTGGGTACACCAGCGTGCGGCCACAGTACCTGGGCGGCGGCAACGGCGACAAGAGCAACAGCGCCTTCATCCTGAACAGCAACTTCCCGAACTACGCGAAGACGGCTGCCGCGGCCACGACGACCACGGCCACCATCAACGGGAACGCGGGGACCGTGGTGAGCTATAACAACGCCTCGTTTGCGGTGGCAAACTACGGCGCGGCAATCCAGGCTGCGAACGGCACGGGCTTCCCGTCAGGGAACGCGGCGCTGCCTCCGCCTCCGGGCGCGGACAGGAACTCCTTCGTCGGCCCGCACTACCGGGACGTCGAC
>CAXTRM010000132.1:3152-9399 GCA_964246625.1 uncultured Acidobacteriaceae bacterium
ACGCTTCGCTGACCAAGGGCTTCGGGATTCCGAATACGCGCCTTCTGGGTGAAAGCGCAAAGCTGGAGATCCGGGCGGACGTGTTCAACCTGTTCAACATCCTGAACCTCGATCCGCTGGGTGTGGCCAACAACATCGCCGGCGGCAACTTCGGACAGGACACCCGGGTGTTGGGTGGCCGGACGATTACATTCCAGGGTCGGTTCAGCTTCTAGGAGCCTCATCGACACGGTGATGCGAGACCTGCCCCTACGGCAGAGCATCGCATCACCGCCCTGTTGCTTTCCCCAAGTCACCGGCTGGTGAGTTCATTGAGGGCAGAGACGTATGCGGAAACATCTACGTTCTGTTGTGCTTCGCTGGGCCGCGCTCCTGTGCGTGGGCTGCGTCGGCGAGGCAGCTCAGGCGCAAACACAAGAACAGATCACCATCGATGCGCAGGCACCGACGACACCGTTTCCTCACTTTTGGGAGCAGACCTTTGGCTCCGGCCGGGCAGTGCTGGCGCTTCGGGAGAGTTATCGCCAGGATCTGCGGACGGTGAAGCAGGCCACGAACTTCCAATCGGTACGCTTCCACGGTATTTTGATGGATGAGGTCGGGCTGTATGACCCCGATCGCATGACCAAAAATCCTGGGCTCGCTGCGGAAAAGGCCCGGGATACCTCTGCCTACAACTTTTCTTATGTGGACCAGATCTACGACGGGTTGCTGGATGCGGGCGTGCGCCCGTTTGTTGAGCTGAGCTTTATGCCGACGAAGATGGCGGCGGACCCCAACCTGCACCAGCCGTGCTGGGACCGGCCCGTTGTGTCGCCTCCGAAGCGCTACGCCTTGTGGGACGACATGATGCGTGCGTTTGCCGAGCACCTTGTTCAAAGGTACGGGCTCGACGAGGTGGCTACCTGGAAGTTCGAGGTGTGGAACGAGCCGAATCTCGATTTCTGGGGTGGCGAGCCCAAGCAGGCGACGTACTTCGAGCTGTATGACCATACCGCGCGTGCCCTGAAGGCGGTGTCTCCCCGGCTGCAGGTAGGTGGACCTTCCACGGCGCAGGCAGCATGGGTCACGCCGTTCTTACAGCATGTGAAAAAGGCCAATGTGCCGGTGGACTTCGTGTCTACCCACGTCTATGCCAACGACACGGCCCAAGACGTGCTCGGGAGCAACGAGCAGGTCGATCGGGACAAGATGGTGTGGCGGGCGGTCAAGAAGGTGCATGACGAAATCGCACAATCCCCGCTGCCCAAACTGCCGCTGATCTTTTCCGAGTACAACGCGAGCTATGCCAACGAGCCTGACGTGACCGACAGCCCCTATATGGGGCCCTGGATGGCGAACAATATCCGGCTTTGCGACGGCTTGACGCAGAGCATGGATTATTGGGCCTTTTCTGACGTGTTTGAAGAGCAGGGCGTGGTTCGGTCGCCGTTCTATGGCGGCTTTGGCCTGGTTGCCGCGGACCACATCCCCAAGCCTGCGCTGAATGTGTTCCGGGCGTTGCACCAGTTGGGCGACAGAAGACTTCCGTTGGACTCCGAGTCAGCCCTGGCCACCACCGACAGCAGCAAGCATCTGGCTGTGGCAGTGTGGGACTATGCCCCTCCGTATGGAACCGGAGCATCGTACACGCCTGTTCCTTCGACCCTGCCCGCGGCAAAGAGCTTCGCGTTGCTCTTCGAGCATGTGGCGCCGAACGCGCCGGTGGAGGTGCTGCGGATCGACGAGGACCATGGCAATGCCCTGAAGCTGTTTGACCAGATGGGTCGGCCGCCAGGAGACCTGACCAGAGCGCAGGTAGAGCAGTTGCAGGAAGCCGGGGCCATGGCGCCCGCGGAGAAGCTGCATTTGCGCGGGGGCAAGCTGGAACTTTCCGTGCCGCCGCACGGCCTGGCTGTGGTTCTGGTGAGGTAAGGGATGCAGCGCCGCGCCCTGCTGCAACTGCTTACCGGTGCCGTCGCAGGCCGGATGCTGCCCGCGACCCCCACGGCAGGGGCGGAACGTACGCGAAAGCACCCGAGGCGCCACGGTGCGTTCGCGATGAGTGCGGCGGACATCGCGTTTCTGGACGAGCTGCAGCGTCGGGGATGCCTGTACTTCCTGGAACAGGCAGATCCTGAAACGGGGCAGGTACAGGATCGTGCGCAGTTTGCGGGTCTGGATGGAGCGCTGGACCCACGACGCTTAAGCAGCATCGCGGCTACCGGTTTCGGTTTGACGGCGTTATGCATCGCCCACAAACGGCAGTACGCGAATGCGGAAGCCATTGAGTCGCGCGTGGAACGCACCCTGGCCTTCCATGCAGACCACCTGAAGCACGAGCATGGGTTCTTTTGTCACTTCAATGACATAAGGACCGGTGCGCCGGTGGCCCATGTGGAGTATTCGAGCATCGACACGAGCCTGCTGCTTTGCGGTGTGCTGACGGCGCGGGCGTACTTCGGCACAAACGCGTCCATCGCCAAGGCGGCGACCAAGATGTACGAGCGGGTGGACTGGCCGTGGATGCTGTACCAGCGCTCGCAGCTGTTTTGCATGGGCTGGAAGACTGGTGAGGGCTTTCTGGAGGCGGTTTGGAACCACTACTGCGAGCTGATGATGATTCCATTGCTGGCCATGGGATCGCCGACGCACGCGGTCTCGCCCGCGGTGTGGCCCGCCTGGTCCCGTCCTGTCATGCGTTACAAGGGTTTGGAGTTCATCGGCGATCGCGACCCGCTTTTTGTTCACCAGTACAGCCACGCGTGGTTCGATTTTCGGGCCAAGCGCGACGCCTTTGCGAACTACTTCGACAATTCGGTAGCAGCCACGACAGCCCATCGGCAGTTTTGCCTCGATCTGGGCGAGCCATACGGCCCAAGGTACTGGGGCATCTCCGCATCCGATTCAGAGCGCGGGTATCGCGCCTGGGGAGGGCCGCCGAGCTTTGGTGGAGTGGATGGATCCGTTGTGCCCTGCGCCGCAGCGGGATCGTTGCCCTTTCTCCCCCAGGCGTGTTTGGAGACACTGAGGGCGCTGCAGGAGAGCCATGGGACGGAGGCATGGGGCCGGTACGGCTTTTGCGACGCGTTTCACCCCGTTGCGCACTGGTACGATCCGGATGTTCTTGGGATCGATCTAGGGATAGGGGTCTTGATGGCAGAAAACCTGCGCACCGGTTTTGTGTGGGAAACCTTTGCACAAAACCCAGAGGTGCGCCGCGCCATGCAGCTGGCAGGCTTTCGGACCGATACGTAGGGTTAATCCCACCAGCGCAGCTTCAGGCAATCGGGGGAGCTGCCTTGGCGTTCTTACAAGATCCCCCTCCGTTCGGGAACAGCAGGCAGCCTGGCAACGTATGGTTGGTATCCGCCGTTGGTAGAATCGCTCCACGCCGGAGGAGCAGGGAGGAGGCGACGGCGATGGGCATGAGCTTGCAGCAGCTCGATCAGGTTTTGGAGAGCTGGAAGACGCGGCTTTCCCATGTAGCGGAAAATCTCCTTGCATTACAGGCCGACGCCACATACCAGTCGTTCACCGGGACAGGCGGGCTGGAACAGGTCCACCTGATCGGCGAGACAGCTGTTCGCGTCGAGTCGGTGACGCGAACCATGCATGGTCTGTTCGTACAGTTTGGACTGCTGCAGTCCAGGGTGGATCAGGCTGAAGCTCTGAGGAAGAAGCTACCGTCGCTTGTAGGCAGTGAGGCCAAGATGCGGGAGCTTGAGAGCCTGCTGCTCAGCACCCCTGTGGAGATCGAAACCGCAGAGGTGCCCTTGGCGGAGAGGCACCTGCTTGGAGGAGCGCAGGTAGCACGGCGCATGCTGCCCGAGGAGCTGCTTGAGTTGATGACCCGCACCTTTGACGAGGTGCGCCGCGCCGTGGCGGCAGTGGAGACGGCATGGACCGCGTTTGCGGAGGGAGCCGACCAGATTGGAGGTGAGCTCACCCGCCTGCGTTCCCAAATAGCCATGCCAAGCCGATTGCTTGCGCCCGCCCTGGACAATACCGAGGAACAACTGCGCGACGCCTGCAACGCCGCACCGACGGATCCACTGCGCGCGCTCCAGACGCTCCGGACCAGGGTGGAACCGGCGTTGGCGCGGGCCAACCAGCAGGTCGCCCTGGCGGATTCGCTTGCGCAGCAGATACGGGCCGCCCGCAGCCGTTTAGAGACCCTGAAGGCACAGCATGGAGAGGTGAAGCATGTGCTGCAGCAGGCAGGGCTGAAGTTTACCGGGCAGGTTTCCGCGGCCAAGCTGATGCCGGAGGAGACCCTCGATGCGCTGGAGCAATGGCTGAACCGCCTGGACCGCAAGCGCGATGAGGGCGTTGGCGAAGCCCTTGCGATCGGACTGCGTAACTGGTGTTCCGCCGCAGAGCGCTGCATGGCCGAGGAGCGGTCACTGCGTGAGCTGTGCGAGGCACAACTAGCAGCGCGTAGTGAACTGCGGGGGCGGCTGGAGGCGCTCAAGGCGAAGGCGAAGTCCCGTGGCGTGGATACGTCTTTGCCGCTTTCCGGCCTGCGCAAGGAGGCGGAGGTGTTGTTGTACGCGCATCCCATGGATTTGGGAGTGGCAGCGCGTGCGGTGTCGTTCTATGAACAGCACCTGGACCGAAGCAGCAAAGCCAGACGCGCAGCAGTTGCGGATGGGCAAGAGTGACGGCGGCGGCTCCATGCTCCAGACCGCACTGTGGCGGCCATCTGGAAGATGGCTATTGTGACCTGTGTGGCTTAGCCCAGGCCCGTGTTGCGGACGAAGGCATGCCGGTGCTCTCTGAACAAACGGGTGCGGGGCCGGGGGCGGGCCTGAGGACGTACGCTGCCGATGCGCTGTTGGGCAGCCCCGAGGAGATCAGCCTGCCCTGGAGCAGGGCTGGAGCAGGACAAAGAAGGACGCAAAGTGCAGAACGATACGCCAGCCGTAAGCAGCTGGGTGCCGGGCTGGTGAGCCTACCGGACCTGCCCTCGGTCGACCCAGCACGTGCCGTGCTCGGGGACGCCAGGGTGCCGGACAGCAAGCGCGTATGCGTCCAGTGTGAGTCCCCGTTGCGGCGCGATGCCGGATTTTGCGGTAAGTGCGGCACACGGTACAGCTTTGTTTCCGTGTTGCAACCGGGCGATTTGATCGCGGAACAATACGAGGTGCGCGGCCCGATTGCCTTTGGCGGCCTGGGTTGGATTTATCTTGCGTTCGACCGTCTGTTGTTGCGCTACGTTGTGCTGAAGGGCCTGCTGAACGCGCAGGACAGCTCCGCAGCGGCGGTGGCGGTGGCGGAACGTCAGTTCCTGGCCGCGGTGAAGCACCCAAACATCGTGGGCATTTACAACTTCGTCCAGGTGGCCGGGCAGGGCTTCATCGTGATGGAGTACGTCGGCGGCAAGACGCTGAAGCAGATCCGCCAGGAACGCGGCCCGTTGCCCCCGGCCGAAGCGATCGCGTATGTCCATCGCATTCTTTCCGCTTTCTCGTACCTGCACAAGCAGGGATTGGTCTTTTGCGACTTCAAGCCCGACAACATGATGCTGGAGCACGACGACATCAAGCTGATCGACCTGGGCGGGGTGCGGCGCGTGGACGATCCGAGCGGCGACATTTATGGCACCGTGGGGTACAGCGCGCCGGAGGCCGGGGAAGGGCCTACCACACTGTCTGATCTTTTCACCGTGGGCCGTACACTGGCCGTGCTGCTGATGGACTTCCAGGGCTTTGGAGGGGAACACAGATTTACCCTGCCGAGACAGCAGGAGAAGGCCGTGCTTTGCGAGCAGGAGTCGTTGTATCGCTTTCTGTTGAAGGCGACGGCGAGTTCCCCGTCGGATCGGTTTTGCACGGCAGACGAGATGGCGGAGCAGCTGCTTGGTGTGTTGCGCGAGGTTGTCGCGCGTGCAACCGGGATGCCGCGTCCGAGCCCAAGCAGAGACTTCGGAGCTGACCTGCTGGCGCTCGAGACGAGCGACGCGATGGAGACTGTCGGTCCATCGCCACGCTATCTTCCGCCGCCCACGGTGCAAGCCGATGAGGTGCTTTCGCAGGCAATCGGCGCGGCGCTGCTGCTGGCTGACGAGGGCCGTTCCCTTGCAGCCTTGCGCGCTCTCGAGCAGCAATCTCCGCGGTCGTACGAGGTGCGCCTGCGACTGGCTTCCGTGCTCCTCAGGGCTGGACAGCTCAGCGAGGCGGAGACGCTGTTGCGTGCGTTACGGACGGAGGACGCCTGGGACTGGCGTGTGCTGTGGTTTCAAGGCCAGCTCCTGCTTACGCGCCAT
>CAXTRM010000133.1:0-1898 GCA_964246625.1 uncultured Acidobacteriaceae bacterium
CGATGGGAGGTGAACGGACGGAAGGGCATGCGCCAGCGCGCGCCCGGGTGTCCCCCCCAACTTGACGAAGATCTTGTGCGCGCGGTCCTCGATTGCAAACAAGTCGCCGAACTCACCGATACTTTCCGAGCTGCCCAGCAGCAGGTAACCCTCGGGACGCAGGGCGTGATGGAACGCCGAGAGGACCTGCCGTTGCAGCTCGGCGCCGAAGTAGACAAGAACGTTGCGGCAGCTGATGAGGTCCAGCCGTGAAAGGGTTGGGTCGGTACACAGGTTTTGGCGGGCAAAGACGCACGCATCCCGCACGCGCTTTGCCACCTGGAAGCCCTTTCCGGTGCGCATGAAGAAGCGTCTCAACCGCTCTGGAGAGACCTCGTTGGCGATACGGTCAGAGTAGTGGCCGAGCTGCGCGTGCTGGATGTTGTCATCACTGGCGTCGGTGCCGAAAATTTGGATACTCGGCTCGATGGGCTGCCCGGTCAGCGCCTCCAAAAGGCACATCGCCAGCGTGTACACCTCTTCGCCCGTGGAGCATCCGGCGACCCAGATCCGGATCTGCCGATCCTCCTCGTGGGCCTCCAGGATCTGCGGCAGGATGCTGTCGCGGATCGTCTGGAAGACCTCCGGGTCCCGAAAGAACTGGGTCACATTGATGAGCACATCCCCTTGGAGCTGCTGCACCTCCTTGGGCTCCGATTGGAGGTGCAGGACGTAGTTCTCCAGGGTGTCGATCTTTTGCATCAGCATGCGTCGGGCGACGCGCCGGCGAATGGTGGTCGGCTTGTACAATCGGTAGTCCACGCCGGAGACGCCGTGCAACAGGCGCAGAACCCGGGCGAAGAGGCGTTCCTCTTCCGGCGACGTGGCTCCCCGCTCCAAACGCCGCCAGTCCGGGCTGCGGAAGCGAGGGGCGAAGCTGTTCAGGCGCGTTGCCAACCCGTCGGGCGGCGCCGACACGTCGACATGGTCCACTGCGAGGCTGGCCCGCGGCATGGAGCCAAACCTGGCCGTCTCCGGGCTTTGCACCATGGCAAACCCGCCCTCCCCTTTGATGGCGCGCAAGCCGAGGGCACCGTCCCCATCCATGAAAAGACAAGGCCGATCGCGAGATGCCTTTGCGACGCAGCAAGCGACAGGAAGAAGACGTCCACGGGCGAAAAGGGCGCATTGGCGTCGCGCGGCCGCAGGTGGAATCTGCCAACTTCGAGCCGCACCGTCACGTTCGGCGGGATCACATAAAGGCGGTTCTGCTCCGGCGTCATGCCCTCCTGAATGGCAGCGACTCGCATGGCGGTTTGCCGCTGCAGGATGTCCGGCAGGTGGCTTTCCCCCTGAGGCGCCAGGTGTGAGATCACCACAAAGGACATTCCCGTGTCCGGCGAAAGCTTTGCCAGGAAGTCCATCAACGCTTCCAGGGATCCGGCCGAGCCCCCGATGCCCACGACGGGGTACGCGAGATCCGGGTTACCCGTCAGGACCTCGTCGCCATTCGTTGCCACCGCCAGGTCTGCATCTGCGGAGTGGGAAGCGCTGGCCGCAAAGGACGGCAGATCCTGCACCTGCACCACGCCCTGGCCGGCTTCCTGCTGCCTGGTTTCCTGTTGCCTGGCTTCCTGCTGCTTGATGTCCTGCGCTTCGCCTTCCGCGCCGGTCTGCGGCTGCCCTGTGGATTCGCTCATGTGTCTCTGCGCTCTGGATCATCCTACCTCCGGATGTTCCCTTGGAAAGTCACCCGACGACCCCACTTCCTCCACGCACAGCGCTCGCAGCCGGTTGAAAAAGCGCGCCGCACATGCGCTTTGCGGCTAAGCTGCTACACAGACATGGCGAGACGACCTCGGATCCTCATCGCTGACGACCACCCCTTGCTCGCCGAAGGCATCGCCGGCCTCCTGCGG
>CAXTRM010000133.1:1908-6281 GCA_964246625.1 uncultured Acidobacteriaceae bacterium
GACGCCAGCTGCTGGTGGACGCCGAGCAACTGCGGCCCGACCTGGTGACGCTTGACATCGGCATGCCCATGCTCAACGGCCTGGAAGCAGCCAGGCTCTTGCTGAAGGCCATGCCTCGGCTCAGGATCCTCTTCGTCACCCAGCATATCGATGGCCGGTATCTGCGGGCCGGGCTGGCGGCCGGTGCTACCGGCTTCGTCGCCAAGCAGTCCGCCGCCAGCGAACTACTGCTGGCCGTACGGCGTGTTCTCCTGGGCGGTACCTTTGTTACGCCGTTGCTGGACGACGCCCATGCCTCGATCGGGAGCAAAGCCCACGGCAGGGCCGAGGACGTGCTGTCGGACGAGCTATTGACCTCGCGCCAGCGTGAGGTCCTGCAGCTGATCGCGGAGGGCCACACCTCGCGATCGATCTCAGCCTCGCTCCACATCTCGCACAAGACCGTGGAGTTCCACAAAACGTCGATGATGACGGCCCTTGGTGCCAAGACCACCGCGGATCTGATCCGCTATGCCCTTAGCCGCGGCATCGTGTCCGCCCCCTAGCCGACCGGCACCATCCGACCCTGAAGCGACGCCCTCCTCGACCGCCCCCCGAACCTATACTTTCCGTGCCGCGACTAGGAAATTACCTAGTTACGCCAGTGCACCCTGTGGACGTAGTGTGGACAAAGAACGCGCTCAAGCAGAGCATCTTGGGGGAGGCGATGGCAAAGCTTCAAGGTTCGGTTCGCTGGTTCAACAACGCAAAGGGCTATGGCTTCCTGGGTCGCGATGACGGCCCTGATGTGTTCGTTCATTACACGGCCATCCAGGCGGAAGGGTACAAGAGTCTGAAGGAAGGTGAGCTTGTGGAGTACAACGTCGTTCAAGGCGACAAGGGTCCGCAGGCTGACGGCGTGACGCGGGTGAAGTTCATCACCTAGGCGACTCTCGGGCGGCGGTTGGGCCAGTGACCCGCCGCGGTGTCGCAGAGCTCGCAACACCGCGGCGGATGGAAACAGTACCCGGACTCCTCGTCCGATCGGGTTCCATGCTCTGCTATGATCGGCTGCGCACGCGGATCTCAATCGACCTTCGCAAGGAACGGCCTCATGCGCGAGCGTCATAATGGATGAGCCAACCAGGTCGTCTTCGGCTGGCCATGCGCTCGAGCACGTCGAGCTTCACCTGCCTTCCAACCTCGAAAGCGTCGGAACGATCGAGCACGCCGTGGAAGCCATGGCCAGGGCCACCGGCTTTCCCGACGACGACGCAAGCAACATCGCCATGGTGACCCGCGAGGCTGCCATTAACGCGTGCAAGCATGGCAACGCCTTCGCCGAGGGCACGTGGGTCGATGTGACCTTGGACCGCACGGCCGATATCCTGTCCATCTGCATCGCCGATCAGGGTCCCGGGCTCGATCCGGCAACGCTGCCCGATCCGCTGGATCCGGCGAACCTGCTGCGCAGCTCCGGCCGTGGTGTTTTCCTGATGCGCGCCATCATGGATGAGGTACACTTTCGCCAGCTACAGCCAGGGACACAAGTTACGCTCATCAAAAAACATAGCCATTCGGAGGCGACCAGCTAGACATGGATACAAAGGTTCGGCAAGTAGACGGGGTGACGGTTCTGGATCTCAGCGGCAAGATCACGCTGGGGGAAGCCAGTGGCAAGCTTCGTGGCGCAGTGCAGGACGCGCTGTCCAGTTCCAAGAAGATTGTGCTGAACCTCGCAGACGTCAACTACATCGACAGCGCCGGGTTGGGCGAGCTCGTCAGCGCCTACACCACCGTAAAAAATGCCGGCGGTGAACTCAAGCTCCTGAACCTGACCAAAAAGGTCCGTGACCTGCTGGTGATCACCAAGCTCCTCACCGTCTTCGACGTGAAGGAAAACGAGCAGGACGCCGTGAAGTCCTTCAGCTAACCGTCAGCACCGGGCCGGAGCAGCACGAGCCTCATAGGGTCGTCGCCTCGAGCGACGGCCTTTTCCTTTCTGCAAAAGCTTGCCACAGATCGGCTTTATGCCACCGCTGCCGTGAGCGTGCCGGCTCCGCTGGTCGCCGCCCAGAAAGAGGTAGAGCCGCTTGAGGCGCAGCCACAGCTTTGCTGCGCCTGAAAAAGCACTGCCCACAGAGCTACGAGTGTCCTTCGCCAGGGTTTCCCGCTTACAGCCGGCTCAGCGCTGTAGCCTCATCCGGGGAAAGGGTTGCGTATTTGGCGACACCCACCATCGTGAAGACCTTATTGAAGTGCGGTGTCAACCCGAAGATGCCGATGGTCCGTTTGCCTGCCTTGTGCGCTTCCAGCAGGAGCTGGATGATGATCGCGATGCCGGAAGAGTTGATGTACTCGACACCCCGGAAATCCAGCAGCACCCGTTCGGTACCGGCCGGTATCCCCTTGTAGGCTTCGAGAATGGCATCCTTCGAGGTTGAGGAGATATCGCCTGTGAACGCAAGCACCTCCACACTCGAGCCGGACGGTGCCGTCACGGTGCGCTCAGAAACCTTGGTTGCTGCCTGCATCAGTTACTCTCCCTCGTCCTGCTTGTCAAGACGAATGACCAGCCGCACATAGCTTTTGCCTGGAGGGCCATCATGCCACTCCGCCTCATCAACCAGCGCTTGAATCAGGAACATGCCCATGCCGCGCGGATCCTCTTCCCCCATCATCTTGCGATCGATGTCCGGGGAAAGCGGCGATACCGTCACGCCTCTTCCATCATCGATGACCCTGACCTCGAGTTCGTCGTCTGACCGTGACAGGATCACGCCCACCGGCAACGACTCGTTCAGTTGGTTGCCATGCTCAATAGCATTGATGCAGGCTTCGGCCACGGCGGTCTTCAGGTCCTCGATGCGGTCATGCGAAAAACCCATCAACCCCGCCATGCCCGCGGCGGTACACATGGCGACCTTCTCGAAACCCAACTCCGAGGGCAAACGTACCTCAACGGAACTGCCGTTTTTCATGCGTTTCCCGTCGCCTCCCGAAGGGCTGGCTGCCCGTCCATACCGGCCGGCTGATCGAGCCGGTGAATCAGCGCCAGGGCCGTCATGTCGTCCGACTGGGGGCCGCCCGTAGAGAACCGGTGCAGCTGCGCCCACAGCGCCTCCAGGCTTTCTTCGGCATCGCGGGTGTGCAGCCTCTGGAACGACTCGATCAGCCGTTCGGGACCGAACTCCTCTTCCCCGTGGAAGACCTCCGTCAGCCCATCGGTATAGAGCAGCAAACGTGCCCCTGCAGGAAAGCGAAACGTTTCTGACTCGTATGCCATACCCGGCAGCATGCCCAGCGGTGTTCCCGAGGCTTCGATCATCCGCACCGTCCCGTCCGCGCCCAGCAGCGCCCCCGGATTGTGTCCGGCGTTGACCACCTCCAGCAATCCCCCGTCCGGGTAAAGCCGCACAAAGATGGCGGTCACATAACGGCGGCGCGACTCCTGCCCTTCTTCCCAATGGTGCTGCCCCACCCGGGTCACCATCTCCGCCAGGCTGATGGGCTGCGCGGTCAGGGCACGAAACGCGGAACGAAAGCTCATCGACACAATCGCGGAGGCAAGCCCTTTGCCGGCCACGTCCGCCACCACAAACAGGTGCGAACCGTCGGGCATGGCAACCAGGTCCAGGTAGTCGCCTCCCACCTCGAAGCAGGTCACCATGCGCGCTGCCACGCTTACGCCCGCGATCACCGGCATGCGTTTCGGTAAAAGCGAGCGCTGAATGCTTCGGGCAGCCTCCAGGTCCTGCTGCACGCGCGCCCACTGCACGTCTCGCTCGTGATACAGGGCGTTCTCAAGGGCCACAGCGGCCTGCAAGACAAGGCCCTCGATGAAGTCCTGTTCGTACATGCTCAGGTGGCAGCCGTCGGTCGGTTTGACGACAAGCTTGGCCAGCAGCGCGCCATCCTTGGCGAGCAGATCGAAGCTCCGGCACTGCTCGTGCGGCGGCACGGGCAGGCTGCCGTACTCGGCCACGAGCTCGCCTGTCTCTGCCGACACGAAACCTGCCCCTTCCATCTCTAGCTCCCGCACCAGCACGCGCGCGGTCTGCTGCATCACCTGGTCCACCGCGATGGTGGAGTGCACCTGGCGAGAGGCTTCCAGCAGCGCCTGCAGCCGGGCAATCTGCTCCTCCAGCGACAGGACGGATGGCGCGGCTTCGGTCGGATCGGCCAGACTCATGCGATGCATTCAACCCAGGGCAAAGGTGCGCACAGTGTACATGAGCCGCTCGGCTTCATGAGGTCGCCTTTTCCGGCGCATCCAGACGCGCATAAAACTCCTGCTGAAACCGGCCGCTGTACTCTGCCAACAACGAGCGTACCCGCTCCGCCTCGGGCGAGCGCACGATCAGCCCCGCGTGATGGTGCTTGTGCTGGCGATG
>CAXTRM010000133.1:6291-7717 GCA_964246625.1 uncultured Acidobacteriaceae bacterium
ATCTCCGGCGCAACGTACGAGCTCAGATCCGGCCACTCCTGCCGTGCTAGGCAGATGACACTGCCGCCGTACTCCTCGTGGCGCCTGGGCAGAAGGTACGGCTCTTCATGGATCTGCGCGGTGACCATCCTTGCCCATTCCACCCAAGGATTGATGCCCGTTGCCGCTTCCACCACCTCCGCGATATACGCCCCGCCGACCCGTGCCGCGGTCTCCAGGAAGTAGAACCTGCCATCGGCATGGGCCTTGATGAACTCGCTGTGCGAGGGCCCGGTCGTCATCCCCAGCCCGCGCAGCGTATGCGCGTGGATGCTCTGCAGGGCTTGTTCGTCCGGGCTGCCCCGCTGCAGGGTACGCGTGGAAAAGATGCCGCCCGTGTGCATGGTGTCGAACGGGGGCTGCGCGTATCCATGTGGCGACGCCCACAGCAGCTCGCCTTCCCACGTCAGCCCTTCCACATGGAAGATCTCGCCCGGAACAAAACGCTCCACCAGGTGGTGGCTCGCCTCATCCCCAAGCCGTTCCAGCATCGGCCACACCGCGTTCGGGTCTGCGAACTTTTGGATGCCGATAGCCGAGGCACTTTGCCGAGGCTTCAACAGCCAGGGCCCTTCCGTGGTGCTCAGGAATCGCCAAAGTGCCTCGTGATTCGCCGTGGAAGAGAACTCCGGCACCGAAACACCTGCTCGCCGCGCCGTTTCCCGCATGGCCAGCTTGTCGCGGAAGGGCCGGGTCTCCGATCGGCGCAGGCCGGGCAGCCTCAGGTGCTCGCGCACCAGTGCGGCCGTGTCCAGGTCGAACTCGTCCAGCGGCACCGCGCACACAAACTGCCTGTGCTTTGCGAGCCGTGTCACGTACGGCAGCACCGCCTCGGGGGCCAGCTCTTCGGGCATCGTCTCCAGGTGCGCCAGGGCCTCTCGAGGCCAATCCGCATCGCGCAGCTTGTCCACCGTCAGCAGCGTGACACGGCAACCCAGGCGCGCAGCCTCGCGCAGAAAGGCCTGCCCCTTCTCGTAGGTGCTGATTGCCAACAGTTCAGGCCCAGCCTCTTGCGCCATCGTTCTCTCCTCAAAACAAAAAGCTCTGCCGCTTGCTCGGCCCCGGCGTCGAGGCTGACTTCCATCCCTGGAGCGAGGCTGGCCTTCCAGTGCATCACGGCACTGACGCCAGCCCCATCACTGCCGATCGTGAGCCAGCAACGCTCCCTGGGCCGTTCCGTTTGCACCCGTTTGCAACCTTTGGACGATCCCGGTCGTGGAAAAGCCCTCCACCGTCGGCACGATCTCTACACGGCCGCCTGCTGCCAACACCACCTCATGTCCCACAACGGTTTCGACACGGTAGTCGCCGCCCTTGACCAGCACATCCGGTTGCAGGGCTTCGATCAACGCCAGCGGCGTATCCTCCTCAAACAGGGTCACCGCAT
>CAXTRM010000133.1:7727-9334 GCA_964246625.1 uncultured Acidobacteriaceae bacterium
GCCATCACACGCGCCCGGTCCGCTTCGCCGACCACGGGCCGCGACGGTCCCTTCAAACGCCGGACGCTCGCATCCGTGTTCAAACCCAGCACGATCTTCGATCCAAAGCGACGGCAATCTTCCAACAGCGCCACATGCCCCACATGCAGCAGGTCGAAGCAGCCATTGGTAAACACCACCGTCTCGCCCGAGGCGCGCCACTCCCGCACCCGTGCGATCACCTGCGCCCGGTCCAGGATCTTTTCCGCATCGCTCATCCCTTTGGAGGGCGTCAACAGCGAGGTCAGCTCGTGGTGGGCGATCGGAACGGTGCCCACCTTGCCGACCACGATGCCGGCAGCGAGGTTGGCCAGCTCCACGGCTGTTTCTATCGCCAGCCCCGCCGCCATCGAAGCCGCCATCGTCGCGATCACGGTGTCGCCCGCCCCGGACACATCGAACACCTCACGGGCCCGCGCCGGCGAGTGAAACGGGCCGCCCTCGGACAGCAGCCGAATCCCTCGTTCACTCATCGTCACGGCAAGGTGCCCGAAGTGGTGCTGCTGCCGGGCGAGCTCCCCGGCGCGCCGCAGTCTTTACGGCTCCTGGGCCGGGGCCGCGGTGGCAAGGGAAAGCTCCTGGAGGTTCGGGCACACCACCGTTGCCTCCGAATACTTGCTCAGATCCGGCGTCTTCGGGTCCACCAGAACCGGCACTCCCGCGTGCCGGGCCGCCCGAATCAGCCGTTCACAGAGTGGCGCGGTCAGCACACCCTTGGCATAGTCGGAAAGCACGACGGCATGCACCTTGCCGACCAGCGCGTCCACACGCTCCTGCAAGCGCCGATGATCCTCGGCAGCGGGTGGCTCATTGCTCTCGATATCCAGCCGGAGCAGCTGTTGCGTGCGCCCCACGATCCGCGTCTTCGAGATGGTCGGCTGTGCGGTTGTCACGGTACCGACCGTATCTACCTTGGCCTGCTGCAACGCCTGTTCCAGCTCCCGGCGCTCGGCGTCCTCACCCCAAAAGCCCGCCAGCACGGCCTCGCATCCCAGGCCCGCGAGGTTCATGGCGACATTGGCCGCGCCACCCGCGCGCTCGTAACGTTGCGCGTGCCGCAGCACAGGCACCGGAGCCTCCGGGGAGATGCGGTCGACCTCGCCGAGGATGTAGCGATCCAGCATCAAATCGCCCACCACCAGCACCCGTACCCGCCCAAAGCCACCCGCCAGCAGCCCCAGCACCGCATGCAACTCCGGCAAACTCCGCATCACCCTCCTATCCTCGCATCTCCTGGCTGCGCCGCTCATCGGCCCGCTACGCCGACCCCTGCTCGAAACGGGCAGCAGGCAGCCTCAACAGAACCCTTGTGGCCGCGGCTACCGCCTCGTCGACTCCGATCGAGGTCAGGCACTTCTTTCGCTGCTCCAGGCACGTTTCCAGCCCACATCCCCAGCACTCCACCCGGTGGTACAGCACCTCATTGCCCTGTCCCGCCGGGAACCACTGGCGCGGGATGTTGCGGGCCGCAAAGATCGCCACAACCGGGGTTCCCACGGATGCAGCCAGGTGCATCGGTCCACTGTCATGACCGAAAAACACCGACGCCCTTTCCAAGGCAGCGGCAC
>CAXTRM010000134.1:0-3936 GCA_964246625.1 uncultured Acidobacteriaceae bacterium
GCACGGTGGCCCCCACTCTCTTCGCTGTCGCTGCCCTGAGCCTGATGGAGGAACACAAGATCACCTCCCTGCTGATCACCGAGGACGGCAGCCCGCGCTCACCCGTGCGCGGCATCATTCACCTGCATGACCTGGTCGAAGCCCTCGCAATCAAGCGCCCGTGAGCCGCAGGCCTGCCCTGCCCCACTGTGCCCTGTCCTGCCGCCCTGCGCCACCGCCTGGCGCCCCCACGTGTTTCGCCCAGGCACCCAGGCGGCAGAACAGAAAGGCATACAGCCGCACCCACTGAAGCTAGAATCACTGCAGACATGCAACGCTGGTCCCAGCTCTTCATCCCCACCCTTCGCGAAGCCCCGGCCGACGCCGAAGTCGCCTCCCATAAACTGCTTCTGCGCGCCGGCTATGTGCGCCAACTCGGCGCCGGCATTTACAGCTACCTGCCGCTCGGTCAGCGCGCGCTCAACAAGATCGTGCGGATCGTACGTGACGAGATGGACCGCATCGGCCAGGAATTTCATCTGCCGGCGTTGAACCCGGCCGAGATCTGGCAGGAGTCCGGTCGCTGGACCGCCATGGGCGACAACATGTTTCGGCTCAGGGACCGCAAAGGGGCCGAGCTGGCCCTTGCCATGACGCACGAGGAGATCATGACCTCGATCGCGCGCAACGAGCTTCGCAGCTATAAACAGCTGCCCCAGGTCTGGTACCAGATCCAGACCAAATTCCGCGATGAACCCCGCCCCAAGTCGGGTCTGCTGCGCGTCCGGCAGTTCCTGATGAAGGACAGCTACAGCTTCGACCTGGACGAGGCCGGTCTCGACGAGAGCTACCGCAAGCACGACGAGGTGTACCGCCGCATCTTCGACCGTTGCGGCCTTGAGTTTGTGGCCGTCGAAGCCGACTCGGGCTCCATGGGCGGCTCACAGTCCCAGGAGTTCATGGTCTACACCGAAGCCGGCGAGGACCTCATCGCCAGTTCGCCCTCCGGCTACGCCGCCAATCTCGAAAAGGCGACCAGTGTCCTTGCCCCTGTGCAGGATCTCGAGCCGACAGGGGATGGCACTCCCGAGCTGGTCCACACACCCGGCAGAGCCGCCATCGCCGATGTCACCGCATTCTTCGGCATCCATGCCTCGCAGGACATCAAGTGCGTTGCCTTCATGGCTTCGCTCATCGATCAGGGCGACGCCCCGCTGCGACCGGTGGTCGCCTTCCTTCGCGGCGATCACCAGGTGAACGAGACCAAGCTCAACGCCGTCGCCGGCACCGCTGTTCTCCGCCCCATGACCGCCGAAGAGCTCGAGCTTTACCTTGGTGGACCTGCCGGCTACCTCGGGCCTATCGGCATTCCCGAGGTCATGACCCAGGGCTCGCTGAATGGTCTCAAGAGCGGTAAAGCCCTGGACAAGTTGAAGGGGGTTACCCGCGAGGGCAACAGCCAGGCCCTGAAAGCCATCGTGATCATGGACTCAGGCCTGGTGGGCCGCAAAAACCTCGTCGCCGGTGCCAACAAGCTCGATTACCACTTCCGCAACGTAACCCCCGGTCGCGACTTCACCCCCACCCTCACCGCAGACATCCGCAACATCAACGAGGGCGAGCTTGACCCTCTCGGCCAGCAACCGTTGCGTCTGGGCAAAGCCGTCGAGATCGGTCACATCTTCAAGCTCGGCTACAAGTATTCCAGCTCCATGGGTGCGCGCGTTCTCGACAAGGACGGGAAAGAGGTAACGCCCATCATGGGCAGCTACGGCATCGGCATCGAACGCATCCTGACCTCGGCCATTGAGTCCTCCGCCGCGCAGTTTGCCGCGGGCAACACGGACCCGAAGCAGACGGAGCCGCAGTACGCCCTGCCGCCCTCCATCGCTCCCTTTGAGGTCGTCGTCACGATCACCAACACGCGCGAAGCCGCGCTCAATCAGGCCGGTTTCGATCTTGCCGAGGCCCTGACGGCGGCGGGGGTGGACACCCTGCTCGACGACCGCGACGAGCGTGCCGGGGTGAAGTTCAAAGATGCCGATCTGATCGGCACTCCGTTCCGCGTCAACATCGGTAAGAAGTATGCAGAAGGTGTTTACGAGCTCGTCGACCGGCTGAACGGCACCACACTCGACATCCCCGTCGATGGTGCAGCGTCGCATATCGCGCAACGGGTGGAAGCGTCCAAGGAGTAGCAAGGGCCGGCCAGAGACGGTGCAGACCGGGCAGTTGCATCCCGGTCCGTCCCAGGGAGGCCTCTTCTTATGCAAGTACGGTTGCACCAACCAACGCAACATTGTCCTTGAGTGCACTACGGACCTGGCGTGAGGACACGGGGCTCTTGCCAAGGCTGGAGGTGAGCCGCTGACGCCGGCATGTCTGGAACAGACTCGCTGGGGAGCGCCTACCCTACTTTCGATCTGGAAGCGCCTGCTCTAAGCTAGAGCCTGGCCCGCCGTGCTGCTCGGCGCGGATCAGCCTTGCCTGCCGTTGCACCGTTGCTAACGAAGCACTCCACCCACCCAACCGGAAGTCTCGACGCCCTTGCCTGTTCTCGTCAAAGTCGCCTCCTCCACCAGGCACTCCCTGCTTTTCCGTGCTTTGCGCGCGCTGCTCGTGCTGGTTTTGCTCGTTGCCGTGCTCTTTGGCGTGACGTTCGCCTATGAGTACCACCAGTACGCGGGCCTCGTGGACCAGCGACTTGCCCAGGGTCCCCTGTTTGCTTCCATGGCACAGATCTATGCGGCACCACAGGAGGTGCGGCCCGGCCAGCACCTTTCTGCGGAGTCCATTGCCGCTGCCCTGCGAAAGGCCGGCTACGATGGCGGCTCCAGCCCCATGGGTTCGGTCGATCTGAACGGGGACACGGTGCGCATCAAGCCGGGCCCGCAAAGCTACCTCGCTGCCGATGGGGCCACCATCGATGTGGCCGGGGATGTGGTGCAGTCCATTACGGCAGAAAACGGCGCGCCCCTGGCGGCTTACAAGCTGGAACCACAGCTCATCACAGCGCTTTCAGAGGACAAGAATCGCACCAAGCGCCGCATGGTCACCTATGACCAGATTCCGCCGCGTATGGTGCAGGCGGTTCTGGCGATCGAAGACCGTCGCTTCTTCGAGCACGCCGGCATCAACTACGTCCGCACCGTGAAGTGTGCCGTGCAGGACATCGTCTCGCAGCACAAAGCCTGCGGCGGCTCCACCCTGACCCAGCAGCTCGCCCGAGGCTTCTTCCTGACGCCGCAAAAGACATATGCCCGCAAGATCGCGGAGATCATGATTACCTACCAGCTCGAAGATCGCTTCAACAAGCAGCAGATCTTTGAGATGTATGCCAATCAGATCAACCTCGGCCAGCGCGGCAGCTTTGCCATCAACGGCTTCGGGGAGGCTGCCCAGGCCTACTTCGGCAGGCCGCTCAAACAGCTCGATCTTGCGGAGTGCGCCACGCTGGCGGGCATGATTCAGCGCCCAAACTACTACAATCCCTATCGTCACGCTGACCGCACCACCCTCCGCCGCAACGTCGTGATCGATTCCATGGCGGAGACCGGCGCTATTACCGCCGTGCAGGCGGAAGCCGCAAAGGCCGAACCCATCAAGCTCGCCCCAGCGCAGGTTGACGCCTCCGAAGCACCCTACTTCGTCGACCTCGTGCATGACCAGATCACTCAGCGGCTCGGCGACTTCGATACATCGCACTCTTCCCTGCGCATCTACACCTCGCTCGATCCTGACCTGCAGAAAGCCGCCGCCGAGGCCATTGAAACCGGCATGAAGCACGTCGATGCGCTGGTGGCGGCCAACCACAAACGGGGCATTGGCTCAGGCAGCGTACCGCAGGTCGCCCTGGTCGCACTCAACCCGCATACCGGCCAGGTGCTTGCCCTTGTTGGCGGGCGCAACTACGCCGCCTCGCAACTGGATCACGCGACCTCCAAACGCCCCCCGGGC
>CAXTRM010000134.1:3946-9296 GCA_964246625.1 uncultured Acidobacteriaceae bacterium
TATACGCAACCGCGGAGGAGCAGGCCGTGGATGGCCAAACCCTGGATGGCCAGCCCTTCAGCGCCCTGACCACGCTCCACGACACCCAAACGACCTTTACCTTCGACGGCCAAACATACAGCCCGGGCAACTACAAGGGGGAGTACCACGGCGATGTTCCAGCCATCTACGCGCTCGCCCACTCCCTGAATAACGCGACCATTTCACTCGGACAGCAGGTTGGCTTCAGCAACGTCGCCGCACTCGGGCGCGCGTCGGGTGTCGTCTCCGCAAAGGGAACACCCTCGGTATCCCTGGGCACCTATGCGGCCTCGCCGCTTGACATGGCAGGGGCCTACACGGTGTTCGCCAACAACGGCGTCCACCTCACCCCATGGCTCCTTTCCAGTGTGCGCAGCAGCAATGGCGATGTCGTCGCGGACTACACACCGGATGCCAAGCAGGTGATGAGCCCCAAAGCCGCCTATCTCACCCAGAATCTGCTCGAAGGCGTGATGAACTTCGGCTACGGCGTTGCTGTGCGAAAGCTCGGCTTTACCGCACCTGCCGCCGGCAAGACAGGAACCGATAACGATGCCTGGTTTGCCGCCTACAGCTCCAACCTGATCTGCATCATCTGGGTCGGCAACGACGACTACAGCGACATCAAGCTTAGCGGCGCCGTGGCCGCGGCACCTATCTGGGCCGAGTTCATGAACCGTGCCATTCGTTTGCCGCAGTACTCGGACATGAAGGCCTTTACTCCGGTACCGGATGGCGTCCAGATGGTGCGCATCGATCGGGCGAGCAATCTGCCCGCCGATGAGTCCTGCCCGGGCGACGGCTACAACGCCGCCTTTCTTGTCGGCAGCGTGCCGCAGAGCACCTGCAGCCACATGGGCATCGACGCCCAAACACTGGGTAGCCAGCTGTTTGGCGACGGTACCAGCAGCGGGGCCCCCTTGGTCACCCAGGGCGTCCCCTCATCCCCCATCCGGGCTGTTCCGGGTTCTCATCCCACCAGCCCCTCTCAGCCGCAGTCACCGGACCAGCCAGCGGGGGAGGAACACAAGCACAGGAATCCCTTTCAGAAGCTCTTTGGCCTCGACAAACCGAAGCACCCCTCAGACGACGACGACAGCCCCCCGCAACAGCCCTGATAGGGATGTGACACACTCCCTGAACGCTTCCGGGCCGCCCGTCGTGCACCGGCGGCGCCCTTTCTCCTATCCTGAAGGGGTGAACAAACGCATCCTCGCCCTGGTTCTGGGTTTGCTGCTCGCCGGTGTGATGGCCTACACCTCCACCCTGTCGGCCCAGCACAAGCATGCCCTCCATACGCAGGGCATCTTGCATCCCTGGCTACACTTCCTCGGCTTTGGCGTGCTTGCCTTTCTGCTAACTCGCTCCACACGCTCCCAGGCGTTACGCATCCTGTTCTTCGCGCTGCTCCTGTTTTTCGGTTGGGCTACCGAAGAGCACGAGGGCTACAGAAACGGGTGGGCTATCGAGTGGAAAGACGTGCATACCGATGAGATCGGCGTCACGCTGGGCTTTGTGCTGGCGTTGCTTCCCGCCCGGCAACCGCTACGGACCAGCAACTGACGCCCGCGGTCAGCAACCACCCCTTCGCCGTCCGCCCAGCACCTTGATCATCCGGCCAACCGGCGCTTCTTCGCTCTGCCCCGTGGCCGGCACCCACGGCTGACACACAGGGCACCAATAGGTTGAGCGCGCCTGTTCTCCCTGCTTGCGCATCATCACCAGCGCGCCGCAGCGGCGGCACTCCTGCCCCTGTCGTCCATACACCCAGAGTCGCTCACCGGCGTTCATGCTGTGGGTCGTCCGGCGATTGCCGCTGTAGGTCACAATGGCGTCGCCGCCGGTCGCGGAGGACCCATTGGCGACGTTGGCTCGCATGTAGCGGCCGCTTACCTCGGCCATTACCTGCAGCTCGCGCTCCGTCGCCGTACGCATCTGCCGAAAGGGGTTCACCCCCGCCGCGAAGGCAACCTCACTTTTGTACACGTTGCCCAGCCCAGCCAGGACCCGCTGGTTGAGCAAGGTGACACCTACTTCGGCCTCCGGCTTGCGCTCCGTGTAGTCGCGCATGGCTTTCACGCCGACCTCGGTGGAATAGGCGTCGCTAAGGATGTCCACCCCCAGCTTGGGAACCTGCGAGTACCGCAACAGCGTGCGCTCGGTATGGAACTCCGTGACAGGCACATTCACGGCCAGGGCCACGAAGTCCGCTACTTGGACGGCGGCCCGTACGGAACTGCGCGGTACACGCCAGCGTTCCCCTGTGCGGTAGATGTGCCATGAACCTGACATAAGCATGTGCGTCACCAGAACGAGGTCGCCGGAAAAGAACAACAGGCACCACTTTCCGCGCGCTTCTACCCTGTCCACGGTGCGTCCGACGATGCCCTTTGAGTCGGCCACAGAAGCCAGGGTCGCCACAGCAGCCTCGAAGCCGGTAACCACCTTGCCCCCGAGGGCCAGATTCAGCGCGCGGGCAGACCGAAAGATTGTGTCGCCTTCAGGCAAATCGGCACCCCTCGCCATAGGACGATGCAAAGACTGCGCAGGGAGCACGCCGCACTGTGCGGGAAGTCAGGAACAGGTGGAAGGTGTTGGCGCGCCGGAGCCTGGGGGAGCCCCGGGGTGCCCACCTAGCGCCCCGCAACGGTCTCCGGCGCCCGTTGGACATCCATCTCCGAGGGCTCACCGAGTTCCCCACCCTTGAAGAGGCCGTGGTCTTCAGCAAACACGCCCTGTTGCACTGCCAGTTCCGCAACGAGGTCCTCGTGCAGGGATCGCTTGGTCCAATCGTCTGAAAGCGCAATGACCCCACAGCGGCAGTGCCGGTCATCGTCCCAGCCCGGGTAGTCCATCACCGGGTAAAGGCACACACCGAGGATCGGGACGCCATCCCGCAGAGCCTGCCGCACCTCGGCGGCCACGTACCCGAGCCACCCCGCGGCAGCCTCGCCTTCGGCGCCCGTTTCGGTGATCAGGATAGGCCTGCCGTAGCGCTCCCAAAGAGCCAGAAGCTGCCGATGCAGCGAGCGATGCTGCGGGTCGCCCAAGGGTGTGCGATCCCCCTTGTGAATCCACTGATTGTTCCAGTAGTAGTTCACCCCGATCACGTCCAACAGCGAGGCATCTCCCCCCAGCTGCGGCTCACGTTGCCCGGCCAGCATGTCCCACACCTCATACTGCGCTTCCGTGTAGCGGGCGGTGAACTCTCGATCTTCGGGCTTGCGACGATCTGGCGAGACCTGGATGATGGGTTCGGGCTGGATGAACCGAGCAGATGGATCGACCTCACGTATCGCCTTGGCTGCCCAGATCGCGGCCCTCACCAGGGAATGCTTAAGGGCAGCCCCTTGTGCCTTCCGGTACGGAAAGAAGTGCTCCTCATCCCCGCCCACCCACGACCAGAAGGAGATCTCGTTTACCGGGCAAAGCAGGGTCGGCGCGGTTTGCCCCGCCGCGTCCGCCCGCCAAAACCGGGCCGCCGCTGCCGCGAAATGCGCGAAGCGCTCGCCAAAGGCCTCCGAGAAAGGATCCAGGTCCTCCGGTACGCCCCAATGGCACAGGTCCCAGATCACCTGTGTGCCGGTATGCAGCGCCGTGTCGAGCGTGGGCAGGAGGCTCGACCAGTCATACACTCCCGGTTGCACCTCGATGAGGTGCCAACGCAAACCATCCCGCACGGTGTGGATCCCCACCTCGTGGAGGAGCCGGTAGTCTGTTGCGCATTGCCCATCGTGGTCCGTGCGGGCGATCACATCCACGCGCTTGCCATCTCGCCGGCGGTGCGTCGCACATTCAAACCCACCCAGAAAGAAACTTCGCAGCTCAGGTGCCCCGAATGGGCTTTTCATGGCGCTCACCCCTGTGAGACTACCGCAGTGCCGCAAGCGGTTGGCTGTTCGTTCACACCGGAGTACCCGCCCCGCCCAGGCGCGGTAGTTGTGGCAGTTGCCGCCGCACGTTGAAGCCCATGGGCGCCGCCTGGAAGCCCGCATCCAGCAGGGCCCGCGCCATGGGGTGCTCCGCCACATTTACCCCATTCAGGCTGGTAATCAGCATGCCCCCGCGCGCCCGGTCGGCACCCTCTGCCTCCGCCCGCTGCACCATCGTCACAAAAAACTCCGCCAGGGTCCGCATGGCGTTGCCGCGCGCCGGCTCTTCCTCGGGCAACAGCACCTGCACGTTGGGATTGCCTCGCCGCAGATAGGCCAGCAGCGCTCCATCCACCAGCACCACGCGCGCCCCCACACTCCGCGTTAACGACGACCCCTCCTCCGGCGCACTCGGCCAGCGCAGCAGCGCTCCATAAGGGTTCGCCGGATCCGTTGCCGCGAGCATCACCACCTCGCGCCCTTCCTCGGCCGAGCCGTTATGCTCGCCCGGCCGCAAACTGCGCAGCAGATCCACCGCCGACGGTTGCGCGAACTGTGTCGCTCCCAGGTCCGCGGCAAAGTACCCACGGCGCACCTTGCCGCTCTCTTCCAACGCCTTCAGCACGTCATAGATCGCCGAAAACCCACCCGGGAGGTCCTCCGCATGCGCCGTCTCCCGGAACACCACACCGTACCGCGTGAGCATCTGCTGCGCGATGGCATGGCTCCACTCGGTCACATGCACCGGGCTCGCACGCTCCATATCGAAGGCCGCCTCGTTCAGGCTCCATCGTCCCTGCGCCGTCGGCGGCGTCGTGCGGCGGCTCCGAAAGCCTCCCTGCTGGTTGTGCACACGCCGCACCGGCTTGGCCCCACTCCGTCCGGAGCTCGTCCCGGTCTTCTCCGTGTACGCCCGCAGGCAGTTCACGGCGTCGTTGGTCACGAGGCCTCGCCACACCAGCGACCACAACGCCTCAATCGTCTCGCCCGGATACCCTCCACCTAACCCATCATGCAGGGGCTGAAAGAACGACGCGCCACTGCGCCGCAGCGCGGCCACAATCGCCACCTCGCGCTCAGAGAGCGGCTCGTCGGCCTGCCCCGCCGCGGCCTCCCGCTTGGCCGTGCTCGGCTCGCGGTAGATGCGGTTCGGTGGCCACAGCAGCCTCACCTTCTCCGCAAGGTAGAGCGCCACACGGCCATCGCGCTCGCCCAACGGCGACACCCCCACCCACACCACCTCGCCGGCAGCGATCAACGTGTCCAGGTCCGCCGGTCGGTAGCCGGCAAGGCGCGCAGGCAGGATCTCCGTCTCCAGCAAACTGGCCGGCAACGGCGCCCCTTGCAGGTTTTCCACCACATCCAGCAGCGCATCCAGCCCCCGCCGCGGGGACATCGCACTCTCCCCCCGCGGACACCGCCGTGCCACTCTCGGGTCCAACGGCGGCTGGCCCGCC
>CAXTRM010000135.1:0-8311 GCA_964246625.1 uncultured Acidobacteriaceae bacterium
GTCCACCCCTGATCGTTGCCCTTCAGCGTCGCCTGCTCCTGCCTCCCCAACGGGGCATTGACGAACCGCGCCTTGCAGGAGGAGGATGTTGTCGTTTGCCTGGGGGAGGTGCCCCATGCACGTCGTCAAATCCATCGTTTCCCTCTTCGCGCTGACCCTGCTGCCTGTGCTTCCTGCTGCGGCACAGGCAAGACCGCTCGTCCGTACGCATGCCTCAGAAGAATGGGCGCAAATCGCACCGCACCTGCCGGATCCTACCCTGGATCCCGCGGACAAACTGGAAACCGCGGCAGATGTGCTTCGTGCCCGCAAGTTCCCCGAAGACGCCCTGACCTACTACAAGGCGGCTGTAATGCGTGGGGGCAACTCGTCTCGCCTGCTCAAAAAGGAGGGCGTGGTACACATGGAGTTGCAGCACGGTCTGCTTGCACGCCTATGCTTTCAAGGGGCTGTCCACCTCGACAGGAAGGACGCCCAGGGATGGAACGATCTGGGCGCTGCGGACTTCATGCTGGGCAACGCACGCCAGTCCGTGTCCGAGTACAAACACGCCGTGAAGCTGGATCGCGGCTCTGCCGTATACCACTCCAATCTTTCCCTCGCCTACTTCGAAAACCGTGATGCGCGCAACGCACGCAAAGAGCTGCTGCGTGCCTTCGCTCTCGATCCCGATATCCTGCATCACGGCACCTCTGGCGGCTACAACCTCCAGGTGCTGAACTCAACCCACTATGCCGAGATTTGCTTTGAGATGGCTCGTGTGTACGCCGCGCAGGGTGATCGGCAAAGCGTCATCGACTGGCTCACCAAAGCCTCCGAGCGCGGGTATGACGTGCGCACCGCGCTTAGCAACGACTCCCTCCTGTCGCCCTACCTCCAGGACGATCGCGTGCAGGTGATCCTGAAAAATCAGGACGAACGACACAACAAGGAAGTTGCTCGCGTGAAGCCGCCAGGATTGCCCGCCCAGAATCCTTGACCGTCTCTCCCTGTACAGGTCTGCGGGACAAAAGAAATATCGCCGTTGTGCCACTTCGTTGAGCAACGGAGCGTCTTCAAGATATGCGCATGCGCCCCAACACGCTGGCAGTCGCTTCTTTCCTGCTGCTTTGCTCGTCATACTCCTTCACTCAACAGGTGTCGAGCCCTGCTTCGGCGGAGCCCGTTGGCCTGAGCGTGGTGGTCACGCCCTCCAATCACACGCAGCAGATTGCCGGGCTGCAGCAAAGCAGCTTCACCGTCCTGGATAACGGCGCTCCTCGACCCATTCAGAGCTTTCGCGCTGTCACCGCCCAAGCCGATCCGGTAAAGGTGCTTCTCGTTGTGGATGCCGTTAACGTCCCCTATGTGCGCGTCGCCTACGAACGGGATGAGATCGCTCGCTTCCTGAAGGCCAAGGACGGGCAGCTTGCTCAGCCCACGGCTGTGGCCATCCTTACGGATACCGGCACCCAGGTCGAACCAAGTTTCTCCACCAATGGCATAGCGATCAACCAGGCACTTGAACAGCAAACCATCGGTCTTCGCGATCTGCGGCGCAGTTCCGGCTTCTATGGCGCCGAAGAGCGCCTCGACATCTCCCTCAAGGCCCTGAGCGGCCTGGTCGCACGCGCCCAGACACAGCCTGGACGCAAGTTCATCATCTGGGTCTCGCCAGGTTGGCCCTTGCTCTCCGGCCCGGATATCCAACTTTCGGGCAAGGAACAGCAAAACCTCTTCAACCAGGTGATTGCTTTTTCTGACGCTCTTCGCAAAGCCAAAACAACGCTCTATGTCGTCAACCCGTTAGGCCCTGGTGCCGATCCCGGACGAGAGTTCTACTACAAGGATTTCGTGAAAGGCGTCACAAAGCCCAGCCAGACGGCACCTGCAGATCTGGGACTCCAGGTGCTTGCGGAGCAGAGTGGCGGCAAAGTGTTGCTGGGCAGCAACGACATCAGCGCCATGCTGTCGCAATGTGTCGCGGATGCCACCGCGCGCTACGAAATCACCTTTGAGCCGGCACCATCCGACGCACCTGTGGAGTTCCACAAGATCGAGGTCAACGTGGCGGATACAAACCTTAAAGCCCGCACCCTCACCGGCTACTACACCCATCCATAGTGCCGATGGCCTGGACAGCTCGGTTCACTGGTAGGGGCAGTGCCGACAGCCCGAGTGGCAGCATGAGCCCCGGCGCAGATGGTACTGCGCCGTGAACACCACGTACGGGCCCTCCTCATAGGCGTCACCGGGCTCCAATCCTTCCCCAACGACCCACTCCTTCTCACTGTCAGCCGGTAACTCGCCTGCGCTCTCCGCTTGCTTCCTTGGATCGCTCATGAAAAGAGCCCCAGGGATCGCGGCACAGGTTGCTTTCCGTTGGCCTTGCTGCCATTGCCTTCCTGTCGCAACAGCTCCGCGATGGAACGGCTCGGCCGCCGAGGCACCTTCACCGGAGCGCTCACGTCCTGTGCGGCGCAGGCGGCATCGTCCACCAACGCACCGTTGTGGAAGCCGATTTCGCGGCCAGGAATCGCCGGAACACGCTCACCGGGCACAAGGATGCCCACCGTGTTGAGCGGATCGACGGCAGCCACCGTGAGGGTCGGCTCCACACTCCTTGCGCCCTGTTTGCGGCGCGCCTCGCGCAAACCTTCCACCGCTTCGGGCACCGCAAACTGCTCCCCAAAGGGGCCACTCACAAAGCGGCCCCCTCGAATCTCACCGCGCGCCTCAAGCCGCCGCAGGACCGGCACCAGATCCCGCCACTTCGGCGCATTGGACTCCCGCACGAGCAGTTCGCGGAACACCACGCCATACCGGCAAAGCAGCAAGCGCGCGTGGCACTCCAGGGACGAGTTCACCTGCCGCGCTTGCGCCACCGCCTGCCGGGCCCCGTTGTCGCCGCCAAGGGGCGCTCCTGCGGTCTCCTCCAGCAGCAGCGACCAACGGCCCGCCGTGGTGCGCGCCGCGGCACGTTTGCGCAGACTCACCGCCGGTGTCTGCTCCAGGTGCACCGACTTCCTCCGCGGATCCATCAACGCTCGCAGCTGGTCGAAGCCGTCCGCAGAGGCCAGCCCCGCTGTCGCGAGCTCCCACAGGCCCGTCGTAACCTGCTGCTTGCTGAGTCCGCTCATACGCTGCAGGTCTGCCGTAAAGGCTGCCCCGCGATCACGCAACAGGGCACGCACACACTGGGCCTCCTGGGACAGCGACTGTTGGAGCACCTGCTCCTCAACGCCCTTGTGCGCAAGCGATGCGGGCAGCCACTCCGCCGACTCCCGCAGGAAAAAGGTGATCGGCGCTGCTCCCGTGGGCACCACACGTCGGGGCGCTCCACCACCCTCCCCGCTCCATGCCGGGTGCGGCGAGATGCGACCCCAGCCCACAATGCCCGCCAGGCAGAGATTGTCCAGCCAGCGCGGGTCGTAGCTCTTGACGCGCGCGGGCAACAGTGTGCGTTCCCACTCCACAGCGGGCGCCTCAAAGCCTTCCATCTGTTCCAGCGCCGCCAGAACGCCTTCTTCCCCGGTCCACTGCGTGCCGGGCGCGGCGTGCTGCCAGTCCTGCAGCCAGCGGTTAAACACCACCGGCGCAACAGGCTCAACGGACTGCCGCAACCCCGCCAAAGTCAGCCTGTGTATGCGTTGCAGGATGCGCCGCTCGCACCACTCCACCGCATGCGGCATGTTCTCGGCGGGCTTGGGCCGCTCAAAGACGCCGCGCATGGCCAGCCCCTGCATCTCCATCACAAGCAGTGCCTGGGCAAGCGGGCCGGGATCCAGGTGCAACTGCTCCCCAAGGCTCGCGGCCGTCAATGGACCAAGCAGCTGCAGCCACCCTTGCACAAGGCTTGCGGCCGCACCCTCTTGCGGAGACATCGCCTGTTCCGGACGGTACTCGGTGCCCGCCAGCGTCGTCTCGGGGCGCGGTGCCATCGCCGCCGTGGCAACCGCGGGCAAGGCGAGCTCCGGCCACAACAGGTGCGCGTCGCCCAGGCGCTCCGTGGCAATCCAGGCAGGTGCGCCTCCCAGTTCCACGCGGTGTGCCCTGCCCTTTGCCGCAAGGCAGCTCAAGAACTCCGGCCAGGGCTGCCCCGCACGAGGCCGGGTGTCGCCTCGCGCAACCAGCAAGCCTTCTGGAAGGGCGACAAGCTGCAACAGCAGATCGTGCATCTCGTGCTCGTCGCGCACGTCCGGCCACAACCCTTCGCGCACGCTGCATATGGCTGCGTGGTCCAGCCTTCCGGCACCCTCGGTCACCTCGTCGGGCAGCGTGCGGCGCAGCTGCACCGCGCGTGCGCGACGGGCTTCCAGGTCGGCCTCGTCCAGGTACGCATAAGGCATCGCATTCAACAACTCATGCGCGAACTGCGAGGGCACAGGTGTGTCCACCGCCAGGCACTGGATACTTCCATTGGCAATGCCCCGCAACAACGCTTCCAGTCCTTCTATGTCCATGGCTTCGGTCAACGTGTCGCGCATCACCTCGCGCACCAGGGGGTGGTCGGGAATCTGGATGTCTCCCGTCATCGTCTCTGGGCACGCCGAGGCATGCGGAAACACGCTGGCCAGCAAGTCATCGGAGCGCGTGCGCTGCACCTGTGGTGCAACGCGCTTGCCTTTCTGCATGCGCAACAACTGCAGGCTGCGGCACGCCGCCCATCGCCATCGGTTCTTAAACAGCGGCGACGGGATGCACGCCTGCTCCAACAGCTCGCGTGCGGTCAGCTCCGTCAGGTAGTGAAAGACATCACTCAACGGGAAGCTGTGCTGCTCTGCCAGCGAAATGTTGATGCCGTTGTCGGTGGCCGCAGCCTGCAGCTCGAAGTTGAAGCCGCGGCAGAACCGCTTGCGCAGCGCCAATCCCCATGCCTTGTTGAGCCGGCCGCCAAACGGTGCGTGCAGAATCAGCTGCTGCCCACCTCCTTCATCGAAGAAGCGTTCCGCGATGATGGTCTGTTTGGTAGGCACAGCACCCAGCACGCTGCGCCCTGCCACCACATACGTAACAAGCTGCAGGGCTGCCGACTCGCACACGTGGCACTCGCGGCACAGCCACTCCATGCATGCCCGCACCTCCGGATGCAGCGCGCCGTACATTGTCTCGTCCGGCTGCGGCGCAACATGTGACGGTGTGAGGTGATCGACATACGGGTGCGGAATCGCATCCGCGCCGCTCGCCTCGCGCGAGTAGGCGGTCACCGCGGACGGCTTGACGGTGCGCGTGCGCCGATCGATCTCGGCGCGAAGATCGCTCACGCCATCGCACAGCTCTGCCGTACGCTGTGGCGCTTCGCCCTCCCAGAAGGGGATGCTCGGCGGGGCGCCATGGGCATCCTCGACCAGCACCTTGCCCTGCGGGTCGATGCGCTGTACCCGCCAGCTCGTGTTGCCCAGCAACACCACATCGCCGGGGTGCGAGTCCACCGCGAAGTGCTCATCCAGCGTTGCGATCTGCACGTTCTCCGGCTGCAGCATCACGGCATACAACGATGCGTCCGGAATGGCACCGCCGTTGGCAATGGCGGTCATGCGCGCGCCACGCCGTCCGTGGATCTGCCCCTGCACAAGATCCCGTAGCAGATACGCACCGTACCGGCCACGCGTGCTTTCAATGCCGTTGTGGAGCAAACCCAATAACTCGTGGAAGTGCTCACGCGTCAGGTTGCGGTAAGGCCAGGCCCGCCGCAGCACCGTGAAGAGGCACTCCTCTTCCCAGCTTTCGGCGCCGCACGCGGCAACGATCTGCTGCATCAGCACATCGACCGGAGCGTCCGGGATCTCAAGCCGGTCCAGCTCGCCCGCAACCATCTTGCGCATCAGCGCCGCCTGCTCCAGCAGGTCGTCCCGCGTCATGGCAAAAAAGCGGCCTTTGGGCACAGCCCCGCGCCAATGGCCCGCGCGGCCCACGCGCTGCATGGCTACCGACACAGCGCGCGTGGTCTGGATCTGACAGACCAGATCCACGACCCCGATATCGATGCCGAGTTCAAGCGATGCCGTGGCAATCAGGATCTTGATCTCGCCTTCCTTGAGCCGCTGCTCGGCATCCAGCCGAAGCGTCCGTGACAGTGAGCCATGGTGCGCGGCCACGGCATCGGGACCGAGGCGCTCGGCGAGCTCAAAGCTGATCTTTTCCACAAGCCTGCGGGTGTTGACAAACACCAGCGTGGAACGATGCTGCTGTGCAAGCGTGGCCAGCTTGTCATAGACCTCGGTCCACATGGCGGTGCTCGCCACCGAACTCAGCTCATCGGAAGGCACCTCGATCCCAAGGTCCAGCGTGCGCCGTTGGCCGACCTGCACGATGGTGGCGCGGCAGCGTTGCTCCGATGCGCCGGTCAGGAAGTCGGCAACCAGCTCGATGGGGTGCTGCGTGGCCGACAGCCCGATACGCTGCAGCGGTTTGCGCAGCCCGGCAAGCGAGCCCGCCTCTGCAAGCGTGTTTTCACCACAAACAAGCGCTTCCAGTCGCTCCAGACTTAGTGCCAGGTGCGAGCCGCGCTTGTCGTCCGCAATCGCGTGGATCTCGTCCACGATCACCGTGCGCACATGGCACAGGTTTTGCCGCGCTTTGCCCGCGGTAAGCAAAAGGTACAGCGACTCCGGCGTGGTCACGAGAATATGTGGCGGCTGCTTCAACATGGCCGCGCGATCCTTCATCGGGGTGTCGCCCGTACGCACGCCCGTTCGGATCTCGGGGCAAAGATGCCCACGCGCCAGTGCCAGCTGCTGGATCTCGGCAAGCGGCCCGTCGAGGTTCTTTTGCACGTCGTTGGACAACGCCTTCAACGGCGACACATACACGACCTGCGTTTGCGGGGCCAGGCTGCCAGCAAGCGCCTGGCGCAACAAGGCGTCGATACATACAAGAAACGCCGTAAGGGTCTTGCCGGATCCGGTCGGCGCCGACACCAGCGTCGGCTCGCCGCGGAGAATCGCGGGCCAACCTGCCTGTTGCGGCTCCGTCGGGGAGCCGAACCGCCCGAGAAACCACTCCTGCACAATCGGATGCGCCCACGCAAGGGACGCAGACAACGGAGGGGAGGACGCGATTGCGGGGGCCGGTACGAGCATAGGCCATTGTAGAACTTCGCACTTTGTTCGCTAGAAAAAGGCTCGCTGCCTGCGCTTCGGCTCGCTAGGATCAGAGCATGCAGGTCTTTTCTGAGAGCAACGCAACCCAGCGTGGTCCTTCTGACTGGTTTACCGGTACAGTGTGGATCGATTCCCTGCTTACTCCCGACGCAATCTCCGCCCTGCGCGCAGCCAGGGTCAGCTTCGAACCCGGCGCACGCACCGCGTGGCACACGCATCCGGCAGGTCAGGCGATCCATGTGTTAAGCGGCATCTGTCAGGCTCAGGTGCGCGGCGGGCCCATCCATGAACTCACCGCCGGGCAGTCTGCCTGGTTTGCCCCGGACGAGGTTCATTGGCACGGAGCCAAAGCCGGATACAGCATGGTTCACCTTGCGGTGCAGCAGCCTGACCAGGAGGGCAAGGTGGTCACCTGGATGGAACACGTGGACGAAGCTGGCCTGTCGTGACCGAGGCAGATCCGGGCTACGGAGGCTTGCCTGACTAGCCGAGGCAGGGTTCTACATATTGCCCACGCCGATGTCGGCGCTTTTGGCTTCTTCGTCGCTGGGGTCCAGGTACTTCGCCACAGTCTGCTCCAGAACACCCTTTGCCTGAAGCAAGAAGTCGATGGCGTCGCGGCCTGCCCCGTAACCACCGGCGCATGTCGTGACGCAGTGCGCCACCGCCTTCACCTCGGGCCTCGCATTCGCGACCGCAACGGCCAAACCGACCTTGCGCATCACGGGGAGGTCGATGATGTCGTCCCCGACATACGCGATCTCCTCGAGGCTGCAGCCCTCCTCCTTGACGATCAGATCCAGGGCTTCCACCTTGTAGTGCTGACCCTGGTACACATGATCGATCTTGAGGTCCTTTGCCCGGATGCGCACCGCCTGGGACTCGCGCTTGGTGATCCACCCAACCTTTAGACCAGCGACATGGGCCAAAGCGATACCCATCCCGTCGTGTGCGGAAAAGGCCTTTACCTCGACGGCTTTGCCCTCCGGCGAAGGCATGACGATGATCGAGCCATCCGTGAGCACGCCGTCTACATCGAAGAGCAAAACCTTGATGCGTCGCGCTCGATCTTCAGCATCAGGTACACGTTGCGTTACAGAAGCAGCCGTTGCGGAACCGTCCATACCGACATCCTACCGGTCGCCAAAGAGTCGCGGGGCGCCCACCCGCGCGCCCCCCCCGTGACAACCCGCCCACTAACCCCCAAGGCCGTCGCTCCACAAGTTTCC
>CAXTRM010000135.1:8321-9277 GCA_964246625.1 uncultured Acidobacteriaceae bacterium
GCGGACCCGCCCAACCCCACACCCACCCGGCCGCAAAACCGGCGCGGCGACCACCCCGCCGCCCCGCGCCGTTTCACTCCGCTCCATCTACCGCCAATGCCCTTCGATCCAGATGTAGCCGCGGGGCGTGTTCCGCCAGTGGCCGGGCACCCAGTGGGCATATGGCCGCGGTGGGGCGGCGTAGGTTCCCGGCACCCACACATAGCGCACGCCATCCCAGCGGTGATAGCCTCCCTGCCAAGCCCAGCCCGGATGCGGTGGCGGTGGCACAAACTCGCGTACCGGCGGCGGCGGTGGGCCAACCCGGACATACACCTGGGCCCTTGCCGAGGCGGCGGAAGCAGCGATGGCCAAAGCGGCAACAAGTGAGAGTGTCTGGTTCTTCATGTCGTTCGTCTCCTGAGAGGCTTCACAACCTCGTCCGTGTGTGCAAACGACGAATCGCAACCGAAGTTGCGATGCGTTGCTGCCCTTTTCTGAGACAGGATGCGCTTACAGGTGCTTGCCTTGTGCCAGGTAGTCCTCGATGGTGGTAACGCCGGCGCGGCCACTGACCTCGCCCCAGGTGTCCTGGTTGCCGTAGCCCTTGGCGAAGTGTTCCCCATACTGCTTGCGGAGTTCGCCGATGGTGGTCTTGGGATCGGGTTGCTGCTCAGGTGTGGTGGCTGAGGTGGACATTGGATTAGGCCTCCTTGACGCTGCGGTTGCCCGTGTCGTCGTCGTGATCTTCGCTGTGACGGATCTCCGGGACGGGATCGTTGGAACCCATTGTGGGGTGCGTTTCCTGCGAGAACGCAGGTTGGCGGCTGGCAGGGATTGCACCATCCGTGGTGGCGGGGGTGTGGTCGTAGGCGGCGGGGATGGACTGGTCAGCCATGGTGTTGCTCCTCGGTGGAGGGATGCCGCGGCTCACGGAGGGGTTGTGGGCGATGCACCTGCCGTGCCTTAGCCTCGCC
>CAXTRM010000136.1:0-3747 GCA_964246625.1 uncultured Acidobacteriaceae bacterium
GACACCGTCGTCGGAAGAGGCCTCGGAAGCCCGCTGGTCCCCCGACGACGGTGTCAGAACGCTAGTGGTGTTGCCGTCGGCGCTTACGACCAGGACCCTGTTGCCGCCACGGCGTCCGCTGGTGAACAGGATCCAGCGCCCATCGGGAGACCAGCGTGGGTCGCGATCGGTGGCCTGTCGCGGATCCCCACTGGCCGGGGGCGGCGCCTCGCTCAGCCGTTGCGGCGCCCCGCCGTCGAGAGACACCTTCCACAGGCTTCCCTGGCTGGCAAAGGCGAGGCGCTTGCCGTCCGGCGACCAGGCCACGCCGGACTTGCCACCGGGCGTGCTGGTAAGGGTGACCGGCCAGCCACCTTCTCGAGCCAGCAGTGCAATCTGCCCGTCGCGGACGAGAGCGACGGTCCTGCCGTCGGGCGAAAGCGCCGTTTCCCCGACCGGTTCCGCGGATTGGAGATCCGCCAGGGTCAGCTGTGGCGTCTGCTGCGCAGGTACAGAACTACGGAACAAAAGCCCGATGCACAACGCCCAGCCAAGATACCTACGGGAAAAGCTCACAATGCCTCCTGAAGCTGTTTAGAAGTGGTACCGGACGCTGATCTGCGCCGACCGCGGCAGCTGTACGTTCTGCAACTGCCCGAAGGTGCCGGAAGCGGCATTGTTGCCGTTCACGAACTGCTGCGCTGTGCCGTTGTTGGTAAGGTTGTACACGTTCAGGTCTGCCTCGATGCCCTGCCGATCGGTGATGCGGAAGTCGCGTCCGACCAGCGCATTCCATTGCAGCAGCCATGGCGTATAAATCTGCCCCGTCCCGCGATCGGCATACTTGAAGCGATAGGCGGTCGCCAGCGGATTCGGGACTGTGCGGTTGTTGATGCGCAGGGTGGCAGGGCCGTACTGGTTTGCGTACGGCGTGCCGAGCGCGGAAAGTGTGGTCACGACCGGGCCGCCCGAAGTGCCTGACTGCGCGGTGAAAAGGGTGGACACGCGCAGAGCCCAGGGCGCGCGCCAGGTAACCCCGGTGCGGGAGTCTTGCCGCTGCCACATGCGGTCGCGGGTGTCGCCCGTATAGCTGTTCGTCACGTAGCCCCGCACCGAGCCGACGCCGTTGTTGTTGGCGAACTTGCCGGGTTCGATGATGGATGCCGGGTCGCCGGGTTGCCATGTGCCACCAAGGTGATCGGGAGAGTACGTGTAGGTGCTGAAGAGTTGCAGCGCCTTACTTTGCCGGCTGACGGTCACCTCATACCCCTGGTACACAAGCCAGTTGTAGTGATTGTTGGTGATGAAGTACGTGCTGTTCAGCGTGGGGTTCACGAGCCCGCTCCACACGGTGCCCGTCGCCGTGGTGGTATAGATCTGGTTGGTGTCGATGGCTGCCGGCCGATCGCGGTATTCGCGGTCGATATAGCTGACGTCAAGGGTGAACGACTGCGGCAGCTGTGCGCGATAGCCCACAAGCCACTCCCGCACAAAGCCCTGGTGCCGCGCCGGATCGAAGGTGCGTCCTGTGGCTGAGGCCGTGGTTCCCGGCGTCATGATGGTACTCAGAACGGTCCCGTCCGGCTTGAAGTACGTCGTGGTGGAGTCAGGTGTGTTCGTCCCACCCACCGCCGACGCAATCAGGTAGCTGGCGTTGGTGATATCCGTGATCTTGGTCCAACTGGCGCGTACGACGTTCCGCTGATCCTTTGTGAGCACATAGGTGCCCGCAAGACGCGGCGCCCAGTTCCAGCTGTGCTGGATCGTCTGCTTGGCAATGCGGTCTGAAGCAGAGATCCAGTCAGGCCGAATGCCTGCCGTAATCGCGAGGCGGGGCAAGGGCTTCCACCGGTCCTGCACATACCAGGCAGCATCCTTGGCGCTGACATAGTTCGTGAGCAGGCTGTTTTGGTCCACGCTTTGTGCGCTGAAAATGGTGTAGCCCTCGGCAGGATCGTTGGGATTCTTGAGTGCGGCATTCTCCTGGATCACGGCACCGTTGTTGGCATAGTAGGTGGTGGACTTGCTCAGCTCGTGAGGCTCCAGGTACAGGCCGGCTTGCAGGTTGTGCTCGCCCCAGGCACGCGGGATGGTGTACTCCAGGTCCGCGCTGGCAGTCGGCTTGCTTGCCGGGTTGATGGAGACCGATGCCAGGTTGTTGAGCGTCACCAGCGACGAGCCCTGCCCGATATAGGTGCCGCTGGAAAGCGTGTCCGTCTGATAAATGTCGAGTTCCGGCTGGCTGCCGACGCCGTCGATCGCGGCCAGGCTGGAGTTCACGCCCTTGTTGTTGTACGAGCCAAGCAGACGGGTGCTGAGGCGCGGCGTCCATTGCGAGATCAGTCGGACGCCATACGCGCCGCCGCCATACTGGCTGTGTGCGATGTTGGTGGCGTACCACTGATAGTTGGCATCCTGCTTGCGGCTGTCGAACTGCACAAGGCCCATGAGTCGATGCTTCTCAGAAAGCTGCACAGACACGTCACCGAGGAACACAAAGCCACGCGACGGATTGGCAAAGGACTGAAAGCCTGGCGCCAGATCACGCAGATAGGTAGTTTGTGTGCTGGTCTGGCTTATGCCATCGTCGCGGTGGATGTAGCGGCCGGAAGCAAAGAACCAGGTGCGTTGGCGCTTGATGGGACCACCCACAGAAAAGTCCGGTTGCTCTACGGCGGAGGTGGCCGCCTGGCCGCCCGCAACGTTGTTGGCATTCAGGGCGGCAGGCCCACCAAGCCATAGAAGCGAGCCGTGGAACTGGTCGCTGCCGACAGGGCTGGCCAGGTTGATCACCATGCCCATGGCTGCAGGCGAGCTGGCGTCGTTGCCGCCTGTCTTGATCTGGAGATCCCCGAGCGACTCATTGGAAATGCTGATCGTGTTCGAAGGCCAGTTCTGCTGAAAGCTGCCGATGTCCATGCCGTCAAACAGCGTCGCGTGGTTCTCATTCTCTGAGCCGCGCAGGAAGTACGTCTGACCCCCCTGCGCGTCAGACGACGCACTGGTGATGCCCGGTGTGATCTGCAGGGAATCAGACCAGTCGTGCCGCCCTGTGATCGGCACATTGCGCAGCAGTTCCCCGCTGAGATTCACAGCCTGCTCAGGATTTTGCGTGTCGATCAGCGGCGGGTCCCCGGCCACCTCCACGGTCTCGGTCTGCGCACCCGTGGGCAGCGGAATGTCGACGGTGACATCGAGCCCGGCGCGCACAAGCAGGCCAGCCCGCACATACTTCTGAAAACCCGGCGCGGTGATCTCGACCGTGTAGTTGGCCCCCTCTGGCAGGTCGTTCAGGCGGTAGTTGCCCTCCTTGTCGGAGGCCGCGGTGAAAGTGCCCCCCACGGCTGCGCTGTGCGCTACTATCTGTGCGCCAGGGACAACCGCGCCGGTTGTGTCCGTGATCTGGCCGTGAATAACACCGGACGAGCTTTGCGCAGAAAGACTCGGTGCAAGCACAGCACAGGCAGGCGCAAGCATCCACGGCCGCACGATGCGAAAGATCGGGTGAAGCATTCGATTTCTGGAAGACACTTGGGTGGTTCTCCATGGCTTGGGTACGCCCGAAAAAAGGCATACGGGGTCGCAGGACCAGCTACAGGAGAGCTGGCCGTCCTCGGGATCTACGCTGCAATAGGAGTCAACAGCGACAAAGGTGCAGTGAACTACCGTTGGGTCGCATTTCAGTCTCCTTGTGCGTGCCTCGCCCTGTGTGCGCTCGAAGTCCTGTTGGCCTCCGCTGGATCAGCCGTTTGCGAAGTGGCATAGAAC
>CAXTRM010000136.1:3757-9193 GCA_964246625.1 uncultured Acidobacteriaceae bacterium
ACAGCGCATTGAACAGGAACCGGTACGTGACCTCCGACTGCGCGCGGTACTGCGGCCGGAAGCCGAACAGGATGACATGGCCTTTGCCCATCGGCTCGTTGACCAGTGCCGAGGTGCCGCGCAGGTACTGCCCGCCCAGAATCCATCCACTCAGCAAGGGATTCTCGCTGGTGTACGTGGCCACCGATTGCGCGTCACCGGCGACACGAAAGCTTGGGCTCTGCTCGAAGAAGACAGGAACCGTGGGCTGGGATCCGAAGGCTAAGGGATTGGATGTATCCACTGCCACCTGCAGGATGGAGCCCGGGATGTAGAAGTCCTTGGCCGCAACACCCTCCAGCGCGTTCACGACCGGTGTGTTCTTGCCCGTGTAAACCTCGGATGCCTTGTTCAAGGCGACAATGGTGCCGCCAGCCTCGGCGAAGCTGCGGAGACTGGCCATACCAGCCTCACCCAGGCCGCCGTGGAACTCCGGCGGGGTTTGCGCCCCATCACCTTCTTCGCCCCGCCCGTAGCGTCCACTGGTGATCGCTCCTGGTGCGTTGTCGGGCAACAGCACCACATCGAAGCGCTCGTTGAGATGGCCCCGGCGAATGTCGGCATCGACGACGCGGGTATAGGGAATGCCGTTCTGGTCGAAGATGAAGCGCGTCCAGCCTTCATCCATCGACGGAATCCAGCTTTGGTATAACGCGATGCGCGGGAGCTTCACCTCAAGTGCATTGCCCTGCGGCGCTTCCGTGGCGGCCTTCACATCAACCGGCAGCTTTGCGGCTACCTGCGCAAGGGCCGCTTCTAAATTGTTTTGTTGGGGCAGGTAGATGGTGTCAGGCTGCTGCCCCGCGCCCGCAATGCGGTACGCGCGGAGGCCGGACTTCAACAGCGTAAACAGGGCGTACAGGCTGCTGTTGTTCTCGTCGCGCAAGGTGTACCCGCGTGCGCCTGCCTGGGCGGCAAAGGTGCCCGGTGCCACTTGACCGGTGCTCACGGGTTTGGTCTGCGCCTCAAACTCCTTGCGCACGGGTACGGCCGTCACGCCCAACAGCAGGGGCATCGTCTGTGCGGTGACATCGTAGGGCCGCTGCAGCGGACCGCCCGGGTATTCCGGAATGTTGGGGTAGTCCTGCACCTCCAGAATGGACTTGCCAAAAGCACCATAGGGCTGCGCGAGCTTCACGATGTAGCTGCCCTGCTTGTACGTCTTGCCATCCGCCGTGAAATCCGCCGTGGCCTGCTCCACCTCGTTTGCCCCTGTACGCAGCGTGTTGATGAGGCGTGCTGTGGCCGCTGGATCGCGTTGTTCCGCAGGAAGGACAAAGGCATACGGCCCCGACTTCGGGTGAATCGCGTGCTGCCCGAGCTTGTAATAATTGCTCAAGTAGTTCTCGCGGTACGTCGCGGCGTTGCGCGCGATCGAAAAGAACGCGTCCTGCTGGTACGCCACGATGTCGCCCAGGGTCCAATGCCCGCCCTTCCACGGATCGGGGAAGTTCCACGCCGCGACCTTGGCGTCATAGCCGATCCCGCGATCGAGCTTGCTGAAAGGTATGTCGATGGGCGAAGCAATGTTCACACTGGCCGATTCGGTGAGCACGCGCAGACCGTTGTGCAGCGCGATATAGTCCCGCAGCGGCGACCAGAAGTCATACACACCATGGATCAGCACGCCCTGCTTGCCGGTTTCCGCAATCTCCAGCGCCGTCTGTGTGCCAAGCGCATTCATCTCCTGCACGAGCAGCGGATCGACATTGGGATCGATCGGATCGACCCAGGGCGGCAGATAGATGCGCGGCCCAAACGACCCCATCTGGTGAATGTCATACAGGATCTGCGGGTGCCATGGGTTGATCACCTTTTCCACGGCAAGACGCGTTTCTACCTGGGTAAACGAGCTCCAGTCGCGATTGTCATCGTGGCCCGTGTAGTGATGCCAAAGCACAACGGGGCTTGAGCCCTCGTACGGCGTACCCAGGTACTTCCTATACCAGTCCACGACAAGCTGCTGGCCATCCGGATTCAGCGAAGGCACGAGCACAATGATGACGTTCTTAAGAATCGCCTGGATCTCCGGGCTGGTCTCCGTGGCAAGGCGGTACGCAAACAGGGTCGCGCTTTGCGAACTCGCAATCTCTGTGGAATGGATGTTGCAGGTGACCACCAGCACCGTCTTACCGCGCGCAATCAGGCCTTTTGCCTGTTCTTCTGTGGTCACGCGTGGATCGGCTAGCTGTGCTGCAATGCCCTTGTACTCCTCAAGGTGCGCAAGGTTTTCCGGGGCGGACAGAGTCACAGTGATGAAGGGACGGCCTTCGGTCGTCTTGCCGATCTCTTCGTAGTGAACACGGTCGGACTGCGTCCCCAGCGTCTTGAAATACGCCACCAGCTGCGTCCAGTCGGCGAGTTTGCGGTCCGCACCCGGGGCAAAGCCAAAGGCCTGCTCCGGCGAGGTGACAGTGCCTTGCGCGAAAGCAGAAGCGCTCAGAAGGAGAAATACGAGTGCAACAGCAACCCTTCTCATGAAGTCCTTGTACTCAATCAACTTGTGTTCTGAGGTATGCCGGTCAACTGCGGAAAGAGCAATGCCGTGGAGGCAGCTTCAACATGCAGCAGCAGGTTGTGGCAGCGGTCGCGCTAGCGACAACAGGAGGGCGTGAGGCAACAACAAAGCATCAGCTTCGGCGTAACGGCCAGAACGGCAGCGTTGCTCATCACGATGTCCGAATAATACACGAATCCCCGTCAAGGCTCTTGCTATGGAAGGAGCAAAGGAGCGCTCTCACTTCCTCCTCTTCGCCGTTACAGGACCATGTAGCCTGACCTCACAAAGAGGGACACAAGTTCCCTTCATAACGCATCGGCAAAAGGCAATCCGAGGGCGCTCAGCACGGTTTCGTTGAGGGGGCGGAGATCCGGGCTGAACTCCTCACCGGTGATGCGCTCAAACAGCTGGATGTAGCGGCTGGCCAGCTCGGCGATCAGCTCCGCGGGCGGCGTGGGCAGCACCTTGTCCTTGTAGGGATCACAGCGCTCGCGAAACCAGAGACGAAAGAACTCCTTGTCGATCATGTCGGGTTCGCGTCCCTCGCGCAGGCGCTGCTCGTAGCTGTCGGCAATCCAGTAGCGGCTCGAGTCGGGGGTGTGGATCTCGTCGATCAGGCGGATCTGCCCTTGGGGATCCAGGCCGAACTCATACTTGGTGTCCACCAGGATGAGGCCACGGGTGGCAGCAACCTGCTGGCCAAAGCGAAACAGCCTCAGCGCGGCTTCGGCGCAGAACTCCCACTGCGCCTGGGTCAGCCAGCCCTCCGCAACGATCTCGTCCGGGGTGATCGGGCGATCGTGGGCGGCCTCCTTGGTCGTCGGCGTGATCAGCTGCGTCGGCAAAGGCTCATTCTTGCGCATACCCTCAGGGAGGGTCGTGCCCGCGAAGGTCCGCTCGCCCGCCCCGTACTTGGTCCAGATCGAGGTATCGGTCGAGCCGGTCAGGTAGCCGCGAACGACGAACTCAATGGGAAGAACGCGGCACTTGCGGGCGACCAACGCGTTGGCGTGGGGGCTGGAAAGCACGTGGTTAGGAACCAGATGCGCCGTCTGCTCAAACCAGCGAAGCGAGGTCCGATTCAGAACCTGGCCCTTGAAGGGGATCGCACCGAGCAGGCGGTCAAACCCGCTCTGGCGGTCGGTGGTAAGCAACAGGAGCTTGCCTGCGGGGTCGTCCGGCGTGAGGTCATAGGTGTCCCGGACCTTGCCGATGTACTTCGTGGCGCCGGGAAGGGGAAGCTCCGTGGCGGTAAGGCAGTGCGGAATGGCCTGGAGGAGCGTTGGCATCGTAAGGGGGCTCACTGCCGACCTCCTGCATACGTCACGCCTGCGGCGTTTGCTTCCACGCGGCCAAGCTCCCACACCCGAAGGTGTGCATAGGGCGCTAGGAGGCCGGCAATCTGCTGGTGGAGGCCCCCAGGCGCGACCATGACGAGACCCACGCCCATGTTGAACGCGCGGTACATCTCGGCATCCGGGATGTTGCCAAGCCGCTGCATCATGCTGAAAACGGGCTGTGGGGTCCACGTGCTGCGGTCAATGGTGACGCCCAGGCCTTCGGGCAGAACGCGCGGGACGTTCTCGGTGAGTCCGCCGCCGGTGATATGAGCCATTCCCCTTATGGAAACGCCGGCGTCGAGGACGGCCCGGACCGGGGCAACGTAGTTGGTATGTGGCGCAAGCAGGACGTCGGCCAACGAGGCACCCCCAAACTCGTCAGGTCGCGAGCCCGCATTGAGGTGGGCGACGTCGAAGAAGAGCTTGCGGGCAAGCGAGTAGCCGTTGGTGTGAAGTCCCGAAGAGTTCACGGCATACAGCACGTCGCCCGGCTGAATGGTCGCACCCGTCAGCAGCTTGGGGCGGTCCACGACGCCGGTGACAAAGCCGACCACGTCGAGGTCGCCGGGGGCGTATACCGCAGGCATCTCGGCCGTTTCCCCGCCAACCAGGGCGACGGAGGCTTCGGCGCAGGCAGCGGACATGCCTCGGATAAGCGACTCAATGATGGCCGGCTCCACCTTGTGCACGCCGAGGTAGTCGAGAAAGGTGAGCGGGCGGGCGCCCATCACCGCAATGTCGCCCGCGACGGCAGCAACAAGATCGCGGCCGAGGTTCTCATAGGCCTCGGGAGTGTTCACGCGCGTGGTGACCAGCGTCTTGGTGCCGCAGCCATCGGTCGACTGCACCAGAACAGGGTCGGCCATGCCCCGGATGGCATCCGCGAGCGAAAACAGCGAGCCAAAAGCGCCAAGCTGGGTGAGCACCGCAGGCGTGTGGGTGCGGGCGACATGCGCTTTCATGCGCCGGACAGCTTCATTGCCGGCCTCAATGTCGACGCCGGCGGATTTGTAATCGATGGGGGCACTCACGTGATTAGGGTACCGCGCCGCAAAACGGGGACGGGAAGGCCGCAACGGCTCGCTGGTGGTCTCCGTCGCTCCGTTTGGAACCCGTCGGCTCGCACCCTGGGGCCACTCTGCAAAAGCCACATCGCCCCAACTTGGCACCAGCAGGCTTTCACCGGCCTTCGCCCAGCAACGCACGCACGTGCCCTGTGCTTGCCTGGGCCCACGCGCTGTTTGACACCCATCCTGCGGCCACCATCACCGGTTCGCCTGTGGTGTACAACGGGGTGGTCTTCATCGGGGTCTCCTCGAACGAAGAGGGCTTTGCGGAGGGGACCAGCTACGTGTGCTGTACCTTTCGTGGCAGTGTGGTCGCAGTGGACGCGCAGACCGGCAAGCTTCTGTGGAAGACCTATACGGTCCCGGACAATGGCGGCAAGACAGGTGGCTACAGTGGCGCCTCCATTTGGAGCCCGCCGGCGCTGGACATTGCACGAAACAGCTTGTACGTCGGCACCGCGAATAATTACAGCGCACCTGCGTCTGTGGT
>CAXTRM010000137.1:0-8904 GCA_964246625.1 uncultured Acidobacteriaceae bacterium
CCTCCTCCGGTCTGTTGGAAACGCCGCCGCAGGACTTTGCGCGTGACGTGCTTGACTCGGCGCGCCGCACGGACAGCTTGCTGCTCCATGCGGCCGATCACGACTACAGTTTGGCCTCTGCTGGCCTGCATAACGGGGGCATGGTGGTCGTAGGCCTGCCCTTCCCGCAGGACATTGCTGCCATCGATACGCGGCTCCACAACGCGGCCAAAACCTACTGGACGATCTTTCGGGAACGGCGGCAGGTTCGCTCGCTCTACACGGGCCTGCTCTCCTTGATCACCCTGTTAGCCCTGTTTGCCTGCTGTTGGCTTGCCCTGAACATGGCCAAGCAGGTCACGCGGCCGGTTGAGTCGCTCGCCGAAGCCATGGAAGCCATTGCCGCAGGCAACTACGCTCGTCGTGTCGGCCAGTCCGCAACCGAAGAACTGGGTGAGCTGGTCGACAGCTTCAATGCCATGGCCGCCGACCTCGAGCAGGCTCGCTCCGCTGCAGAAGCCTCTGCGGCCCAACTGTCGGACCTGAACGTGGCTCTCCAACGTCGCCGCGTCGAGTTGGAAACGATCATCGAAACCATTCCCACAGGAGTCGTTACCCTTTCCGCAGACCGCCGCATCCTGCTCGTCAATCGCGCCTTCTCTGAAATGCTCGATCCAGGCGGGGAGCGCTCCTTTCTCGACTCCACGCTGGACCAGTGGCTTTCCTCTGAGGCCGTCGAAAGCATGGGCCGGCTGATGCAGCGAAGCCATCGTATGGGTTCCGCCTCCGCGGAGTTGCAGCTCACCTCCCCCACGCGCGTCGTGCACGTCGCTGCTGTGGTCTCCATCCTTGAGATCGGCGCCACGCGAGACCACCTCGGCTATGTCGTCTCCTTGAGGATGTCTCCGATGTGCTGCGCGCACAAAAGCAGAGTGCATGGAAAGAGGTCGCGCGCCGTGTCGCTCATGAGATCAAGAATCCACTCACCCCCATCTCCCTGAACGCTGAACTCATTCGGCGCCACATAGACCGCATGGCACCCGTTCTCGCCGAACACGGTGTGGCATCCCGGTCACCTGCGGTGATCCAGCGGTCCACCGAGATCATCGGGGCTTCTGTGGAAACCATGCGCGCGCTGGTCGACCAGTTCGCTACCCTCGCGGAGTTCCCCGCCGCGCAGCCCCGGCCTGCTGACCTGAACGTCATCGTGGAAAATGCGCTCGCTCTGTTCACCGGCCGGCTGGGCTCCATCCGGGTGCAGCGTCGGCTTGCACCCAATCTCGACCTTGTTCTTGCCGACCCGGAAGGCCTCAAGCGCGCCATTACCAACCTGATCGATAACGCGGCAGAGGCCATGCATGACAGCCTGCTTCGCGAGCTCACGGTGATCACCCGCGCTCACGTCAACGGCAATGTCGAACTCATCGTGGCCGACACCGGTTCCGGTCTTACCGACGAGATGCGCGAACGCCTCTTCCTTCCCTACTTTTCCACCAAGCAACGCGGTACCGGCCTGGGCCTGGCCATCGCCGCCAAGGTGGTGCAGGAGCACGGTGGGTCCATTCGCGCGGAAAAGAATCAACCCGTCGGCGCCCGCTTCATCGTGGAGTTGCGGTCGGCCCAGTCCCAAGAGCAGGAGCCTGCCTCGGAGGCATCGAAGGCCGTTGAAACACAGCGGGGCGTGCACGCATGAAGCATGTGCTCATCGTGGACGACGAGGCAGACATCCGTGACTCGCTGGAAGCTATCCTGCGCGAAGAAGAGTACCTCGTTGCCACGGCGGGCACCGCGGAAGAAGCGCGCACCCTCGCCCGCGACGCCGACTTTGCGGCCGTCCTCCTGGACATCTGGCTTCCCGACGGCGATGGGCTCGACGTGCTTGCCGACATTCGCGGTCCCAAATCCGAGCCGCTTGCCAACGCGCCTGAGGTCATCATGATCTCTGGTCACGGCACCATCGAAGCGGCCGTACGTGCCACAAAACTCGGTGCCTTCGACTTCCTTGAAAAGCCGCTCTCGCTGGATCGCACCCTTCTTGTGCTGCGCAACGCGGTACAAGCGCACACACTTCGCGAAGACAACCAGGAGTTCGCCCGTCAGCTTGCCACGCAGGGTACCGTCACAGGCAACTCTGTCAGCATCAAGGCCCTGCGCCAACAGATCAGCCTGATGGCTCCGACTAACGGGCGCGTCCTGATCTTTGGGGAATCCGGCACCGGCAAGGAACGAATTGCGCGCCTGATCCACGCCGAATCCGAGCGGCGCGAACGCCCCCTTGTGGAGCTCAACTGCGCGGCCATTCCGGAGGCTTACATCGAAGCCGAACTCTTCGGCTACCGTCATGGTGCCGGTCCGGGTGGGGCCAACCAGCCGCCGGAAAAACGCGGCACCTTTGAGCGTGCCGATGGTGGCACCCTATTCCTCGACGAAGTCGGCGACATGAGCCTGAAAACGCAGGCAAAGGTCCTCCGCGCCCTGGACGAGCAAAGGCTTTACCCCGTCGGAGCCTCACAGCCCGTTCACGTCAACACGCGTGTCATCGCCGCCACCAATAAGGATCTCGAAAACGAGATCGCCTGCGGCAACTTCCGCGAAGATCTCTTCTATCGTCTCAATGTCATCCCGTTCTTCGTCCCCCCGCTGCGGGACCGCAAGGAAGACATTCCTCTCCTTGCGCGCGAGTTTCTTGCCGAATTCGGTCAGCAATATGGCCGTCCTCGCGTTGACATCACAGAGTCTGCCTTGACCCAGTTGCGAAGCTACAACTGGCCGGGCAATGTGCGCGAACTCCGCAATGTCATCGAACGCGTCCTGATCCTGAATCCGAAAACGACACGGGTCGAAGTGAAGCACCTGCCCGTGCTCGTGCAGCGCACCGAGGGACGCAACGCAAGGGACGCTAGCGGACGGGAAGAGTTCACCACCCTGCAACAGGCACGCGAGGCCTATGAGCGTGACTACATCCTCAAGGAACTCGATCGCACCCATGGCAACGTCACGCGTGCGGCCGAGTCGCTTGGCCTCGAGCGATCTCACCTGTATCGCAAGATGAAGGCCCTGGGCATTCAGCTGTCAGAGTAGGCGTGCCAGCACCTTGCCCGGCGTCCCCTGCAGCACGCCTTGTCGTCTCTGCCGGGCATCCGCTCGCTGTGATAGCATCCCCGCGCTTCACGAATCCTGCGAAAGAGGACTACGAAACGCACATGGGACTCCCCACAGTCGAGCAACACGGATCCAAAGCTCTCCCCTCCATCACACCCCGCAAGCTTTGCTCCGCTCTGAAAGCTACTGCCCTCACCCTCGGTCTCATTGCCTCTCCTCTTCTGGCGCGGCAAGCCTCTGGCCAGACCTGGACCCTGCAGTGGAGTGATGAATTCAACGCCGCCGCCGGCACCTATCCCAGCTCAGCCAACTGGACCTATGACACTGGCAACAGCGGCTTCGGCAACCCGGAGATCGAAACCTACTGCACGCCTGGCTCCAATGCCGCGCCCTGCGTGTCCTCTCAACCCAATGCCTACCAGGATGGCAACGGCAACCTCGTCATCAAGGCCATTCGCAACGGCAGCGGCCAGTGGACCTCCGCACGCCTGAAAACACAGGGCGTCAAACAGTTTCAATACGGCCGCATTGAGGCTCGCATGAAACTTCCTGTGGGTGACGGCTTCTGGCCCGCCTTCTGGATGCTCGGCACCAACGAACCCAGCGTCGGCTGGCCGCAGTGCGGCGAGCAGGACATCCTCGAGTGGGTCCAGTCCTACACGCCCACAACCACCTCCTCCACCACGCACGGTCCTGGCTACTCCGGCGGTAACGGCATCGGCGCGAAGTTCGTCTTTCCGAACGGTGGCCGTGTTGACGACGGGAACTACCACGTCTACGGTGTCATCTGGGGTCCGAACTCCATCCAGTACTACCGCGACAGCCCTTCCAATATTTTTCTCACCACCACCCCCGCCACTATTCCTTCTGGCGATCAGTGGGTCTACAACAATCCCTTCTTTCTCCTGCTTAATCTCGCCATCGGTAGCGGCGGCTTCCCCGGTCCAACCGACAGCAGCACGCCGGCCTCGGCCACCATGCTCGTTGACTACGTCCGGGTTTACTCTTCCTCCTCAACCCGGAGCCTGAACGGCACGCACACGCTCACGCCGCAAAACAACACGGGGCTGCGTCTTGATGACACAAGTGCCAGCACGGCGAACGGCAATCCCATCGACGTGTACACGGCCAACAACACCGGCGCGCAGTCTTGGGCCATCTCCAACACCAACGTCCAGCCCGGCGGCTACTACAACCTCGCCGTGGAGGGCGCCAACTGCCTGACGGCCGCGGGCACCGCTTCAGGCTCGAACGTCACGATCACCCCCTGCAACGGCTCCTCCGCGCAGGCCTGGAACGCCGTCTCCACAGGCAGCACCTTTGAGTTCACCCCAGCCAACAACCCGAGCAACTGCCTCGATGTCCGTTCCAACGGAACAGCCTCGGGCACTGCGGTTCAGGTGTGGAGCTGTAACTCTGGTCCGAACGAGCAGTGGGCCGTCAACTAAGGGCCTTTCTGCCTCCTTTCGCTCAAGCCCCGGTCAAGGCCGGGGCTTGTCGCGCAACGGACATACCCACGCAGGAGGTTCTCGGCCACCGCTAACGCCAACGCCGATACTTTACCGTGCCATCCTCGTCCCCTCGCCCCACAAAGCGCAGCCCACACCGCTCCATCACCTTCACGGAGGCTGGTGCGGTCTCATAGGCCTGGGCGCTCACGGAGTGAACTGTCCCCTGTTGAAATAACCATGCGATCAAGCCTTGCGCCGCTTCTGTCGCCAGCCCGCGCCGCTGCTGGGAGTTGATGACCGAATAGCCCAGCTCCACGTCGCCCGCCGCGCAGGGAAACGCCCCAAGGCACCCCACCAGGAGCGGCTTGGAGTCCATTAGGAGCATGTACCTGTGCCAACCGACCGTCTCGGGTTGCGAGGTGAGCTGGGCCAGGATGTGCGCCCGCACCGGCTCCTCCCACAGTGCCGGTGGCCAGTCTGCGGGCAGCTTACTCCCCAGCGCCTGGCTTAGCTGCCATGGGTCGTGGGCTTCGACGTTGAGCAACGCGGAGGTAATCGCAATCAACCTTAGCCTCGGCGTCACAATCGGACCCACACTGCGCCGCGAGCGCCGCAGCAGTCCGATCATGCGTCGCCCTCCGGGTTCCCTTGCGCCTCCACGAGCCCGGCCTCATTCCCGTCAGCCGTGGTGGCCTGCCGCTCAAGGCTGTTTGCCTGCCGCTCAAGGCTGTTGGCAAGCTGCTGGGTCTGCGCAATCTGCTCCAACTGGCGACGCCAGTCCAGGTCTTCGATAAAACCGGCCGACGCGCGCCAGTCCTCTTTCACCTTCACGAACAACTCCAGAAACACGCGCGTTCCCAGGAGCGCCTCGATCTCCTTGCGGGCCGTTGTCCCAATGCGCTTCAGCATCGAACCCTGGTTGCCGATCAGGATCGCCTTCTGCCCGGAACGTTCGCAAAAGATTGCGGCCGCGATCTTCGTCACCGGCAGCCTGCCATCCCGCAGCTTCTTTCTGGACGCGGGCTCTTCGAAGCGCTCCACCACCACCGCGGTCGCATACGGCACCTCTTCGCCTGTCAGCAAGAGGATCTTTTCGCGAATCAACTCCGCAACGAGGAAGCGTTCGGGCTGGTCGGTCAGCTGATCCTTCGGAAAGTACCGCTGCCCCTCCGGCAGATGCGCCACCACACGATCCAGCAACAGTTGGAGGTTCTCTTCCCTGCGCGCCGAGATCGGCACCACCTCGGCAAAGGCGTGCAACTCCGACCAGTGCGCGATCAGGGGCAGGAGCGCACTTTTGGGCAGCGCATCTATCTTGTTCAACACCAGCAGCACCGGGCAGTCCAACCGCTTTACCAGCTCCAGCGCAAACTCATCTTCGGCCGCCGACAACGCTCGCTTGTGCTGGCCCATGGTCCGCACCTTGCGCTCGCCGTCCTGGGCCTCTGTCTCCCGCTTCGGCTCAGGGGAAGGTAGCCGATGCGTGGCGTCCACCAGAAACAGCACGGCATCTCGTCCTTCAAGCGCATCCTGCACCTCCTGCAGCATGCGCCGGTCCAGCTGCGTATCGCCCTTGTGTACCCCGGGCGTATCGACCAGCACCACCTGCGCAGCCTGTCTGCCGGGCTCGCCCTTGACCTTTTTACGCAGGGGCAACTCCAGCACCCCCTGAATGCGCGTTCGCGTCGTCTGCGGCTTGTGCGTCACGATGGCCAGCTTCTGCCCGAGCAGCGCATTCAAAAGCGTCGATTTCCCGGCGTTCGGCCGTCCCACAATCGATACAAATCCAGAGCGCAATGCCATCCCCTCATCATCGCACCCCAGAGAAGCCGCCCACCACCAGCCACCAAGTCCGTTGAATGCACACCGCCCCGCTACTCCGGCTCACTCTCCCCTACCACCCGCTGCAGTCCGACGCGCACACGCTCCACCAGGCGATCGGTCGACTGCAACACCTCCAGGCGCAGCGGACCATCCTCCACCACCTCGCCCGGTAACGGGATATGCCCGGCGATCTCACTGACCAGGCCGCCTACCGTTGTTGCTTCATACTCATCCAGTACCTGCGGCAGCAGATCCTCCGGATCGGCATCGGGACCGGCCTCCGCTTCCAGGGCCTGTTCATCCTGCGGCGATGCCTCGCCCGTTGTCTGCCCAAACAGGTCACGCAGGCGGCCGACCTCGAAGCTTCCCGGGATAATGTATGTTCCGCCCCGTTCCGCCACAGGTGCATCGCTTTCGGTGTCGTGTTCGTCTTCGATATTGCCGACGATGGCCTCCAGCAGGTCCTCAATGGTGACCAGCCCCGCCACGCCGCCGTACTCGTCAATCACCAGGCTCATGTGCTGCTTGCCGCGCTGCATCTCGCGCAGCAACTCGTTCACCTTTTTGGTTTCAGGCACAAAGTGGGCCGCCCGCGTCAGGCTGGCCACGGTGAGCACGGCCGCCTCCGTGTCCTGCACGCTCAGCAGGTCGCGCGCAAACGCCACGCCCGTTATGTTATCCAGGGTCTCTTGGTACACCGGCACCCGCGACAACGCATGCTCGTTTACCTCACTCGTAAACTGTTCAAGGCTCATCGTCGTGGGTACCGCAAAGATGTCCGGACGTGGAGTCATCACCTCGCGCACCACCTTGTCCCCAAACTCCACCACGGAACGCACCAGTTCGCGATCGCTTACCTCCAGAATGCCCTCTTCTTCCCCTGCCTCCAGCAGCGCGTCCACGGCCTCACTCTGCGGGCGTTCCTCTTGCGGCGCCTCCGGCTCGGCTAGGTTTGCAATCGAAAGCACCAGCGAGATCAGCAGCGTAATCGGCAGTGCCGCATAGATCATGGCCTGGAACAGCGGGCGTAAACGACGCACCCACGCCCCGGGCAGCCTTGCCAGCATCAGCTGCGGCAGCAATCGTCCAAAAAACAGCCCGGCCAGCGCCAACTCCAGCAACGCCTGCGCTGTGGCCACCCACACGTGCGCTCCCCGCCAGTCCACCCGCGCCGCAAACATCAATCCGAGCCCCGCCAGCGCTGCGTGCGTCAGCACCGATGCGGAGGTCATGGCATTCTCGCGACTCAAGCGCAGCCGGGGCTCCACCACAGCCTCCCAGGCCTCCACAGCCTCCCCGGACTCCCGCGACAGAAAGCGCTCGAGCTCTCCATAGACCCGCTCCACAAAACCAGCCAGCGCCATCAGCGCCAGCAATCCGAGCACGCCCGATGCATACAGAAACCTCATCGCGCCACCCCTGCGGCCACGGCCCGTTTTCGCCCAGTCGGCTCCGCTCTGCCCTCGGCCTCCGCTTTGGCGCCGACGGCCCCGTTCGCTTTCCGTCCTTCAGCCGTCTTCGCCTTCATTTTCCCGGCTGTGTTCGACCCGCTTTGGACCTGTTCGCCCCTCTCCGCTCGCGCGATCAGCCCATGCGGCAGCCGCAACCTGCGCCGTAAGGCCTGCTCGCGTGCCGCCATCTCGCCCGTGTCTGCCTCATGGTCCATGCCGTGCAGGTGCAGCAGCCCGTGCAACAACAGCACCCGCACCTCGTCGCGCAGCGTATGCCCGTGCTCTTGTGCCTGCCGCGCCGCGGTTTCCAGCGAGATCGCCAGGTCACCCGCATGCACAGCTGCCATCTCCGGCGCCCCTGGAAAGCTCAACACATCGGTCGCCTTGTGTTTGCCCCGGTACTGCCGATTCAGCCGCTTCAGCGTTGCATCGCCGGCAAGCAGCACCTCAACCTCGCCCGGCACTCCCACCAGGGCCTGCGCGGTCCGCACAAAGCGCACCAGCCCGCCACGCGACAAACCCACTGCTCGCCAGGCGCTTGCCTCAGGACGCGCCGTGTCGTCCAACTGCAGCCCTCGAGGAGGCTCAAGACAGATCATCTCGCCTCAGATGCTACCGGAGTCGCCCGGGGGAACGAAGCTCCATCCTCACCATCACATCTCATTCCCTTGATCCCCAACACTGCGCGCAGATGTCGCCACCACTCACCCCATCGTCATCCCTTGCCACGCCACAGAAGCAATGCACCCGGAAAGACGAGTGGCCCGCAGCGAATCGATCTACACCGATCGGCTACAGGCCATGAGATCTCAGCACGAAACGGAATGGCTACTGCGGCTTCGCCACGGACCGCCGGAGCTCACCGCCGTTCGACGCCAGACTCCGCATCTCTCCTTCGTTCTCCAACTCATGCACCTGCTCGGCCCGCGTATGGCTGTCGTAGGCCTGCACGATCCGCTGCACAAGCTGGTGCCGCACCACGTCTACATCCTCAAACCGGCAGAAGCGAATGCCCTCGACCCCTTCCAGGACCCGCAACGCCTCCCACAACCCGCTCTTCTTTGGGTTTGGCAGATCAATCTGCGTAAGGTCGCCTG
>CAXTRM010000137.1:8914-9183 GCA_964246625.1 uncultured Acidobacteriaceae bacterium
CTTCATCTGTTCGTTCGTCGTGTTTTGGGCCTCATCCATGATGATGAACGCTTCGCTCAGCGTGCGCCCGCGCATAAACGCCAGCGGCGCAATCTCGATGACGCCCGTTTCCAGCATGCGATCCACCTTGCCCGGCTCGATCAGGTCATACAGCGCGTCATACAGCGGCCGCATGTACGGGTCAACCTTCTCCTGCAGCGACCCAGGCAGGAATCCGAGCCGTTCGCCCGCCTCCACCGCCGGCCGCACCAGAATGATGCGCGACACCT
>CAXTRM010000138.1:0-1575 GCA_964246625.1 uncultured Acidobacteriaceae bacterium
GCGAGGGAATCTCGTACACACTGATCTTGGGACCAAACAGCCGAAGCCAGGTCGATGTTTCGAGCACAAATAGTGGCTGCAGCGCGGTGTGTAGATCGGTGTACAGCTTGGCGCCCTGCCGAAAGACGGTGCCGTACCAAAACCACATGGCCTCGCCGCCCATTTGCGTGTTCAGCACCATGACGCCTGCCAACAGCAGACAGAGCGCGATCGCCAGTATCTGAAACTTCCTGCTGCCTGCCTGGTAGTAGCGGATCGGGGAGCCCCCGGGTTCGTTCACAGCGCCTGCTCCTCCAGCGATCAACGTCCTGTTGCTCTTCTCGTCGACGGCCGCTGCGTCCCACGTGAGGGCCGAGTGCGGCGTCACCCGATCCCGGCCTTGAATGCCGGGGAGGAAAGCGCGCGACGCGCCTCAAAGAACCTTCAGTTATGACGCATTGCGTTCATTATTCCATGAGGTCCGGGCGAGCGCGGCGACCCGTTCCCTCCGCGGTACCACAGCGCGGCGCTTGTTGTAGCCTAAGCAGGAGCTTCCGGCGACATCCGCCTACGCGAAGGAGCACCGCATGCCCATCCAGCCCACGCAGCATATCTGGCACAACGGCCAGATGATTCCCTGGGACAAAGCCCAGATCCACGTGATGAGTCACGTCATCCATTACGGCTCGTCCGTCTTTGAAGGCATTCGCTGCTACACACAAGGTGAGACAGCGGCCATCTTTCGCCTGCCCGAGCATATGCGTCGCATGGTGGACTCGGCCAAGATCTACCGTATGCCCCTGCCCTTCTCCGTGGATCAGCTGAATGAAGCGGTGATCGACGTGGTAGAGGCTAACGGCGTCGCCCCTTGCTATATCCGCCCGTTTGCCTTCCGTGGCTACGGCGAGATCGGGGTCAACCCCCTGAAGTCGCCGGTTGAGGTATATGTTGCCAACTTTCCCTGGGGCAAGTATGTCCAGGGCGATGCCGGGGCAGATGTGTGTGTTTCCAGTTGGAACCGGCTTGCTCCGAACACAATGCCGTCGCTCGCAAAAGCCGGCGCGAACTACATGAACTCCCAATTGATCCGCATGGAAGCCGATATCAACGGTTATGTGGAAGGGATCGCTTTGGATCGGAACGGATATCTTTCTGAGGGGTCGGGCGAAAACCTGTTCCTGATCCGGAACGGCATGCTGTACACCTCGCCCTTGGCGAACTCCGTTCTGAATGGCATCACGCGGGATTCGATCCTGGTAATCGCGCGTCAGATGGGCATCCCCATCGTGGAGCAGCCCTTGCCTCGGGAGATGCTCTATATCTGTGATGAGGCGTTTTTCACAGGAACTGCAGCGGAGGTGACGCACCTGCGCTCGGTAGACCGCATTCTGATCGCCGATGGCTCCATGGGCCCAATTACCCGCGCTCTACACCAGGCGTTCTTCGATATCGTGCAGGGCAAGGCTCCAGATCGCTACAACTGGCTGACCCCGGTCAAGGTCTCCTCCACCAAAGATGTCGGCGAGCCGATCAACGCTTGAGAACGTTCTACAACTTACAAAGGTGGACTCGGGGTGACCCAGTCCACCTTTGCAA
>CAXTRM010000138.1:1585-3358 GCA_964246625.1 uncultured Acidobacteriaceae bacterium
CAGCGCGGCCAGTGGCACGGGGCGCGCGCTTTTTAGCGCCTCATGAGAGATAACCTCCTATGAGTGTCAACAGAACAGGCAGCGAATCAGAAGCCAAGCGCCATCTCTACCTGATTCTTTCAGACGACCGGCTGACCCGAGACGCTGGGCGAGAGGCGCTTGTGGGATCCCAGCCTTCGCGAGTACGACTTCATCGAACGTTTTGCAGTTCGGCGTACCTGCTCGAGCAGCCCAGCCGATCACAAGATGCTAAACAGCTGATGGAAGAGCGCCTGGCTGCGCAGCCCCTGAGCTGGTCGACGGGGTCGACGTAGCATCCGGGGCTGGGCTTTGCGCCAGCTTGCCCCAGCCAGGCAGATCTTGCGAGCCGACAATCAGCCGGACACCGTCGCGAAGCGTAAGGTAGGTCCAGAACCAGCTCCGGAAAACGCTCAAGCGATTACGCAAACCGATCAGGAAGAAGATGTGCACAACCAGCCACATCATCCAGGCGATGAAGCCGCTCAGGTTGGCATGGAAGGGCCACGCGACGCGAGCAACAGCCGCCTTGCGCCCTATGGTTGCCATGTCGCCCTTGTCGAAGTAGCGGAAAGGCTTTTGCTTGGCCGCGGCAGCCTCACCCTGCATAAAGAGCTGAATCCGCTTTGCGGCGTAGTCGCCCATCTGCATCGCGGGCTGTGCTACCCCGGGGACCTGCTTCCCATTCTGTTCAAAGTGCGCGAGATCTCCCACCACAAAGATCTCGGGATGATTCGGTGGGTTCAGGTGCTGATCCACAAAGACACAGCCTCGCTTGTCCGTCGGGAAACCAAGCTGCTTTCCAAGTGCGGACGCCTGGACGCCAGCACCCCATAGCGTGCAGACACTCTCGATCCGCTCGTCGCCCACTTTCACGTAACCTGGCCCTACTTCGGTTACATGCGACCCCGTGCGGCAAGTGACGCCGAGGTGAGCGAGCTGCTCGACTGCTTTTTGCTGCAGATCTTCAGGGTAAGCTGCGAGGATGTGGGGCGAACCCTCCAGAATCATGACATTGGCCGAGCCCGGATCGATGTGCCGGAAGTCCTTCGTCATATATAGCCGGGCAATGTCGGAGATGGCCCCGGCGAGCTCAACCCCAGTGGGTCCTCCCCCGATGATGACAAAGTTCAGCGGCGGGTGAGAGCCGGTTTCGAGCTTCTGACGTTCCGCCAGTTCAAAGGCAAGCAAAACACGCCGGCGAATTTCGGTAGCGTCCTCTACAGTTTTCAGCCCAGGCGCGAGTGGCGCCCAGTCATCATGGCCGAAGTAGCTGTGAGTCGCCCCGGTTGCGACGACAAGATAGTCGTAAACCACCTCAGCGCCACTCTTGACGTGGACCCGCTTCGCTTCCAGGTCAAAACCTGTAACTTCATCCATCAACACTTCTGTGTTTCGATTTTCCCGCAGAATCGACCGGATGGGTTGAGCGATATCACCGGGCGACAGCACCGCCAAGGCAACCTGGTACAGCAAAGGCTGAAAGGTGTGGTGATTGCGCCGATCCAGGACGGTGATGTCCACCTCGGCTTTGCCTAGACCCTGGGCCGCGTGAATGCCCCCAAACCCAGCACCTACGATGACCACTCGCGGACGGCGTTCCATTGTGTTCACTGCTGCCATACAAGTAGTCAGCCTCCAAAACCTGTCTTCTATCTGATTCCCGGCACTTTCATCAGATGCAGAACCGGCATTGACCCTGCTACAACGTTGCATTGTAGATGTAGTAAAGGTTGGCAGATGTAAACGATGGCA
>CAXTRM010000138.1:3458-9159 GCA_964246625.1 uncultured Acidobacteriaceae bacterium
GTGATAGCCACGGTGTGCTCAAAGTGAGCACTCAAGCTTCCGTCTACCGTCACGGCGGTCCAGCCGTCGGCCAGCACTCTTACCTCCGCTGCGCCGGCATTGATCATGGGTTCAATGGCAAGCACCATCCCGGGCTTGAGTCGTGGTCCCTTGCCGGGAGTTCCCACGTTTGGAACCTGCGGATCCTCGTGCATGCTTTTGCCGATGCCGTGACCGACGAACTCCTTCACAACGCCGTAACCCTCGGCCTCGCACATACTCTGGACCGCCCAGGCGATGTCACCCAGACGCCCGCCAGGGACTGCCTTGTCGATGGCTGCGTACAGGGAGGCTTCGGTGACTCGCAGCAGCTTCTCAGCCGCAGCTGTCGGCGTGCCCACGGCGTAACTCATGGCCCGGTCAGAGTAGAAGCCGTTTACCACGACCCCACAATCGATAGACACAACGTCACCACTCTTCATTACACGCTTGTCGCTAGGAATGCCATGGATCACCTCTTCATTCACCGAGGTGCATAGGATGGCTGGGTAGCCGTGGTACCCCTTGAAGGCCGGTATGACCCCCAGCTCCGCGACCTTGGCCGCAGCGGCCCGTTCCAGGTCCATCGTGGTCGCGCCATCACACACTGCATCCCGCACGGCAGCGTGCACCTCAGCCAAGGCAGCGCCGGAGACGCGCATCTTCTCGATCTCCGCAGCAGATTTGATCAATATCGCCATACGTCATCCGATGCCGCGAGCGGCAAAAAGCTACTCAGGCTTATGACGCATCTGCAGCAGGGTGGAACGGATCGCCTGGGTGACCTCTTCCAAAGCCCGATTGCCATCCACCTCGCTAAACCGGTTGCCGTGGGTCCGGTAGTACTCAACGACAGGCGCGGTCTGTGCTTCGAACGACTTCATGCGTTCCAAGAAGACCTCTTCGCGATCGTCTGCTCGTTGCGTGAGAGGTCCGCCGTCGATGTCACAAATACCTTCTTGCTTCGGCGGGTTCGTGTAGATGTTGTAGATGTTGCCTGTTGGGGAGATGCGGCGACCCGTTATGCGCTCGAGCAGCACCTGCCTGTCCACCACCAGGTGAATTGCGATTACAGGGAGCTTTGGCTGAGGGCCCTGGGCCGCGTCTCCTGGATCCACAGCTTCGCCATGATCTCGCGTGATGTACTCATCCAGCCACTCGGCCTGGTTCAGGGTTCGCGGAAAGCCATCAAGGATGTAGCCGCGCCGGGTATCTGGCTGAAGCAGCCGGTCGGCCACCATGTCATTGACCAGCTCGTCAGGAACAAGCTTGCCTTGCCGCATGAGCTCATCTGCAAGCATCCCCAGGCTGGTTTGCTGTCTACGATGCTCGCGGAGCAGATCGCCGGTTGAGATTTGCGGAATCGCAAACTCCGTCATTAGTCGTTTGGCCTGCGTGCCCTTACCTACACCCGGCGCCCCCAGCAGGAGTACAGGTCCTGGGAGAAAGGCAATCATCGTATCCTCTATTTCTGGCGAGCAGGGGATCTACCGGCCATTGCGAGACTGGCTGTAATTGCCCGAGGCCTTCTTGCCCAGGCGAGCGTCGTTCCAGGAAGTTGCTTACCAGCGCCGCGCAAGACGTCGGCTTGCCTTTGGCGAGAACCCTTCATAGTGACGCATGATGAGCTGAGCCTCGATCTGCTGCACTGTGTCCATCGCGACACCGACGACGATCAGCAGACTGGTTCCACCGAAGTAGAAGCGCACCCCCAGGCCATTGGTCACCCAGGTGGGCAGCCGGTCAAAGAAGCCCCCTACCAGCCACAGATGGTTGAAGTGAATCCCGGAGATCAGCAGCTGCGGAATAATCGAGATAATGATGAGGTAAAGAGCACCCACCAAGGTGATCCTGGTCAGCACGTCATTGATGAAATCCGACGTCCTCTTCCCCGGACGGATTCCTGGAATGAAGGAGCCGTATTTCCTCATGTTGTCAGCGATATCATCCGGGCGAAAGATGATCGAGATATAGAAGTAGGCGAAGAAGACGATGGCTGCGATGTAGACGAGCTCGTACCACGGCTCAGCCGGCGCCAGCGCCCGGAAGACAGGTCCCAGGTACGCTGTATCACGCAAAGGTCCTGATCCAAACAGACTGACATTCGCCAGCAGTTGCGGTGCGGAAAGGATGGATGCCGCAAAGATCACCGGCATCACGCCACCCGAATTGACCTTAAGAGGCAGGAACGAGGTAGATGCTTGGGAGACCGAGCGCCCCACAATACGCTTGGCGGACTGAATCGGAATCCGTCGTTCGGATCGCTCCACAAAGATGATGAACGCCACCACGGCGATCATCAGCACCACAAGAAGCAGGATCGCCACCGGCGTGAACCCACCCCAGGCGTTCGTCTTTGCCTTGGTGAGCAGTTCACTGATGCCCCCAGGCAAGCCCACCACAATGCCGGTGAAGATCAGCAGACTCATGCCGTTGCCCACGCCGCGGTCCGTGATCTGTTCCCCAAGCCACATAATGAAAGCCGTGCCACAGGTGAGCGTGACGATACACAGAGGCACAAAGGCGACCTTCGGCATGGTCACCATGCCCTGGCTGGTGAGCGGAAGCGAGATGAAAAAGCTCTGCACGATCGCAAGCAGTACCGTGACGTACCGGGTCCACTGCGTGATCTTGCGGCGCCCCACCTCACCCTCTTTTTGGAGCTTTGCCAAGGGCTCATATACGACGGTGAGTAGCTGAAAGATGATCGAGGCCGTGATGTACGGCATGATGCCCAGGGCGAAGATGGTGAATTTCCGCAGGTTACCCCCTGCGAACAGGTCCAGCAGGCCCAAGGCCGAACCGGCATTCTGATTGAAGAATTGAGCCAGCATGTCGGCGTTCACACCAGGTGTCGGGATGTGAAAGCCGACACGGTAAACAGCTAACAGGGCCAGCGTGAAACCAATGCGCTTGCGCAGGTCGGGGAGGCGAAAGACGTTGGAGAATTTCTCGAGCATCGGAGCGTTGGCCTTAAGGTGAGCTTTGCGAAACCAGGTGCGCGCTGAGTCGCCAGAGCGGATTGGCTGTTCGCGGCTATTTTACCTGCGTCGGCGAAAGACACGAGAGGCTGGAGCGGTTACGCCCCAGCCCACAGGAAAACTAAGCCGCTTGAGGAGCGTCAGCAGGATCAGCGCCGACCACAACAGCCCTGCCACCAGCTGCCTCGATCGCCTTCCGCGCCGCTTCGGAAAACTTATGCGCGTGAACCGTCACAGGTGAGGTTAGCGAGCCGTTTGCGAGTACCTTGACCAGCTTGCGGCCTTTCACAATACCGCGTTCTTGCAGAGCATCCAGCGTCAACTCGGCGATGCCTAGCTCGGCGATCCTATCCAACCCGAGCACCAGGTACTCCGTCCGGAAGATGTTGGTGAAGCCGCGCTTCGGCAAACGGCGATGGAGGGGCATCTGACCACCTTCAAAGCCGCGCATCAGCCTGGATCCTGAACGGGAACCCTGCCCCTTGTGACCGCGACCCGAGGTTTTCCCGATACCCGAGCCCATACCACGCCCAACACGCTTCTTGTTGCTGTTCGCCCCTTTGGGCGCACGCAGATTGCTTAAATCCTTCGCCATATTGTCCTCGCTATCGCCGGCGACCTTCGTGGCGCAAGGGCCGACTCGCATTCGGCTCTCCAGCTATTCCGGAGAGCAGGTGAGCTTACTCGACTACCCGCACCAGATGGGGAATCTTCTTGACCATGCCTCGGATAGAAGGTGTGTCTTCCCGCTCGACGACCTGATTGAGCCGGGTGAACCCCAACCCCTTCACCACCAACTTATGCTTCACAGGCGTACAAATCTGGGAGCGGTAGTATTGAATCTTGATCTTGTTCTCGCTTGCCATATCATCTCCCGTGGAGGTGCACCGACCAGGGGGCAGGAGCGCTTCGCCTTCTCTGGTCTGCTCCGCCGTGCTTTGCGTTAAAGCTCTTCCACCGACTTGCCGCGCAGCGCCGCAACCTCAGCCTTGTCACGTAGCTGGATGAGCGCGTCAAACGTCGCCTTGATCACGTTGTGCGGATTTGCCGAGCCGATGTTCTTGGTTAGCACATTCTGGACACCCGCCGCTGTCATGACGGCACGAACCGTCTTACCCGCAATAACGCCCGTACCTTCCGGTGCCGGCTTGAGGAGCACCTCACCTGAGCCAAAGTGACCAAGGACCTGGTGAGGGATTGAGGTTTGCGTCATGTTTACTTTGATGAGGTTCTTCTTGGCAGCCTCGATGCCCTTACGAATCGCCTGCGGCACCTCCTTGGCTTTGCCGGAGCCATAGCCCACAACGCCCTCTCCCGGATCGCCTACAATCACCAGCGCAGCAAAACTCATATTTTTGCCGCCCTTGACCACCTTGGTCACGCGATTGATGCTGACGACCTCATCCTTGAGATTCAGCCGGTTACTGTCTAACTTCTTCTTAGTAGCCATTGTTTTCCTTTACGTTCTCTCCGGCACACCGGTCCGGAGGTGCTGCCAATCTGTGTGGCGCTGGCTTAAAACTCGAGACCTGCTTCACGCGCCGCATCGGCCAAGGCCTTGATACGACCGTGATACAGGTAGCCGCCACGGTCGAAAACCACCTTTTTAACACCTGCCGCCTGGCCGCGTTCCGCGATCAGTTTCCCTACGGTTTTAGCGGCTTCAACATTGCCCCCGGCAGAACCGTTGGTTCCCTTCTTCGCAACAGTGGAGGCAGACGCAATCGTGACCCCGTTGGCGTCGTCGATTAGTTGCGTGTAGATGTGGTTCAGGGAGCGATACACGTTCAAGCGGGGTCTTTCAGCTGTGCCAGCCATCTTCGCACGGATGCGCTGGTGAACCCGCTGGCGAATCTTATTTCGTTGCGGTGTGAGAATCATTCTGTTCCTTCCTAGGGGCGTCAGCGACTCAGCTGACGTTCGGCTCAGTGTGACGTTCGGGATGCCGAAAGCATCCTGACGTCTAAGCGGGTTACTTGGCGCCGGTCTTCCCGACCTTTTTCTTCAGCTTCTCGTCAGAATACCGGACACCCTTGTTCTTATAGGGGTCTGGCTTTCGCAGGGAGCGCATGTCGGCGGCTACTTGCCCGACCCGTTGCCGGTCAATACCGGACACCGTAACATGCGTCTGCTTTGGGTCGACCGTCACCTCAATACCCGAGGGCAACGGGAACTCAATGACGTGCGAGTAACCGAGCGTGAAGACAACGGTACCCTTGCCCTTCAGCTCGACGCGATAACCGATGCCGACGACATCGAGCTCCTTCTTCCAACCGTTGGTCACACCTTCGACTGCGTTGTAGACCAGAGCCCGCGCCAACCCGTGCACTGCCTTCTGTGAGTCGTTCTGCCGCTCGACGGACAGGACACCATCCTTCTCCGTCAGCGTGATGCCCTGTGGCACCAAGGCAGTAACCTTCCCCTTGGGGCCTTCGACAAGAACGCCTTCGCCATTGACCGTGTACGTCACACCCTTTGGCAGGGTGATTGGCTTTAATCCAATACGTGACATTGTTTGTCCTTTACGCTTGCGAGTCCCTGATCGCTATGCAACCAGTTCCACTGCAGCTGGCGACTTCGTCGCCCTGTTTTCCTTGACCGCAGATGCCCATTGTGGGCAGACGACCATTTCCGGCGCTTGCTACCACACTTCACAAAGAATTTCGCCACCGACGCCCTCGCGTCGGGCCTGCCGGCCGGTC
>CAXTRM010000139.1:0-8716 GCA_964246625.1 uncultured Acidobacteriaceae bacterium
GGCATGAATTCTTTATCTACGGCAGTTGTGCCGATTGCAGATAGGGAGTGCAGGCACTGCTCAAGGGTGCGGGCAACCGTGTTCGCCGCGCAAGGCGGGCAGGGCCGACAGTTACACCTCTCCATATCAAAGACTATACTTGCTAAAAAGAACTAATTATCAATAGCATGAAGGGATGTCGTCTTCCTCCACCATCTTGCGCCTCGAGTCGCGCCTTTGGGCTGACCGACTGGGCACGTGGGCCTCTGTTCTGTGTGTGGTTCACTGCCTTGTCATGCCGATGCTGCTTTCAGTTTCTACCGTGTTTGCGCACCTGCTCCCAGGAGAAGAGGGCACGCACAGAACGCTTGCGGTGTGTGTGGCTTGCCTTGGAGCGCTGGCGCTTGTTGGCGGGTTTCGCCGCCACCACCGCTGGCGCGTCGTGTTGCTGTTGATGACTGGCCTTTGCTGCATCGTTTATGCGGCGTGGTTCGGCGACCGGCTGCCCAGCCACGTTTGGGAGGTGGGCATTACGTCGTTGGGAAGCTTGCTGATGATCGCGGCGCACCGAGTCAATCACACCTTTTGCGGTACGTGTGCCTGCGCCAGCGACCCACCCACCGGGGTTTCGAGGGTGATGGGCCGCTAGTGCTCTGCGCCAATCATTGTGCTACGGTGCGGTCTTCTGATTGTTGCTCCGATCGTCATCAGGCAGGGCATGATCGGGATCTACAACCACCGAAGAGATGGCGGAGGGCCGGTCCGCAAACCATGTGTAGGTGCCCTTGCTTTCCCACGTTTCCACCGGCAAAACGAAACGCGTTGTGGTGCCGTCGCGAAAGCTTATCTGCACCGGCGTGGGCAGAACGAGCTGACCCCGGTTGCTGAGTGTGAACCCCGTGCCTTCAACCCTGTCGACGGCCACGTCATACCGCCAGTTGTTCAGATACCAACCCCGCCAGAACCAGCTGAGATCCTCACCGCCTTCGCTTTCCATTTCGCGGAAAAAGTCAGATGGGGATGGGTGCTTGTACGCCCAGTCGCGGATATAGCGGCGAAAGGCGGCGTCGAAACGCTCCTTGCCCAGAATGTGCTCGCGTAGAAGCACCATGCCATAGGCGCCTTTGAAGTAGCTGACCGGATGCCCAACCTGAGGCAGATAATCATCTGCGGGCACCATCAGGGTCGGTGCGTCCCGGTCATCGAGGACCTTGAGGATCGCGTCAGCTGGTTCTCCGTCGCCGGAGTATTCCGAATCACGCTTGGGACCATACTTGCCGCCGGCGTAGAGATCGGATTCCTCGATGTCGATGAACGTGTTGAAACCCTCATCCATGAAGGCGTGGCGACGCTCGTTGGAGCCGACGATCATGGGAAACCAATCGTGTCCGATCTCGTGAGCCGTGACCCAGAAAAGAAACTTTCCCTTGTCGTCAATACCGTCGAAGACAATACCTGGATACTCCATGCCCGTTGAGAAGCCTGCAACGCTGACAGCGGTTGGCCATTCGTAGGGGTACCAGTGTTTGGAGAAGTTCTCGATGCTGTTCTTCACATACTCGGTGGACTTGTCCCAGGCATCCGGGCCGACGCTTTCGGGCGGATACACGCTCATGGCGAGAGAATGCTTGCCCTCCGGCAGGTTGATTCGTGCGGCATCCCACACAAAGGCCGGCGAGGCACTCCAGGAAACATCGCGGGTGTGGTCCATGTGAAAGTGCCACGTGAGCGTGCCGTTCTGTTTGGGCCGTGATGCGGGATCGCCCACCTCGGCGGGCTTGCGGATATACATGGTGGCGTCACTGTTCCGAGCTTGATCGAGTCGATCCATCTCGGTCCTGGTCAGCACGTCCTTCGGGTTCATGAGCTCGCCAGAGCCTGCCACGATCATGTTGGCCGGCACGGTGAGGAAGTAATCGAAGTGGCCGTATTCCAGGTAAAACTCGCTGCCGACATAGGGCAGGGTATCCCAGCCGTGAAGGTCGTCATAGACGGCCATACGCGGGTACCACTGTGCCATGTCGTAGATGTCACCCTGTTTGGAGGCGCCCCAGGACGTGCGTCCGCCCCACACGCCAGGAATGGTGTAGTGGTAGCGGATGTGCAGCTGCAGCTTGCCGCCGTTGGCCGCAAGCGGTTCAGGGAGCCTTACCTGCATCCGCGTGTCCGACACGAGGAACTCGGCTTTTGTGGTGTGAGTGCCGGCCCCAATCTGCACCTCATCCAGAACGAACCCTTCCGTGGAGGGCGCAGGACCACTGCTCGGGGATTTCTGCCTCGCTCGCCGGAACCCGCCACTGGAAAGGTGAGCTCGCGAGTCCGAGCGGTAGATGTTCTGATCGAGCTGGACCCAAAGCGAGGTCAGCGCATCAGGGCTGTTGTTGCTGTACGTGATGACCTCTGTTGCGGCCAGCTGCTTTGCCTGAGTGTCCAGCTCAGCATGCAGTTCATAGTCGGCTTCGTTCTGCCAATAGTGCGGTCCAGGCGCACCGTTGCTGGATCGGTACACGTTGATTGGGTCGGGCAGGGTCAACGGGGCGAACGTGACACGAGGGTCATAGGGCGCGGCCTGCTCGGCTTCTGGTTGCCGTTGCGCGAGCAACGGAATGCTGCCGAAAACGAACGCGGAAAGACAGGCGAGGCGAAACAGCGACCGTGGCGCACGGTACGAGAGGGAACAGGGCACAGGCGAACTCCTGATCGGTCAGTTCTTTCCCTTATACGTGAAGCCACTCCCGGGAACACGCAGGAAAACCGCGTTACCCTGCTGCCATGCACGCAGGGCGATCTGAAGGAGTCGATAGTTCGGCTGGAAGAGCTCCGACCGCCATGGCATTCAGCGGACGCGAATGATGGTCGTCCATGCAGAGCGTGGGTTCAGCCCACTAATTGTCTCCGCTTGGGAACGGAGCGGCTGTTGCACAGGATAGGGCACAGGCGTGAGCTGTTCTTGCGCGCGATCTTGCCAAACAGGGCTGTGAGTATCGGCGGAACCGGAACTTTTTCTTCTTCGTGGCTCAACGGGCGAAGCTGAACTTTATGTGTAAGGGTTTCGGGACTGGTAGCTACCGGCCAGCCTCGGCCATCCAGCTGTGGCCATCACGTGCTTCCGCAAGTTTCCCGTCTTGCTCCTTCGTGGCTGTGGCCGGAGTTGCAGGAGCGGTGTTTCAAGCTTTTCTTGCACGAAGGTGTTCAACCAGGTCTGAGACCGCCTTGCGTGTGGCGGTCAGATTGAACTCGGGTGAGAGTGTCTCGGGATGGAAGCTCCTGGCTAGTGGATCCATTCCAAACAGAGATCGCGTCAACTGCGGGTAAAGAATCTGACTCAGCAGTCGATGAGCGGCGTCGGAGCTGGCTCGCGGAGAAAGCGAAAACTGCGCTCTGAGATAGGTGGACAGACGGTCGTGGACCTGGGTGAACATCACATCGAAGTAGAGGGAGGCCTGCTCGGGAAAGCGCTCACTTTCCGCCATGCTGACTCGCATCATCTGAACGTTGCTCTCATAGACGAGGATTTCCATGTACCGGCCGCAGAAGAGCACGAGAGCCTCCTGGGGCCTAGACGCGTAGTCCCCCGGCATGCCCAACCTGCTTAGGAAAAGACTCCGCACCAACTCAATGACGGCGAGGAACAGCTTCTCCTTGCTCTCGAAATGGGCGTACAGCGTCCGTTTCGAGGTTGTGGCGCGGGCTGCGATGACATCCATTGATGCCCTCTCAAATCCCAATTCGAGAAACACATCTTTTGCGACCCAAAGGATGTGTTCGCGCAGTTTGTCTCCCCGTTTCTCCACAACCCTTATTGTGCATCTCCGATCTGACTCGTGCATAAGTAAACGGTACGGTGTAGTATACAAAGCGCATCAGGGGTGGAGGGCGTCGAGCCTTCAGCTGAGATGAAGCGAAAAGGACGGGAACCAGATGATAAAGCGTACTCGCATCAGCATCGCAGCACGCACGATGGCATTCAGCTTCGCCGCCGTAGCAGCAGCCATGGCAGCAGGGAAGCCCGGGGACGACATAGGTAAGGCGATGCCTTGTTTCAAGGCATCGGGAACAGGGATGCTGCCCTTGCAGCCAGGTACATCGATGCCAAGCACTTCGTAGACCACAATCCTGCAGCCTACCCGGGCGTAGCGGGTATCCAAGATTTCATAAGCGATCTGCCGTCTCAGAAGAGCCCGATCACGGTCGTACGAGCCTTCCAAGACGGGGACTACGTCTTTACACAGGCGGAAGGAGACCTGTATGGCCCCAAGGTGTTCTTCGATATCTTCCGCTTCGAGAATGGCAAGATCGTAGAACACTGGGACAATCTGGCGGAACAAAACACCGCCGAACGCAAGCGGGCATACCCCGGTGGACGGACCCACGCAAGCTGAGGCTTTTTCCCCAAATGGCCAGGAACAAGGCCGACGTTCAGGACTTCTATCAAACGATCTTCCTGAACGGCGACTTTGCCCGGATGGGCACCTTCTTCGATGGCGACGAGTTCATCCAGCACGACGCCAGAGGCGGCGACGGGCTGTCCGCGCTTGGTGCGCTCATGCAGCAGCAGGCCAAGCAGGGCATCGCGCTGAAGTTGGGAAGATCGAGAAGGTTCTGGGCGAGGGGAACTTCGTCCTGGTCGCCGCCAGCGGCTCAATCACTGACAAACCGGTGGCGTACTACGATCTGTTCCGTGTTGCAAACGGAAAGATCGCCGAGCACTGGGACACCATACAGAACATTCCTGCGCAGGAAGCGCGGAAGAACCAGGATGATAAGTTCTAAGCAGGCTGAGCACCCGCAACGGAACAGGTATGTGCCGGCCGGCTAAACACGAGTGCCGGTCCGAGCGCGACCCTGTTTTCGCACCTCATCCTTCTCCGCAGCGGCGAGCAGATTCGTGTCGTTGCGCGAGATCCCTCGAAGCTCGCAGATGTGGCTGGCCAAGTGGAGGTCGTTGCGGGTTCCCATAGCGAAAGTGCGTCGTCACCAAGGCATTCAAGGGAGCAGACGCCGTCCTCTGGCTCGTTCCGCCGCCCGCACAGGCGAAGAGCATGGAAGCGGCGTATGTCGGCTTCACCCGCCCCGCGGCAGAGGCGTTGAAGCAGCAGGGTGTCAAGCGTGTTGTGGCGATCTCGGCTCTCGGCCGTGGAACAGATGCGGCAGCTCACGCCGGCCTGGTCACAGCGTCGCTGGCGATGGATGATCTGCTCGCAAGCACGGGCGTCCACCTCCGGGCGCTCACGATGCCTTCCTTCATGGACAACCTGCTCCAGCAGGCCGGTGCGATCAAAGCTCAGGGCATGTTCCTCTCTCCTCTCTCTGCCGAGCGCAAATTTCCAACGGTGGCCACGCGCGACATCGCCGCGGTAGCCGCACGACACCTACTTGACAGCACGTGGACCGGACAGAGTGACATCCCGGTGCTTGGTCCCGAGGATCTGACGTTCCCGGAGATGGCCGTGATCCTGTCAGAGGTTCTCGGTAAGCAGGTTGGCTTCAAGCAGATCCCGCTTGATGCGTTCAAGCAGCGGCTTGCCGGTTTCGGTATGTCCCCTGCGGTCGCCGAAGGGTATGCCGAGATGATGGCGGCCAAGAATGAGGGCCTTGACAATGCCGTGGTGCGTACGGGGGAATCGAGCACACCTACCAGCTTCCGGCAGTGGTGTGAACAAACACTGAAGCCGGCGGTTCTTGGCTAGCCTGCCCTCGGTACGAGAGCTTCAGCGGAGGAGCAGCCGTGTAGCTTCGGACCATAGCACGCGCGGTGAATATATCGCCCTGTTTAAGAGAGGGCCGGTTGGTATACCGCCGGCCCTCCGGGTGCCCGCGCATGCGAGCTTACGTCCTGATCGTGGAGCGTGCGGAAGCTGCAGCCTTGCACATGTTTTCCAAGGCCGCTATGGTCTCCGGCCAAGCCCGCGTCTTCAAACCGCAGTCCGGGTTGACCCAGATCTGCTCCGGATGGAGGACATCCAGCGCCAGCCCAAGCAGCTTACGCATCTCTTCCGACGAAGGTACGCGCGGCGTATGGATGTCGAAGAGGCCGGGACCGATTTCGTTGGGGTAGCCATGTGCACGGAACGCTTCGAGCAGCTCCATCTTCGATCGCGCCGACTCGATGGAGATCACGTCTGCGTCCAGTTCCGCGATCGACGGCAGAATGTCTTCGAACTCGCAGTAGCACATGTGCGTGTGGACCTGGGTTGCATCCTCAATGCCACTCGTGGCCAACCTGAACGCCTGTACCGCCCATTGCAGATATGGGGCCCAAGCAGAGCGACGCAGTGGAAGACCTTCGCGTAGCGCCGGTTCGTCTACCTGAACCATAGGCAGTCCAGCTGCCTGGAGATCGCGTACTTCATCCCGCAGGGCGAGCGCGATCTGCCCGGCTGTGTCCTTGCGCGGAACGTCATCGCGCACAAACGACCACTGCAGCATTGTGATGGGCCCGGTCAGCATGCCCTTCATCGGGTTCTTTGTGAGCGACTGTGCATAGCCGGACCACTCGAGGGTCATCGGCCTGGGACGCCAAACGTCGCCGTAGAGAACCGGCGGCTTAACGCAACGCGATCCATAGCTTTGCACCCAGCCATTCTCTGTGAAGGCGAAGCCTTCCAGAAACTCCGCGAAGTGCTCCACCATGTCGTTCCGCTCAAATTCGCCATGCACCAGCACATCGAGCCCGATGCGCTCCTGCTCGCGGATGCAGTCTTGGGTGACCTGGCGAAGAAACGCAACGTAATGCTGTTGACTGATACGCCCATGCTTGAACGCCGCGCGATGTTGCCGGATCTCCGCGGTCTGTGGGAACGAGCCGATGGTGGTGGTCGGCAGTGGCGGCAACTTCAGTTTGGCACGCTGCACTTCAGCACGAGTTGCATACGCGTTCTTCCGGTGGAAGTCGGTCTCGGTGAGCTGTTCCAGCCGGTCGCGCACGGCCGTGTTCCTGCTGGTCTCGGCGGCTTCGCGGTCGGCGACGGAGCTTGCGTTGGCTGCAAAGGCCGCGGCGTCACCCGAGGCAAGAGACGTGAGCTCATGGAGCTTTTCTGTGGAAAAGCGCAGCCAGCGTTTGACGCGCGGCGCGAGCTTCACTTCAGGAGTGAGATCGTGTGGTGTGTGCAGCAGCGAGCACGATGTGGAAAGGATGACGCGATCCGCGCTGAGTGCTTCTACCGCGCGTGTGATGAGCGGCTCGACTGCTGCGAAGTTCGTGAGCCAGATGTTGCGTCCGTTTACAACACCCAGGCTCAGCGTCTGGTCTGGTCCCAGCGTCGTCACCACTTGGGTCACCTGCTCGGGCGCGCGTACGGCGTCGATGTGCAGCCCAGCGGTGTGTAGATCGAGCGCCAGGGGCAGATTGTCTCCAAGCTCCCCGAAGTAGGTCGTCAACATGAGCTGTACCGGCACTTCGGCCAACTGCTTGTACGCACTCCGATATGCTTGTTTCTCCCACGGGCCGAGGTCGGTGACCAGCATGGGCTCGTCGATCTGCACGTGGGTCACGCCTTCGGCGTAAAGTTCGGCAAGCACCTGCTGGTACACGGCAATCAGCTTTGGAAGCAGCAGGGTGATGCCGAAGCCTGCAACCGGTTTGCCGAGCAGAAGCAGCGTGACCGGCCCGATAAGCACCGGCCGTGTTTCGATACCCAGCTCGCGTGCTTCGCGGACTTCGTTCAGCAGCTTGCGGGTGTTTGGAGCAAGTGCAAGCGCCGCACTCCATTCCGGCACGAGGTAGTGGTAGTTTGTGTCGAACCACTTGGTCATTTCCATGGCCGTTTGTTCGGTGCTGTTGCGAGCCATGGCGAAGTACTGCGTCAGCGAATCGGCCCGGTTGCCAAAACGCTCCGGCGTGGCTCCGATCAACACAAGTGCGTCGAGCACATGATCGTAGAAAGAGAAGTCATTGGAGGGAATGATGCTGAGACCGGCCTCCTTCTGGAGTTTCCAGTGAGACTGACGAAGCTTTCTGGCAAGCTCAAGGAGCTCCGCCTCGGAAGAGTTACTTTTCCAAAAGGACTCCAGGGCGAACTTCAATTCGCGATGGCTGCCCATGCGCGGAAAGCCCAAAGCAGATGTTTTGAGAGGGGTATTGCGGGCCATTACACGGTTCTCCTTTTTGCTGTGAGAACCACCCATGCGCAGGCCGCACCCGGCGCGCGAGGGCACGCGGATGATGCATTGTCACACCGTTCCAGTCCACGAGAGCGGTCGACTCAAACGCACCCACGGTCAGCGAATCCTTTCGCTTCCGTGGTGGTGGCAGCAGGCCGGTACTCGGACTTTGGAGTGTGCAGAACCCCATCACCGTTGCGGGACAGCGCTGGATTCACACCAGCTTCCCCGTTTAACAAGCCGCTTCGACGCGGCTTGACCTGCTCCGAGCCAGTTTACTGGAGCTGGCAAGCAAGAAGAAACTGTGTCGCTCTTTGGCAGACCTGCACCCTTCCCACATGCCAGAAACACGGCGATTCTCCTCCCGACAACGGTTTTCTTACGAGGCCGAACCAGGTCCGGTTGAGAAGCGTCTGAAACTTGCCCTCCAAGCACTCGTCTTAATGCTACGTACCTGCTTTCTCCAACTGTGGGACCAGAAAAGGCAAGGAGAGCCATGAGTAGGAGCGCTGTTCTTGCCACGGTTGTGGCGTTCTGTGTGACCTCGTGCTGGGTGTGGACCGCACAGCATGAAGGCGGTCTAGGGTCGGACGTGGACCGGGGAATGCAGGTGGATCTGGGGAGCCTACCGGAT
>CAXTRM010000139.1:8773-9094 GCA_964246625.1 uncultured Acidobacteriaceae bacterium
GGTCCACCACGCACGCGGCTGGCAAAAACGGCAGCGCGTACTACCGCATCCAGGGACCCAGGTTGGTCATCGAGTTTTCGCCGCAGGGCGTTGGCGGTGATCCGACCCTGCATGTCCACACCATCTATCGCGACCCAACCAACGACTACGGCGTGAAGCTGACGGCGGCACAATGAAACGGTTCCTTGCTCTTGCGACTGCGGTCGTTCTCTCCCTGGCTCCGGCTGCAGACGGCCAGCAAAATGCTTCCAACGCAAACATCGTGCATGCGGCCGACCAGTTTTTGGCGACGCTGACGGCGGAGCAACGGCAAAAGGTGGT
>CAXTRM010000140.1:0-259 GCA_964246625.1 uncultured Acidobacteriaceae bacterium
GTTCTTGCCTCGTTGGTCATCGAGAGCTGCAGCAGCGCCGAAGCAAGACGTAGAAGCTGCCTCGTGCCAAAATTGTGCCGCTGGGCTAAGCACCATTCGCACCGTTGACGGGCAACTGTGAATAAGCCCGAAGCGATAGCGGGAGCGATGCCGAAATACTCTACAAGCGATCGGTGTTCCAACTTGACTGACAGCGAGCAACGGACATCTTCAGCATCTAGATCCGGATGCCGTTGAAGGTGCCCTTTAGCGGCGAACA
>CAXTRM010000140.1:305-802 GCA_964246625.1 uncultured Acidobacteriaceae bacterium
CTTGTGACCAGTGATCTCTGACCTGAATACGATCCATGGCTTGTGTAACCTCACCAGGGCTGCGGAAGGCCAGTGAAAGTTCCGCCCAACGCTCGAGGTCTTTTCTTCCATGGTTCGACAGCCCATCCCATTCCGCTTGACCAAACAGGTAATCCAGAGGCTCAAGCTCTGCAAAGAGCTCCTTGGCCTGAACAAGTTCTCCCGCGTACAGGAGTCTCTCGACTAGGTCGTAGCCTTTGCCACTAGACACTGCATACGACCCACTCCTAAGCAGATTCCGGGCGTGGCTGAACATTCCTAGAGCTATGTAGGCGTCAATCACCTCGTCATTGATGACCTCGATGCGCATGTTCAGTTCGTGCGTCGAGAAGATTGCAGCAACTAGAGCAGCGAGGTCTCGCTTTTCTTTAATCGCTGTCATCAACAGTCGAAGGTCTGAATAAATCTCATCCGCAGCCCGGCCAGCAAAAAGCTGCTCGCGAAAATACTCGGGCGTT
>CAXTRM010000140.1:923-1854 GCA_964246625.1 uncultured Acidobacteriaceae bacterium
AAGCAAGAACTGCCAGCTCGCGGTAACGCCGGAGAAGCAGGCTCTCGTGTGGAATGCCGTAGCGTGTCTCGAACTTGGACCGGAGAAAGAGGCGAAAACTGTTGTGGAAGATGGACCAACGCTGATTGCTGTCGATGCGAAGAAGATGACCTGCAAAGGTCGAAACCGAGTCGGTTGCTTCAGAGCCGATGAGGCTATCTAAGCTCAAAGGACTGATCGGAGCTTCTATCAACGCAAGGTATTGAAGACCTAGAACGGCCTCGCGAGATCTGCGCAGTTCACTCCACGTCCGGTCATAGAAAACATCAATGTCGCCTCCATACTCTGGCCCCTCAAGTAACCATCTCCTACGCTGGTCAGCGTCTGACAAATGATTCAAAGTCTCGATCACATAGCGAGTGGCCAAAGGATGACCTTTAGCCTTCTCAAATACGGCATTGATCGGAATGTCTACCGGAAGCTGTGCGAGCTCTGCTAGTCGAGCAACTGTTGCGGGCGTGAGCGGTGTCACCGGTATCAGTCGATCTGGTTTGGACGCTTGGCTTTGTACACTATCGGGAACATCCGCGAGGTCCAGCCTTTGAGTACCAAGGATTATGATTACCCCCTCGGGTACTGATTGCGGAAGCGGCAGCTCGCATAGAAAGCTCCGCGTCGGTCGCTCTTCTCTGGGGACATGGTCTAAACCGTCGACAATGATGATCGTCTTCAGGCCGCCAGCGCCGAATTGCTCAGAAGCTTCGTGGAGCATATGGCTGAATTGAGCTCTTAATTCGTACAGTTCACTTCCGGGAACGATCTGGCGCCCGAGACCTTCTCGCTTGAACTGCCGAATTAGATCACCGAGGAAATCCGAAGCTTCACCTCGTCCTAATCCTTGACCCAGACCTGGAACGAACGCAAGATATCGAAATACGCGAGCTCGTGGGCT
>CAXTRM010000140.1:1864-2551 GCA_964246625.1 uncultured Acidobacteriaceae bacterium
GGCTAGGTAAGACGCCTGCTGCAAGTAGAGTCGACTTCCCACATCCCGGGGGACCAATGAGTCCGACGTATCCGGAGTTGGTGTTACGAAGAGCATCTGCAAGTGCTTGATGGGTCTCTACGTTGCTCTCGTAAAGAGCGTCAACAGGGAACGAATGTGCATGCTTAAGATTGAACGCAGGGTCCCAGCCGAGCCGAGCCAGGAGCTCCTCAATGAACCACCGATCCTGAGGAGGACGATGTGCGACGAGACGTGGCAGTTCATCCGCGATCTGTTTGATTCTCTTCCGTTCAGCATTGGTAGGGAATGCAATTCCCAACTTCTTCCTTGCGTCCCCTGTACAGAACCCCGTGTGACGCCACAAGGCCTCGAACGCACTTTCACCTAGGCCGGAGGACGTCCAGAGTTCTCTGATGAATTCAGCTTTATCGGTTGAGAGCCATTCCTGTAGAGACGACGACCGCGCGAAAGCGGCATGCGCTCTCAAGTACGCAGCCGATGAGATGCGCCTGTCTTGATTTACAAGAGCGTCGTCTTCTCTAGGTAGCTTGTCCGTAATGAAAATAGTTTGAACCTCTGTACCTGGAGGCAGAGAATTGATGATGCTTCTTCTTGACTCATCGATCTTTCCAAGGACGTTTTCCGCGCCGAGAAGCAAAGTGCGCAGACTAAACGACGCGGGTTCAC
>CAXTRM010000140.1:2561-3684 GCA_964246625.1 uncultured Acidobacteriaceae bacterium
GGTTCACCGGTAGACTTCATCTGGTATGCGATTGCTTTGTCTCGGTAACCGAGTACGATATCGTCAAAGGTGCCGGCTGAGCGATCGGCCACGCCTATCCACTGCAGGTCACCAGAAGCGATGCCTTCGTAAATGAGCATGGCTGCGGTATCGTACTGTGGCACATAGCCACTCTGCGCGCGTCTCTCGCCTTCGCCCGGTGTCATCTCTATCACGCTTCTAACCCATTGTGGCAGCGAACAAAAAGGGAAGGCAAGTAAAAAGCAGCTTCTCCCGTTGCGCACTTCATCCTGTGAAGACGCACTCTTCTTTCCTGAAAATGGTGAGTAGGTTCACTATGTAGTTTTCAGAATTGTTTGTCGTAGCTATCAACGTTCTTTGTCATCAGACCCGCTCGATCAGTACCTGATGAAACAGCCTAAACAGGGCGTAACCGAGCAAGAATGGGGTGAATGACAAGCCTGCTTGGATTAGGAGCGACAGAATGCGCTAACGCGCTACGACAGTATTGCTGAAAGCAACAGACAGCCCAACAGCATAATCCCAGGGCTGCCAATCACCTGAAACCGAACTGTTTCGGGTCAGGAAGTGGGCTCTTACCTCTTCACAGAAGGGGTCTCACAACGGAGGATGGTGTCCCGTAGAGTCGTCTCGATCTTGGAGCCGCGGCGTGTAAATGGGAGAGCGTTGAACATTTCATCCGCGATCTCGTCATGCGTACGCAATCGCCCATCGGAACTAACCCAGCTGTACAGCGCTTGGAGTTCACCACGGGTGTATTCTCCGATGCTTCCCCGTTTGGGGATCGGCGGAAAGATGGAGCTCCGCTCGGCACGTAGTTCCTCTAAGGGCACCTCGGGCACAGGATGGGTCGGCTCTACTCGAAAGTTCTTTGGCTGTGGCTCCTGTGCTTCTGCAACTGCTCGCTCGTAGGCGGCCATCGCACGCTCGACCTCAACCTGTTTGCGCTGGAACCAATCCGTGGACCAGATACGATGGAACTTCCAGCCCAGGTTTTCAAGCATCTGCTGACGCAACCTGTCGCGATCCCGCGCCGTGTAGCTGGAATGGTAGGTGGCGCCATCGGCCTCGATTGCCAGCACAAAGCGGCCCGGTTCTGTCG
>CAXTRM010000140.1:3694-4504 GCA_964246625.1 uncultured Acidobacteriaceae bacterium
GTCGGGTGGCACACGCCAAAGTCGATGCGGAACTGAGAGCAACCGACCTGCGATACGAGGTTGAGGCCACGTGCAGTCAGCGCCTCATAGATATCCGCCTCGAAGTCGTTCATCGGCTCACTCGACAGTTCACCGTGCGCAAGGATCCGTCCCTGGCTAGCCGCGTACTGGAGGTAGTTCCGCAGGAACTCAAGCCCGGTCCCCGGCCGCACCTTGGTCAAATCAATATCGGTGTGTGCGAAGGAAGAAACGACCGTCATCCGCTCCCGGGCGCGAGTAACAGCCACATTGAGTCGGCGCATACCGCCCGCGGCCAGAATGGGACCGAACCGCAGAGGCAGGTTCCCTGCCCTGTCCTTGCCGTAGCCAACCGAGAGGATGATCGCATCCCTCTCGTCACCTTGGACCCGTTCGAGATTCTTGACAAAGAAGCGGTCACGCCGGCCTGGGTCGAAGAACTCCGTGAGTTCGGGATGCTTTGCCTGCGCGAGATCAATCGCACCCTGGAGCCGCATGGCATGCTTGAGGCTCATAGCAATCACACCCAGGCTCCGGTCCGGCTGCTCGGCCGCATGCCGGAGAACGAGCTCAACGACTCGCTCCACCTCGACCCCGGAACTCTCCTCCTGGCCATCTGCTTCCGGTACATAGTTGACGAGGACATGCGCGATGGCCGGAGGTCCACCGGCCCCTGGGAACGTCACAAGCCGGTCGTCATACATCCAGTGATTGGAAAAAGAGATCAGCGCCTCATCCCGGCTACGGTAGTGCCAGTTCAAGTGAAAACCGTGCGCAAAGGGAAGCATCATG
>CAXTRM010000140.1:4514-5280 GCA_964246625.1 uncultured Acidobacteriaceae bacterium
CAGCGGTACTGTCTCCGTCGTCTCCATCCGGATTACCGGCGGCGAAGAACCCTGTCGGGGGAAGCTGCTTGTTGTCGCCGGCGACCACGACGTACTTGGCCCGCATGATGGCCGGAATTGCATCTTCGGGCAGGATCTGGGAGGCTTCGTCGAAGATGACGTAGTCGAAAGTCACCGTCGGGTGGATCAGTTGCGCCACCGAAAGCGGGCTTGCCATCCAGCAAGGGCACACCGCCGTCATGACCTCGCATGCTTCCTCAAACACCTTGCGCAAGGGCAGGAACCGGCGTGTTCTGGCCGCTTCCTGTTTGATCAGAGCCTCTTGGTCGGGATGGGCATTCATAACGGCGATGGTCCGTTCGGCATGCGTCCGGCGAACACGCTCCCTGGCGAGCGCGAGCCTGTCCCTGTCGAGCCGCTTAAACTCTTCCACGTATGTCCCATGGGTGGAGCCCACGAAACTCCGAACCTCCGGCAGCCGCAGCGCGACTTCATCGAGCGCCGAAGAGAACCAGGCATGGTCAAACACAGCGGGCCAGAGTTCCTGTACCACCTTGCGCTGCCTCAGGTCTTCCACCAGCCGCTGTACTCCGGCCGCGCGTAGCTTCGTTTCGAGCTCTGAAAGCGACAGCATGCGGAATGGCGTGACGGCATCGGCTGCATAGGGATCGAGTACTAAGGCAAGCTGATCGAAACTCAATTGCTGCCACCCACTCTTGCCGGCAACCTGTTCCAAATCGTGAACCTCCCGCGTGGCCCCCAGGAT
>CAXTRM010000140.1:5290-6137 GCA_964246625.1 uncultured Acidobacteriaceae bacterium
TCAGCAAGTCCGGTCAGGGCGCCTTTGCGCAGGGTAGCGATACGCTTTCTCGCCGTCTTGACCGCTCCGCTCGTCCAGGAAAGCCAAACCGCCTTCAGACCGCCGTTCTTGGCTTCGCTCAGGTCTCGAAGTAGGGCTGGCAGGTCCGCCGCGAAGACTTCGATATCGTACTTTTCGAGCAGCTTCTGCACACCTTGAAGCAGTGCAGCCGCGGTGTCTGCGTCTGCAAACGTGGCCGGCTCCCGGATGCCCTTGACCCGGCTCAGCTCCGACAGCTGCGAGCGAAGGTGAGGCAGTGTCTCATGGACAAGCCGTTGCGATAGGTCGACCCGGTCTTGCACCTGTTGGCCTGTGCTGAACGGAATGCCAGTCCAGGGGGAGGCGTCCTGACGCAAGAAGAGGCTTGCATAGGGCGCGGCCTCGAGCAGTAGATCACGAACTTGACCTGCATTTCCGGGCGTTATCTGTGCGAGCTCAGCACCACGCCAACGCACACTGGTTTTCGCAGCTGTCGGCAACCTGAGGAGGGCTCCCTGCAGTTGGTACACCGTCTTGCCGGCGCGCTCGGAGACCGTGTGCATTTGCGCATCGTGGGCATTCAGCTTGCTGCGCCTATCCTCGAAGAGCTTATGCACAGCGTCCGCCTCGGCCGGCTTGGCTTCCCTGACGTGATGGAGTGTTCGTGCCACACGCTCCATCACCCGCTTGGAACTGACTTCGGCTCCATGGAGGTCCATGGCGAGGTGCCCAAGGCCGTTCTCCTCCAGCCTCTGCTGGACGACCTCCAGCGCCGCCCGCTTTTCGGCGACAAACAGCACCGTCTTTCCATAGGCGACCAGGGTTGCAA
>CAXTRM010000140.1:6147-8730 GCA_964246625.1 uncultured Acidobacteriaceae bacterium
GTTCGTGATGGTCTGGCTCTTGCCTGTGCCAGGAGGTCCATGGATGACGGCGTTCTGGCCTTTGGCGATGCCGGCGATCGCGGCCTGCTGGCTCGAGTCTGCTTCGACCACACAGAACTCTTCGCTGGGCGGCCTAGCATCGAGCGTCTTCGGGTCAATCGAGACTTGCGCCGAGCCTAGCCGGCCGCGCACCTTGTTGTCCCCCGCGATCGCCGCGACCACCTCGTTCGAGGTTAGGCGCTCGCCTGCGGCCTCCAAGTCATTCACGAGAGCGAGCTTGGCGAAGGAAAAGTTGCCGATGGCCCCGGACAGCTCGGTGCGGAAGCCGGGTACACGATGGGCCTTGCTTTCCAGGTTGGCCAGGGCAGCCCGGCAACTCTCAAGATTTATCGATGCGCCGTCGTCCTTTGCACTGCCGCCGCCTGCATCCCGGTACATTGCAGCCTGCAGCATCTGTTCCGCATCGGCTCGCACGTCGAACTCGTCAGAAAGCACATGCAGCAACACGGGACTGATCCTGGGCTCTCCAGCAACCTGGAACTCGACCGCAGTTGCGTCTCTTCCCTTCCGCTTGGCCTGGAGCGGCAGGAGGTACAACGGCGCCATGGCGTCACGTCCACCGTCTTCAGCCGTCCAGCTCACGAAGCCCAAGGCAAGGTACAGAGTCTGAAGGCCCTTCTCTTCGTTGTTCTCTTGCGCTTTCCTCGTGATGGGCAGGGCGCGGCCCGGGGCGTTTGTCTGATTCGGGCAGGAGCGCTTCGATGCTCACCGTCTTGCCCGACAGCAGTTCCAGTAGAGCGGGGTGCCTACCCGGAATGTCGATCGAACTGGTCGGGATCGACCGGTAGTAAAGGAGGTTGTTCCGCCTTGAGAGGTCAATGAGACGGCTCACCCAGGCTGAACGGGCAGCGTCTACGAGCTGGGAACGCAAGGGATCAGGCGAGGGGGAACCGGCAAGCTGCTCAGAGGGCGTTGGCAAGAGTGTCTCTTTGGTCAGAAGTCCAAAAGAGTATAGCGGTAGAGGTGACTGGATGCGCTCACGCAGAAGTGGGATCTCGCCAGACCCTAGCTACTCTTGAGCAGCAACTATGGCTCTGATGAAAGTCTGATACAAAAGATTCTGTATCGTAGTATCGCACCTTACCAGCCCAGTCTTTTGAGCCTCGCCCGAGCGGCCGCGCTCTGAGTCGTTTTAGACTCCTAGGGCGTTCCTGCTCGGCGGATATCTACGCACACAGAGCTCTTTGCAATAACGCTCCCATAACTCGGTCCGGGGTTGCAGGTGCGGCATGACGCACTCTAGAACTCAAACGGTGATCTGTTTTCGAGTCGTTCTGCTAATCCCACATAGAGCCAGTAAGGACAGGGTTCCCGTCCCAAGCAGTACCGCTGGTGTCGGTTCCGGTGTAATGGCCGTTGCTGGTGGCTGAGCCGCAGAAACTACCAGAAGTTGCAGAGGCGTTGGGTCTCCAAAGTACGATGCTAGATTGTAAGGCCCTCCACCAAACGACGGCATAGATGTCGATCCGACGAACACTTGATCTCCCGTGAACGCGAGGTTGTCAAGGATGTTGCCGTTCGCATCGCCTAAGGCGAAGCCGCCCCCTACGGCGGTGTCGTAAAAGGCAATCTCAGAAGCCACGGCGGACCTTGTGCCGAACGTGAAAGAAACATTGTTGACGTAGAAGTCGTCTCCCTCGTTGACCTCGGGCGCACTACCGGAGAAAGAAAACGACAAAGTCTGGCCACCTCCGGTCAAATTGAAGCTCACAATCTGATCGGCAGAGGCATAGTTCGCAACAGACAGGAATAGAAACAGCACTATCGACTTGTATCTCATGTAACTCCTTTACAGATCAGTTAGACGGCGTAGTCCTAAGACCCACTGTTGTTAGCTGCTTTGGAATGGGCAGGTTGGGCACTCCCTTAACAGAGGTTGAGCTTGACGAGGAGAACTGATACGTGACCGGCCCTGCGAATGAAATGACCCGGTTCGATGCTGTAGACCCACCGAACGAGAATGTAAATGGAGCGGGTAGATTGATCGTATAGTCGGCAAAACCGCCGTTAGCATACACAACAAGAGTGTGATTACCAGGCTGAAGAGAAGAGAAGCCCAAAGAGCGTGTTGCAAGTGGTCCGAGACCGGTTAGATTGTATGCAGTACTGTCCACATAAATCGTGAGATTACCAGGTGCCCCGTCATCGAACTGGAAATCAGGTGCAACTTTACACACAGGAAGCATAAGATTGACATCGCTGCCAGGTGCCAGCTCTAAATACGCTAAACCCGTTGAACCCGTTTCTAGGACATTGCCTAGCCCACCAGTGTTCTGTGTAACAGAGGTTAGTGCGGCCCCAACGGGTTGGTTCGAGCTAATGAGGTTGCTAAAGAAGGCTGTTCCTACGGTGCTGCCGTACGCTGCTGGGACGTACTCGGTATAACCCAGATACGCCTTTGCACCGTTTCCAAGAAACATCTGGGCCATCGTGTAGTTGTTATTCGGCGGATTACTGGGAGGCGCGATCTTCGACGCGTTTATGGCAGCGTTGTCCACAAACAGACTCCGGCAAGAATCGATG
>CAXTRM010000140.1:8740-9083 GCA_964246625.1 uncultured Acidobacteriaceae bacterium
TCATAGTCGTGGATAAAAGCGGGTGTAATTACGTAGTACAGCCCGGAATGCGAAATGTTTGAATCGAAGTATGGCCTATATCCGAGCGCCAAATCACCATTTTTCAGATCTTGAAGGGTGCCTATGTCTAAGTTGTTCAGGGAAGCCGCAATCTCTCCCGAGTAGAAGACCACTTGTGATCCGACAACATTTAACGATGTTCCGACGCTGGGAGAGACGTTATGTAGGTGAATGAGGAGCGGAAACTTTATGTTAGTTCCGGGAACGTAAACGCTTGGATCAAAACCCTGAAACCAAGTATCTCCATGAGATATGATCGCATTTATCCCGTATTGGTTAAGGG
>CAXTRM010000141.1:0-1455 GCA_964246625.1 uncultured Acidobacteriaceae bacterium
GTCCTGGGCGCCGGCGCCACCGGCCGCGGCAAGCAAAAGGGCGAAGGCGGACAGAGAAAGACGAAAAGGGCGCAAGCAAGGGCTCCTTGGGATGGAAGAGCTGCACGAAAGCGATTTCATAGCGTACCGCGGCCGAGGCGACGAAGTGTTTTGAAACTTGTAGAGCCGCAGCCCGCCAGGTTACTCGCTTTCGCGGGGGCCGGGCATGGGACCGGCGAAGTCAGAGCAGCACGGCTTCATGACGTTCTTGAACTCCATGTATTCCACCCGGGTAAGGTGCGGGTCATACAGGTTGAGCTGGATCTTGCCGTCCCGGCCTGCCTGAATCGCGGTGCAGTTTTTGCCTTCGCAATGGTTGGCCTGCAGTTGTACCAGTACCGTCTGCATATGGTCTGTGCCGAGCGAAAAGTGGTTCATGACGCCGGCATGCTGCAACGTGGCCTCGCGCCTGGGTTGCATCATGTACTCGATCCAGTCGGTGCCGTCGGGCACCTGCATGCTGACATAGTCGTCCTTGGACGAGGGATCGCTTTGCCAGCCGTGCCAATAGGGCTTGAAGCCAAGCGTTTGCCGCCAGAAGGTGTCTTCCTTGTCGCGGTCCACCACGATGAAGCCGACGTGGATGATGCGATGGCTGGTGGCTGAGGGCAAGGGCTGCGAGGCAGCCGCCAGCTTGGCGTTGCCCTGGAGAGCCTTGCCGCCGGTCGCGGTGCGGTAGGGGCTTTCGACGAACAGAACAAGATTGCCTTCAGGGTCGTGCACGCCGAACTCGCCGTCGTGCATGGGTTCGACCGTCTGGATGCCCTTGGCATTGAGGTACCTTTCCATGCCCTGGACGTCGCGCGTCGTGAAGGCAACGGCAGCCATGCGGTTATTGGCTTCGGGCGGCGCCTGCTGGGTAAGCACCTCGATCCACTGAGAGGTGTTGACTGGAAAGACGAGCACTCCGTTGGGGGCCTTGGTCTCCGGGAAGCCCATGGGGGGCCCGTAGAAGGTTTCCGCCTCGGCGGGATGCGTCGTGTAGTCGCGAAAGAAAGCGACGCCGGTGATGGCAGGCCGCGCCGCCTGCTGGGCCCCGGCCACGACACCGGCAGCCAAAGGGAGGGAAAGCAGGAGACGCAACAGACGAGAGCGGCAGGCGGGGCGCATGGCAAACACTTTCCACGACGCAGGGTACGGTGGTCAAGCGTGCCACCGGGGCGCCCTTGGCGGCGGGAACCAGGGTTTTAGAATGAGAGCTGTATGGCATTCCCAATCAAAACGTGCGTTGTGTGCGATGAAGAGTTTGAACTGAAGCCCGGCAAGCCTGGATTTGCGAACCGTTGCCCCGAGTGCAGCGCGCCGGAGGCCGAGGCGGAGCGCACGCAACAGCGCACCACTGGCAGCATCGATACCAGCGACGCCGGGGCCAACGCGGAACGGCGCAAGGCCATTCGAGAGCTGCTGTACCGCAAA
>CAXTRM010000141.1:1465-9052 GCA_964246625.1 uncultured Acidobacteriaceae bacterium
CAAAGACAGCTAACCACACGGCCGTTTAGTGCCGGTGCCGATGCCCCTCATGGCGATGGCCGTGGTGGTGCTTTTCTTCCTTGTGGCCGTGGCCATGTTTCGGGTGCTGTGGTTCCGCAAGCAGGGCCGGGTCTTCCGCGGTGCCGGAGACTACCTCGCGGAGCGCACCGACGACGGCGTCATGGATTTCATCGCGGAAGCTGTCACGCACCATCTGCGCGACCTCTTGCGGCTCAAAGGGAAGTTCACGATCCGGATCAATGAACTTGTCGAGCAGCTCTTCGACCACGGGGCGGACGCCGATGCGGCGCGCAACGACCTTGGCGACCTTTTTGGCCGGCGCGTCCAGGGCGGCGGCTAGCAGCCCCTGCGGAACCGCCGGCTTGGATACAGCCCAGTCTGTTTCAAAAACCTCGGTCATCCTTTTGACGGCTTTGGGGTCATGAAAGAGCACACCCACTTCGCGGCGCGCGCCAAGCTCCAGACGGCGCATGCTCATGCTGCCCAGAAAGACGTCATGGCCATCGCGGACCATGCCACGAACATGAAGGCGCGTGGGGGAGATACGGACGGGGAGGTTGCCGTTTTTTACAGGTGCCCGCGAGATGATGCGGACCTCCACACCGGCTGTGATCTTGTCATTGAGAATGCGCACGAACTCCGGATCGGAAAGCTTCATCTCGTAGATCAGGAGTTGTTTTTTGGCCCCGAGCACAAAGGCCTTGAGCCGTTGTCTCGCGTTGATGGGACTCACCAGGAGGTTTTCGTTCTCAGAGGTGTACGGGATGCGCTTGACGTCGGCCTCGAAGAGGCGCTGGGCTTCCCTGACGATGGCTGGCTCTTTGATGATGGCGGCAAAAGAGCGGCTCAGCGTGATGTCCATATGGGTGTAGTTGAAGGCGAGGAGATACAGCTCCTTGCCATCCACGATGAACATTTTGCCGTGATAGCGGACCAGGTCGTCGGCGGTGCGCGCGACGGTGATGCCCTGCTCCAGGAGGCGCATTTCAAAGCGCCGCAGGTACTTTTCGCCCCCGTGATTGGTGTAGGCGATCAGAGCCGTGACGGATACGCCACGATGGGCTGCCTCCACGAGCGCGCGCTCGATCTCGGTGCGATCGATGCGGAAGATCAGGATTTGAATGCTTTTCTTTGCGCCGTTCAGCGCCTCGACAATCGGCTCAAGGCCGTCTTCCGGCTGAACTAGCAGCTTCACGGGGTCGTCCTTCTGCTGGATGTGCGAACACCCACCCCCTCAAAGGATGCGTTCGCGGAGTGGCAAGATGTTTTTCGGAAACGCAGAAAGCTCCCGCGAACCGATCTGCTTCTAATGGCAGGTCCGCCTAGGATCGTTTAGGAGCCGTATGCCCTGCCGTGAACGTTTTGCCTCGCTGCTTCCCTGCCTGCTATTTAGCGCTGTCCTCGGCTTTGTCGCGCCGCTGGGTACGGCCCAGGACGCACCGCCGCACAAGGCAAAGAAGATTGATGCCAGCAATCTCCACAGCGACGAGCCCGCCATGCTCTGGCAGGACCCAGGCAGGATCGCCGACAAGGACCTTTACCTGGGGCTTGGCGGCAAAAAGCACGAGCCCAAAAGTCCTTTCCAGTTCCTGAAGGAGGACAGTAACGGTACCAATCCCAAGTTCGACGTCAGGGATGCCGACGGCAAGAAATGGCGGGTAAAGCTGGGGACGGAAGCCCGGCCGGAGGTGGTGGCCTCACGCCTGATGTGGGCGGTAGGGTTTTACGCCAATGAGGATTACCTGCTGCCTTCGGCCACAGTCCGCGAGATCCAGATGAAGCGCCGCCCCGACCTGATCCAAGGCGATCAGGTGAGGGATGCCCGGTTCGAGCGCAAGCCGGGTGAGCAAAAGAGCATCGGGTATTGGCAGTGGAAGAACAATCCATTCAAGGACTCAAAGGAGTTCAATGGCCTGCGCGTGATGATGGCCGTGATGAACAACTGGGACCTGAAGGACGTCAACAATGCCATTTACCAGGACGAGAAGAATCACCAACGCCTGTTTCTGGTGTCCGATCTTGGAGCAACGTTTGCTTCCAACAACGAGCATGCGACCCATGACACCGACAAGGGCAATCTGGACAGCTATGAGCACTCGAAGTTCATCGTGAAAAAGACGGACAAGGACATCAGCTTTGGGACGCCGTCATTGCCGAAGAGCCTGCTCGTTGTGCGCGGGCCTGTGCTCTTTCCAGAGGCGATCCGCCGCTCCGGAGTGGACTGGATCGGCCATGACATCCCACTGGCCGATGCGCGTTGGATGGGCAGTTTGCTGGCCCAGCTGAGCCATCAGCAGCTTGAAGATGCCTTTCGCGCCGGCAACTTCCCTGAAGCCGAGCGGGAACAGTTTGTGAAGATTGTGGAAGGCCGGATTGCCGAGCTGAAGGCGCTCTAAACAGCCGAGAAGGGCAGCACCGCCCGGCTGGCCGCTTGCAACTTCCGCGTGATAGATCCAGAAGCAACGTTCCCCTAGTCTTTCGGGAGAGGAATCTGTCCCGCGACGTGCTGCGGGGAGCGACGGCTCGGCCAGCACGTCTGTTTTCCTCGATGGCCTGACTTCGAGGGCGATGCCATGACGGCACAGCAAGCAATCCTGTTGCTTGGAACATTCACGATGGCTGGTTGTGGGGCGGGACTGGTGCTCGTCCATGGCAGCAACCCCCTGCTCAAAGGCCTGAACTGGATGGGCACCGCGCTGGTGGTCGCGGGACTGGGCGCGGCGTTGACGCTGGGCGCGGACACCTGGCATGTGCTGGAGCCGTTAGCAAACCTCAGCATGCTAGCGGCGTTGATTTGCTGCAACCGAGCGGACCGATATTTAGTCGGGGCCGACATGCGCGTGGGCCGCTTTGGCCTTGCCCTGCTTTCGGTACAGGCCGCTGCCATGCTTCTGCAGTGGACGCACCTGTTGGGCTCAGGATGGGCCGCGACGGTGGTGTGCGTTCTGGTGTCGATTCAAATCGCCAGCACCGTCAGGCTGATCCGGGGAAATTCGGCCACCCGGGGATGGGCACCGACCCGGGCGACCAGCATCATCATGGGCGGCCTGATGGTGGCGTTTGTTGCCCGGGGTACCTGCGCTGCCTTGGGCCTGCTGGCAGATCCGACCTGGAAGGACAGCCTCAACCTGCTCAGTTATGGGTGCTTTGTGGCCTTTGCGGTCGCGATGGCCTTTGCCTTTTTCTGGCGGACAACGGCAAAGCTGAGTGGCGAGCTTGAGCACATGGCGAGCACCGATCCACTGACCCGCGTGTTCAATCGCAGGACCTTTCTGCAGTGGTGCGAAGGGGAGCAGACGCGCAGCCTCCGTCTCCATGTGCCCTTTTCGGTCCTTATGCTGGACTTCGACCACTTCAAGGCCATCAACGACACCTATGGCCACCACATCGGAGACCAGGTGCTTTGTTCGGCAGTGGAGCGGATCCAGGATGCCATCCGCGGCATCGACGTCCTGTGCCGGTGGGGTGGCGAAGAGTTCACGGTCCTTCTGCCAAACGCCTCGGAAGAGGCGACATTGATCGTTGCAGAACGCGTCCGGCGCAACCTGCAGCACATCGATGCAGCCAACCCACGCTTTGCAGAGGAGCTGCCCGCCGAGTTGAAGCTGACCGCAAGCATTGGGACGGCAACGTTCGAGGGGGACGAAGACAGCTACCAGATGATGCTGCAGCGAGCGGACGAAGCGTTGTATCGTGCCAAGCGCAGCGGCCGGAACTGCGTGATGCGCTCGGTGCGCGCTCGGCCCGAGCGCGAGATGGTAGGGGGACAGCTCAGTTTCAAGACGCCGTAGCCGGCCTGGCCCCGCATGGGATGCGGCTCAGGCCAGGATCGGCTCTTCGACGTTGAACTGCACGTCATGGAGATGGTGATAGAGGCCCTTGCTGTGCGCCATCAACTCCTCATGCGTGCCGGACTCCACCACTTCGCCGTCCTGGATGGCGTAGATGCAATTCGCTTTGCGGACGGTGGAGAGCCGGTGCGCGATCACGATGGAAGTTTTGCCGTGCATGAGCCGATCAAGGGCTTCGAAGACGAGGTGTTCGCTTTCGGCGTCGAGACCGGAGCTCGGTTCGTCGAGGATCAGGATCGGCGTATTGCGAATGATGGCGCGGGCGATCGCAATGCGCTGACGCTGCCCCCCGGAGAGCGTGATGCCGCGCTCCCCGACGGTGGTGTCGAACTTCTGCGGCAGCTTGTCGATGAACTCGAGGGCGTTGGCGGTCTTTGCCGCCTGCACGATCTCAGCGGAGGTCGCTTCCGGGCGGCCATAGGCAATGTTGTCCCAAATGGAGCCGGAAAACAGGACAGTGTCCTGCAGGACGAGGCTGATCTGGTCCCGAAGGCTTTTCTGCTGCAGCTTTTTGACGTCCAGGCCGTCCACGCGCACCTCGCCTGAGGTGGCGTCGTAGAAGCGCGGGATCAGGTTCACGAGCGTCGATTTGCCGGAGCCGGTAGGACCCACCAGAGCGACCGTGGTGCCCGCGCCGATGTGCAGGCTGATGTCCTTGAGGATAGGACGGTCGGCTGCGTAACCGAAGCTGACGTGATCGAAGACGATGTCGCCGGTCAGGCTGGGCGCCGGGGCGGCGTCGTCCTCATCGCGCATCTCGCCATCACTCTCGATCACCTCTTTGATCCGCTCGTACCCCACGTCGGCCTTGGAGTACGAATCCATGATCTTGGAGATGTCCTGCATGGGCTTGTACATGCTCTTGATGTAGCTCAGGAAGACGGTGATGGTGCCGCCGGTCACGCCAGCGGTGAGGGCACTGGCGCCGCCGAAGTACAACACCAGACAGGTACCGACGCCCGTGACGATGCTGACAGCCGGTACGAGACGGGCCTTGAGACGCCGTGCGCGAAGGGCAGCCTCGACCGTTTCAAGGCTCTCGCCCTCCAGGCGATGGACCTCATAGTTCTCCCGAGCGAAGGCCTTTACGACGCGGATGGAGCCCAGCACCTCCTGCACCACGGAAAGCATCTTGCCCTCGTGCTTGCGGACCTCGCGAGAGTATTTTTTGACCTTGCGCGTGTAGGTGTACACGATGGCAAACAGCACTGGTACCACCGTCATGGCGATGAGGGTGAGCCGCCAGTTGAGGTAGAAGAGCACAGCGATCATGCCGACGATCGTCGCGACATCCACGATGATGCTGAGGAGGCCGGAGACAATGAAGGTCTGGATGGAATCGATGTCCGAGGTGACGCGGCTGATGAGGTCACCGGTCTTGGATTGATCGTGGTAGGCCAGCGACAGGCGCTGCACCTGGCTGTAGAGCCGGCGACGGAGGTCGTGTGTCACCCACTGGCCAACCGTGGTGGTGACCCACTTTTCCCCATAGGTGCAGATGGCATCGAGTAACGCAATGATCAGGACAGCAACGCAGGCAAAAAGCAAGATGCGCTGCGAGGTGGTGCCAGCCGTGCGGTACACGAAACGCATCAACCAGCCGTGACCGCCCTTGTGCCCGATGACGTCGTCCAGGACGATCTTGAGCGGCCAGGGGCCGAGCACATCGGCGACACTTTCTCCGGTGATCGCCAGCAAGCCAAACCAGAGTTGCGTCTGATGCGGCTTGAGGAGCTCCCAGATGGAGAGTCCCCGGCGGCGGGAGACAAAGGGCGCCGGCGGCGCGGGATGGCCTGAGCCGGCTGGGTCGGGAGAAAGATCCGGATCGCGCTCGCCCCCTTGCTGGGAGGGCGAGGGAGCGAAACTTGGGTCGCTGGACATAGGTCTTGGATGCGACTGGCCCCCTTTTCCGATGCAGGGCAAGGAGACCAGTCAGTTAACGGGCGATTGCTTCGTTTTCTACAGCTTCAGGCTCGTCTTCCATGGTTTCGCCGAAGTAGCGCCGAAGGTCGTAACCGGCCTCGGCCATGCGCTGGCACTCGGCCCGGAGTGAGCCCTCGATCTCGGCGAGTTCGGCCGGGGCGCTCTCGTAGGCCTCGTCGCCTCCCAGGTGGCCGGCGATGCCGAGCAGCGCCGGGACTTGCAGCCAGACCAGGAGTTCCTCGAAGCTTTCCTTGTTGACGTAGGTGTTGTCTCCCGTGGCGTTCACCCCGGCGAGCCAGCGTACATCGGGATCGGCCCAAAAGCCCTCGGTTTGCAGTTCTTCCAGCGCGATGCGGCCCCCAAGCAGCAACCGGACGCGGGCGGCGTAGCGCCAGGCGTCTTCGCCTTGCAGACCCATGCTGGCAAAGGCCTCGGCCAGAGCGGGCCGCAGGTCCAGCGCGTCGAAGAGCTCCTGACCGTCCGCGGTACCGGGCAACGCGTGCAGTAACACGTAGGCGAGGATCGGGGTCCAGGTACGCTCCAGGGCAACGCCCACCGTGGCGCCCGGGACGAAGTCACGGACGGCCACGGGCCAGGCTGCGGAGAAGCCGCGCGCCACCCCCGGCAACGCCACAAGCGCCTTGGTGAGCAGGGTAAGGCCGGCCCTGTACTGTTCCGCGCCCTTGGGGAGATCAGGGGCGACCTGCTGCAACAGGGTATGGGGAGCGACTTCGGTGAGCCGCCAGTACAGCTCGTTGGCTCGCTCGAAGAGCGTGGTCAGCTTGGCATCGAGGGGCGCCTGGACGACGGCATTTTCATCTGACGGAACGGGCGTGGCGTCCGGCGCCATAACGACCTGGCTGAGCCTGGGAACAGCCAGGCTTTGATCGTCCGCCTCCGCGAGGGCTGCGGGTTCCATGCGCGGCGAAATGGCGACTTCGCCCTGGGTGGCTTGCACGAGGCTGTCTTCCGAGGCCGCTTGCAGGGCTTCCACCTGCTCGCGCGACAGCAACCGCCGCAGCGCGGCGTGCACGGGCTGGAAGCGGAGCCGATTCAGCGCTTCATAGACGTTGGGCACGCCCTGCCCGTTGAGCGCGTCGCAAAGACGATCCCAGGGCTGTTCTGCCGTGGAGCGGAGGTCGCGCCAGTTGATGAGCACGGCATATTGGTAGCCGCGCAGCTCCATGAAGAGGCCGTGGTTGCGCAGATCAGAGGCACGGCGCAGGTAGTCGAGCTGCCGGGAGTGATCGCGGAAGGCCATGATGGCGCTGTCGTCGCCGGGTAGGCCCAAGCCCTCGGCGAGCGAACGCTGCCGCAGTTGGCCGGAGCCCTTGTCCATGTCCGCGGCGGAGATCTTAATGGTGCCGCTGGTGGAGGTGTAGGCGTTGTTATAGAGAACGATGGAGCGCTCGTCGCCGTTGCGATTGGAGTAGGCGAAGACGTTCTCATTGACCGTGCCGAGGCCGGTCCAGAAGTCGTACAGGACAAAGTTCGCGCTTTCGGCGAAGATGTAGCGCTTCTTCAGCAGCGGCGCGATCTCGGCCTGGTGGCGGGCGACGAGGTTCTCGTCGGGCCACTCGGTCATGCGCGGCATCTTGAACTCCATGCCGTAGCGCTCGGTGTAGCCCTCAATCTGGCCATGGCCGAACATCGGCAGTCCGGGGATGGTCGCCAGCATCGTCGCCACGCCAAAACACTTGTCGCCTGAGCCAAACTGGTCGATGGTGGTGCGCTCGTCGGGGTTGGACATGAAGTTGACGTAGCGCTTCATGATGTCCGGGTCGAACTCGAT
>CAXTRM010000142.1:0-9015 GCA_964246625.1 uncultured Acidobacteriaceae bacterium
ATGACGTCCAAGGCCACCGGCATTCAACGGGTTGCCATGAACACGGCTCCGCTCGCACAAGGACCTCAGCAGCCGACAGTCAAGGCAGCCGTAGCCCAGTCCAAGCCGACCCTGCTGTACAAGCCTGAGCCGGTGTACACGGAAGAAGCCAAGGCGATGCACCTCGAAGGCAACGTTTCCGTGCGGATCCGTGTAACCGCCGAAGGTACGGTACAGGTGCTGGGCGTGGTCAGCGGTTTGGGCCACGGTCTAGACCAGGCAGCAGAAAAGGCTGCCGAAGGGACCCGCTTCAAGCCGGCCCAGGATGCGGCAGGAGCCCCTGTTCCCTGGGAAGGTGTTGTGACGGTCAAGTTCCAGATGAGTTAACGGCAGGTGGCTGCCGAGGGGTACCGAACGCAACCACCGCCCACCTCCAGTTTCTTAACCTGGCAGCCTCTGCCTAACTGCAAGCCGCAAACAAGGAGCCCCACCTCAATGTTCAACCGGACGAAACTCACAGCTGCCGTGACACTCGCCCTTCTAGCCGCTCCAGCGATTCCCGCCGTGGCGTTTCCGATCGGCAAGAAGAAGGCAGAGCCCGCGAATGACTACCACAAGCCCACAGCGGCGCAGAACGCGCTGATTGACAAATCAATCGCTCGTGAAGCGGTGATCATCAAGGCGCTGAAAGAGCGTACGCCCATCGTCGAAACCTATATCCAGAACATGAAGTCCGATCCGGTCATGGGCCAGGCGCCCGAGTCGGATGTGCACTTTCTGGGCCGGGTGAACTTCGGCAAAGTGATTAACGACACCTCCTTTGCGGAAGGCTCGAAGCCTGATGAAAAGGGCAGCAAGCTGGGCGTGCTGAAGCACTCACTGGGGTACCTGTCCGGTCTTTCCATGAATCTGCACCTGACGTATCACGAGGCAGGGTTCGTGCAGATGCTTCTGGTAGACAGCAACAGCTTCAACCGGGGCACGTATGCTTTCTCGTTCGTACGCAACGACTTTCTCGGAACCATCCCGACGGTCGTGTTCGACGTGAACCCCATCAAGAAGGGTGCCACCGGACGCTTTGCAGGACGAGTCTGGATTGAGCGCAACAGCGGCAATATCGTCCGCTTCAACGGGGATTTTGCCGGGTCCGAGAAGGACATCGCCGAGTATTACCACTTTGATTCCTGGCGGACCAACGTGCAGGAAGGCCTTTGGCTGCCCACCTCGGTGTATATCGAGGAGACCGATCCAAAGAGCGCAAGCCACACCCTGAAGTTCAAGGCTGTGAACTACATCTGGGGTTACTCTTTGAAGACCCCGCCCAAGGATGCCGACCAAGCGACCCTCGAGGTGGAAGGGGCCACGGACGCTTCGCAGAACGCGCCCGATGTGAGCCCGCTGCAGGCACAGCGTGAGTGGGTACAACAGGCTGAAGACAATGTGGTGCAGCGCCTGTACGAGGCTGGCCTGATCGATGCTCCCAGCGAGTTCGACCAGACCCTCGAGCTGCTGGCTAACAACATTCTGGCGTACAACAAGATCGCTACCGACCGGCCCCTCAAGGTCCGGACGCTGCTGACGGAGCCCCTGGAAACGCTTTCCGTCGGAAATACGATCCTGATCTCCAAGAGCCTCCTGGACACAACTGCGGTACCCTCGGCGGACGGCAAGCAGGCCGAACAGCAGGGCGACCTGAATGCGGTCCTCGCCTTTCAGATTGCGCACATTCTGCTGGGGCACCACATCGACACCAAGTATGCCTTTAACGATCACCTGATGTTCCCGCAGGAGTCGGCCTTCCAGCACATCCCGATGCACCACACGGACCAGGAAAATACGGACGCCGCAAAGAAAGCAATCGAGCTGCTCGGTGTGGCTGACCTTTCCGACGGACAGAAGTACTTCGGTCTGTATCTCCAGCAGTTGCAGGCGCGGGAGAAGGGATTGCATGCTCTCACCGACCCCCAGATTGGCGATGGCTTAGTGAAGGAGGATGGTAGCTTCTGGATGCAGGCGCTTGTGTCCAAGGCTCCCAAGCTGAACAACACCGATCTGCAACAGCAGGCGGCGATGCCCTTGTCACAACTTCTGCGATTTGACCCGTGGACGGACAAGGTGATTCAGCTACACTCTGCGTATGCTCCCCTGCTAAGCTCGCGTGACAAGCTTCCGTTCGAGATCACGCCTGTGTACCTGAAGCTGGCCTACTGGCAGCCTCCTGCACCTCCGGCACCGCCCGCTGCTGCTGCACCTACAACGGGCGACAACACCACTGCTCCCGCGGGAGCCACCACCCAGGGTACGGCGACGACGGCCGAGGGTGCTGCCGCACCTGCAGCACCTGCCGCCAACCCACCGCAACAGCGCTAGCAGCCTTTACCACAGGGCCGGGCCCAACCAAGCGCGCTGGACCCACATCGGCGCCCCTGAACGATCCACGGGGGCGCCGATGTTTCAGGAGACCTTATGATGAAGCACTGCCTTTCCGCTTTCACCCTCACAGTGGCCAGCCTCGCGGTGGCCCCCCACGTGATGGGACAAGCGGTAGCTACGGCGACCGGAAAGACGCTGGCGATTGGCGTTGCCTACCAGAACCTCGATCCCGACTACGGTCCTGATCGGGCGTCGGGCATCCAGATCTTCGGCAACTATGATTTTTCCCGGTACGTCGGCCTCACGGCTGAGGTGAACCTCCAAACGGCTTTCTCCGATGTGGTGTTTCTGGAGAAGACGTACATGGCGGGAGCCCGTGGAGAGTACAACCGGGGCAAATACATGGTGTACGGCAAGGCTCTGGTCGGCGGGGCGTCGGCGTCAAATAACAGCACAAACCCCGGCCTGTACAACGCGCCGGGATCGTACCCGCTGTATGCCCTGGGTGGCGGGTTGGATGTCCGCTTCCAGCATCACCTGACGGTTCGGGCCATCGACTACGAAGAGCAGCACTGGTTTTCGTATCACCCGCATGACCTGACGCCGCACGTGTTCAGTTTCGGCGTGGCCTACCGTTTGGGATCCTACTAGTAGTGCCCACGAGAGAAAGGCCTCATCACTGATGAGGCCTTTCTCTCGTATTTAGGTACGTCTCTCAGAGCTGTGGCTTAGAAGTGGTAGGCAACACCGATCGAGGGAGTTGAGATCACGTAGTACCGGTTGGAGTTAAAGGCAGAGACACCAAAGCCAGGAGCCTTCAGGACAAAGCCCCGGTATTCCGCACGGATGTCAAAGCTCGGGCTGATCTCATACGCAACACCCGCCCCAAACAGGCCCCCCACGCTGACAGTCTGCCGAGTGTCACGCACCTGTGTTCCGCTGTCGAGAATCGGGGTGAAGATCATGCCGCCGATACCGGCCTCCACAAACGGGTTGTACCGCTTGTAGTTTCGTGAGTAGACGTAGGCTGCGGAGATCTCCTGCTGCCGGGTGTGAATGCGAGCAGTCGGAATGCCGGCGGAGAAGGCATTGAAGACGAGTGAGTTTTGCGCCCATCCGTAGTTCAACTCAAGGCCGCTGCGCGGTGTCAGCAGATAACGATAACTGCCCAGAACACCCGTCACCAGTGTCGTGCGCAAAGGTTGTACGGCGTTTCCGGAGACCTGAGGGGCAACGACCTCAAAGGCGCTGATGCTGGCGTCCTGCCGGCTTTCCTGTGCTTGCGCTGACACTGAAGCCGCAAACAGAGCACCAAGCAACACAGTTTTCTTCATGCTTCCAACGATCCCTTCGCGATGCGGTCTGTGCGCCTCGTGGGGCGGCCCCCGTTGAACGGGGTGCTTAAGGCTCAGCCGATCAAGGCTTTATTGTACCTGCAGCGTTAGACGAAGCCGACGGGAAGAGGACAGGCGGGCACAGATCTTTTCCGCCGCTGCCGGACGGAATATCGGCTTTCAGCGCTCACATGGGTGCTCGCGGAGACCTGGCATGGCGTGTTTCCCGGGGTTGGGCGGCGTTGCCGCACGCCCGGAACTCGCCGCCAGCTTTTTCGTGGATTTCGGCATGATGGCAAAGCTCTGAGCCCATGCAGGGTCGAAGCTGATGGCAAGGCGAGCAGCGCAGATACCCCTAGCGAAGCCGCTCTTCGGTGAAGCAAAACGGGGCGCCATGAGCCTGTGCGTGCGCTTCGACTACCTCCAGGAACGCCTGGCCCGCATGAGACAGGGTAGAACGGCGGCGGGAGACCAGGCGCAGGCATCGCTCCATTGACAACTCCGGAACCCCGATCGCTACCAGCGACCGTGTGGCCAGTTCCCTTTCCACCGTCAGGCGCGGCACAAGCGCAACGCCATTCCCGCGCTCGACAAAGCGCTTTATCGCCTCAAGGCTCGGCAGTTCCACCTCCATGTTGAGCGGTGTGCGGTGACGGCGAAAGGCGGCGATCACCTTTTGCCGCAGCGGGGATGCGACGTTATGGGCGACGAACGTTTCACGACCGAGCCGGCTGATGGAGGCCGACTCCGCCCTGGCGAGTGAGTGCCCCGGTCCGACGATACAGACCAGCTCATCCCGGTACACCACCGTGGACCGGATTTCGGGGTCATCGGGACGAAAGGTGAGAATGCCCAGCTCGACCGAGTGCTGCAAGAGTTCATCGGAGATGCGACTGGCCAGCGAGCGCTGTACAGCGACCTTGAGGCGTGGGTGCCTGCGCCGAAAGGCGTCGAGTACGGGCAGCAGATAGAGACAGGTGTACTCGTTTGCCGCCAGGTCCAGCCTGCCTGTGTGCAGCGACCGGAGATCCTGAAGGGCAGCCCCGGCTTCATCGCGCAGGTTCACCATCTTTTCGGCGTATTCCCGAAGCACCTCACCCGCGTCGGTAAGGGTGCCATCCCGGAGAGAGCGGTCCAGAAGCGTCTCGCCAAGCTCCGCTTCGAGCTTGGCGATGACCTGGCTGACAGCGGGCTGGGAGCGGTGAAGCCGCGCGGCCGCGCGCGAAAAGCTTCGCTCTTCGGCCACGGCGAGAAAGGTTTCGAGTTGAAAGAGATCCACTGCGGCAGGCCTTTCCGTGCTGATGAGCCTATTAGAAATGCGAATAGCGGTGTGCCCGGAGATAAGTTGGCGTTATTCTGAACGGGATGGCGCGAAAGCTCGGATGAACGACCAGAACCGGATTGTTTTCTTTGACACGACGTTGCGGGATGGCGAGCAGTCGCCCGGGTGCACGATGCACCATGACGAGAAGCTGCGCATGGCTCATCAGCTGGCCCATACGGGCGTAGACGTCATCGAGGCCGGCTTTCCGATCGCTTCGGAGGGGGACCTGCGGTCGGTTCAGGCTATCGCCCAGGAAGTAGGTACGAGGGCGATGGGCCCAGCGATTGCCGGTTTGGCACGAGCTAAACGAACCGACATCGAAGTTGCAGCCCGCAGTGTAGAAGCGGCGCACCGTCCACGCATCCACACCTTTCTGGCAACCTCGGATTTGCACCTCCAGGCCAAGCTGCGCATCACGCGAGAGCAGGCACTGGACCAGGCCGCCGAAGCGGTACGGCTGTCACGAACCTATGTGGACGATGTGGAGTTCTCCGCCGAGGACGCCACCCGCTCCGACACAGAGTTTCTGGTCGAGATCGTGACGGCGGCGATCCAGGCGGGCGCGTCGACCATCAACCTCCCCGATACGGTCGGGTATACCACGCCGCATGAGTACCAGCAGCTGTTTGAGACGATGCTGGCTCGCGTACCGGGCGCGCACGAGGTGATCTTCTCCACCCATTGCCATGATGACCTGGGCATGGCCACGGCGAACGCACTGGCAGGTGTGCTGGGCGGCGCCCGGCAGGTTGAGGTGACGGTGACCGGCATCGGGGAACGGGCTGGCAACGCGGCGTTGGAAGAGGTTGCCGCGGCCATGATGGTGCGTCGCGACCGCTTTCCGTTTCGCCATCGCCTGGCCATGGATCAACTGGCACCCAGCGCCCGGTTGCTGGGGGAGCTGATCAGCTTTGGATGCGCTCCCAACAAGGCCGTCGTCGGGAAGAACGCCTTTGCGCATGAGTCCGGCATTCACCAGCATGGTGTGCTGGCAAATCCGCTGACGTATGAGATTATGACGCCTGCCTCGGTGGGGGTCACGACAAATAGTATCGTGCTGGGCAAGCACTCCGGTCGCCGCGCGCTGCAGCACCGGCTTCAGGAGTTGGGCCAGCAGCTGAGCACGGCTGAGCTGGATGCGGTGTACCACCGCTTCACCGAGCTTGCTGATCGCAAGAAGTCGATCTATGACCAGGATCTGCTGGCCCTGGTACAGAGCGCAGCAACGCCGCAGATGGCACTCAGCTAAGGACGTTTTGGATGAAGCTTCGCATTGCAGTGCTGGCCGGTGATGGCATCGGCCCCGAGGTGACGCGGGAGGCCGTTGCCGTCTTGCAGACCGTGGCGGAGGCTGGCGGCCATGACTTTAGCTACGAGCATGCCAGCATCGGCGGGGTCGCCATAACAGCAGACGCCACACCGCTTCCCCGGCAGACGGTGGAGATCGCGCTGGCAAGCGATGCGGTGCTGCTGGGCGCTGTGGGCGACAACAAGTTCAATCACCTGACCCCGGACCAACGACCCGAGGCGGGTTTGCTGCAGATTCGCCAGGAGCTGGGCGGCTTTGCCAACCTGCGGCCCGCTTTTGCGTACCCCGCGCTGGCAGAAAACTCCCCTTTGCGCCCGGAGGTGATTCAGGGGGTCGACATCCTGTTTGTGCGGGAGCTTCTAGGCGGCCTGTACTTTGGCCAACCACGGTTCTGGGACAAGGTGGGCGGCACGGCCGTGAACACGATGCGGTACACACGCGACGAGGTGGAACGCGTGGCCCGTGTGGCGTTTGAGCTGGCCAGCAGCCGCCGTGGCAAGCTGACGCAGGTCGACAAGGCCAACGTCCTCGAGTGCTCGCAGCTGTGGCGTGCCACGGTGGACGAGGTGAAGGCCGAGTTCCCGGCGGTCACCGTTGAGCACCAGTTGGTGGACTCGATGGCAATGCACCTGATGAACCGGCCACGGGACTTCGATGTGGTGCTGACCGAGAACCTTTTTGGGGACATCCTGTCGGACGAGTCGGGCGTCATCACCGGCTCCCTTGGCATGTTGCCGTCGGCCACGCTTGGGGGCAAGGTCAACCTGTACGAGCCCGTACACGGTTCGGCGCCGGACATCGCCGGTACCGGCAAGGCGAACCCGCTTGGCGCCATCCTGACCGCGGCCATGGTGCTGCGACACTCCGCCGGCATGGAGGCCGAAGCCTCGGCCATCGAGGCCAGCGTGGCCCAGGTGCTGCATGCCGGGTCCCGTACCGCGGACATCGCCCGCGGCAACACAGAAGCCACCGTGAGCACAGAACAGATGGGCAGGCTGGTGCGCGAGGCCCTCACCGCGAGCCTGGACCGTTCCCAGGCGCTCCATGCCGTTTAGGAAGCGTATGAGGCGTTGGAGTCCCCAAGTTGCCGGCCTTGCTGCCCTTTGCGGTATGTGGTGGGGCGGCCATGCGCAGATTTCCAACCCGGACAATATGGTTTCCGGTCCACCAAAGCCGCCCCCGATCCGCAGCAAAGGGCATCAACGCGGCTTGGGCAATCTGCAGTGGGTGTGGCGCTACACCGAGCCCGTGCCGAACGGCAATGCGGTGGCGCTGAGAGCCGATGAGCGGTTCAGCAGCCTGCTCGAGGCCGCTTTTCACCAGCCACAGGCGTTTTGGGGCAAGAACGTTCCGCTATCCACCGCGGTTCCCCGATTCCTGGAACGCTACGGGCAGGTCAATGCAAAAGACAACCGGTATGTGACCGTCGATGGCTGCGTGCCGAGCTTTTGTGCCGCCCATGGGCTATTGTGGATGGATCTTGGCGCGCAGGATCCGCTGCTTGTCTTTGCAGCGGTGGACTGGACCACCGAGGCACATGCCACCGAGGAGTCCGGGGCGAACTACAACCTGTGGCTTTTCGCCAGCCGCCCTGTTTCGGCAGACACGTTGCCCCTCCCGCTGACCCAGGCGATCTCTGATTGGGACGCACGGCTGGCCACCGCGCATCGTGCGGTTCCGCACATTGTGCATGCCTTGCTGGTGGAACCCTCCGGGCAGCCCTTTCCTTTGAACCCGACGCTGGTGGGCGCGAACACCTTGCCCCCACAACCGGACACGGTGACGCCAAAGGTCTCCGATGACGAATAGCAAGCAGGAAACCTGGATGAACACGGTACAAGCATTTCCACCCCGCACGATGTTTGAAAAAGTCTGGCAGCAGCATGTGGTCGCAGAACCGGCGGGCGAGCCCACGCTGCTTTACATCGATCTTCAGCTGGTCCATGAGGTAACCAGCCCGCAGGCCTTCGATGGTTTGCGGATGACAGGACGGCCGCTGCGCCGGCCGGACCGCCACATCGCCACGGTGGACCATAACGTGCCCACAACCAGCGCGCACGACCGGCTGGTGATTGCCGACCAGATCTCCGCCGCGCAGGTCAACGCACTGCGCAAAAATTGCGGGGAGTTCGGCATCGAGTTCTTCGATGTGCAGGATGCCAGCCAAGGCATTGTGCACATGATCGGCCCCGAGCTGGGCGCCACCAAGCCCGGCATGACGATCGTGTGCGGCGATTCGCATACCTCCACCCATGGTGCCTTTGGCGCGCTGGCTTTTGGCATCGGCACAAGCGAGGTGGAACATGTGATGGCCACGCAAACGCTGCCGCAAAGCAAGCCAAAGACGTTTCGCATCAACGTGGAGGGTGACTTGCCCTACGGTGTGACGGCCAAGGACATCATCCTCGACATCATCGGGCGCATCGGCACGGATGGCGAGACGGGGTACGTGGTGGAATATGCCGGTTCGGCGATTCGGGCGCTCTCGATGGAAGGTCGCATGACGGTCTGCAATATGAGCATCGAGGCGGGCGCCCGGGCGGGCATGATTGCGCCGGACGAGACGACCTTCGCGTACCTCAAAGGACGGCGTTTCGCCCCCGGTACACGCACCGGCAGCACAGCTTCCGGACATGAGAGCGCTTCCAGCACCCATCTGGAGCAAGGCGTCGCGCCTGCACGCTCGCCTATTCAGT
>CAXTRM010000143.1:0-2003 GCA_964246625.1 uncultured Acidobacteriaceae bacterium
GTTCGGCCTTCAACCCAAACCCCCTCACAGGTTCCCTACCGACCCGTTACGGCTCCGCCCGCGGCGCCGCGCAAACGAAACACGGGTTGCGGGGGATGTCTGCTCACCCTTCTTCTGGCAGCGCTTGTTATTGGCGCCATCGTTGCTGCCCTTTCCTCGAGGCCAAAGACCTCCACCAGCCTCGATTTCTCCGCAGATCCGAATCCCGCGTATCGCAAGGCACGCGTAGAACTTCACTGGAACTCTTCTGGCTTCGAGCGACTCGAACTTGATGGCAAGAGGGTGCAATCGAGCGGTTCCTTCACAGTGATCGCGAACACATCGCACCGGTACAGCTTGGCCGGCATTCGCTCGGACGGCTCGCGCGAGGTCAGGACTGTCGATCTGGACGTGTACCCGCGCCGCCCTTCCCGGCCAAAGCGCGAGTCGCCCTCCGCTTCGCAGCAGGGAGCTGCAACAGAAGTTCCGCTCAGTCAGGCCACCGCGCAGCAAGGATCTTCGCTTGGTAACGCCACGGCTGCACCTTCTGCGTCTTTGCCGCAGGACGACGGTACAGGTGCCTCTCCCGAGACCACCTCGCCAGCCCCGGTTGAGCGTCAGGTACCTTCCACCGACCTCGAAAGCATCCAGACGACCTTGGCGGAGTGGACCCAGGCCATGATCGCCAACGACCCTGAGCGCGCAGCAGCCTGCTATGCCCCTCAACTCGATCGCTACTTCCTTCGATCTGGCGTCACCCGGGACGACGTTCGGCAATATCTTGTCGGCCTCCGTAACCGGGGAACCACCTTCACCCAATTCAGCATCTCCGACCCGCTGATCGTGCCGGAGCCGGATGGATCTGTCGAAGCCCGCGTCAAGAAAGACGTGGCGCTCGCCACCCCTACCGGGTTAAAACACGAAACGGCTCACACCGTCCTGCACCTGAAGCGTATCGACGGCTCCTGGAAGATCACCTCGGAACGAGACTTTCGCGGCAGCCCGCAACGCTGATCTTTCTCCACCTGATGCGACAACGTCACGCAGCAAAATCGGAACCCAGAGAAGGAGCGGTGATGTCACAGGGATGAGCCAAGCGGATCATCAATACGCACCAGACCAGCGATGGCACCGTCCGACAGACCGCCTCGCAATCTAGCGCCCCGATCCCATCCCGTTGCAGCAGGCTTCTCCTAAATCTGCTTGTTCTTTCTTCCCGCCCTGACTGATGATCAAAATCTCAACTACCTTGGCCCGCGTCGCTAGGGAGCATATGAAGCAAGAAAGTTCAAACGCTCACACTAAGCTCAGGTCACGAAGCTAACTTCCTGATTGCTTCCTGGATGCCCTTCGAGCCCAAGCCTTGGTACTCCATCTGCTGCCACCAGCCGCCGCTACCCTCCATGTGCGTTCCGATGTGGTCATACCTGCCTTTAAAGCCGGCCTGGAGTAGGAAGCTACCAAAGCGGCTGCCCAGCCCCGTCTTCACGTTCCAGGCTTCCACCACAAGCACCCACGGTGCGGCAGCCAGTTTCTGCATGACATCTTGATCGAGTACGTTCAGGGTCGGCTTGTTGATGAGGCCTGCTTGTATTGCCTCTTCCTCCTTCAGGTTGATTACAGCGTCCAGGGCGCGGTACACGCATTCTCCAAAGGCCACCACGTAACCGCCGCCTTCTCCTGCATCGCGCACGATGTAATCCTTTCCCGGCTCGAATGGTTGGTCCTTGTACATGGGCTGCCCTGCATCGTCCAGGATGTCGGGCACAGTCGCCCGGGTCGAGAAGAGGAATCGCAGTCCTTTGTCGCCATAAATGCGCTTCACACAGGCGGCAAACTGGTGTTGATCGACCGGAAAGTAGAGACGCGTGAGATCTTCGCCGTGACCCGGCTTCACGCCGCCATCGGCAAGCATGCTGTTGATGCCGAAGTGACAGGTGTTATCTCCCATGTCGTCCACACCGCTGTGACTGAAGTGAGCCAGGACGTTAGAGAAGTTCAGGCGTGACATCGTGATCTCGCTG
>CAXTRM010000143.1:2013-6460 GCA_964246625.1 uncultured Acidobacteriaceae bacterium
GCGGAGAAGGTGGCGAAGATGCCCTGCTTGCCTTCCGACGAGCCGAAGCCGGCAGCAGCAGAGAAGTTACCGCGCTCCATGATGCCGCCCTCCACGAAGACCTCAGGATGCGCCTTGTGGATGTGGTTCAGACCGCATGAACCCTCCAGATCGTTGTCGAAGACGCGCACAGTGTTCACGCGCTCTTCTTCGCTCATGCCATCCAGGATGCTATTGATGATCTTGCCGAAGTCATCCCGGTTCTTGCCCACACCGGAGGAGCCCTTATAGGTGAGGGGGCCCTTCTCGGGCTTGGCCGCCTTGATCATCTCCGCAGCAACGTGGTGGCCATGGCTTTCAAGGTAAGCAACGGCAATCTCGGGCTTGAGAACCTCGTGTGCGTGGGGCGACCCTTCGGCGCCGGAGACACCGGGCGCCATCAGTCGCTTGATGACAAGGCCATGCGGGTGCGGCTGGTTGAAAGCGCGGCATAGGTCCACATAAAGCGCGTCCAGGTCTTCACCCATTGTGGTTTCGGTCGTTAAGCCGTAGCCGTTCAGGGTGCGGCTTAGATCGTAACCCGCCATGTAGGTTTGGGGATGGCCCGAGATGGTGACGTTGTTGTCGTCGATGAGCACTTTGACGTTGAGCTGCTTGCCGACAGTCAGACGCGCTGCCTCGGCGTTGTCGCCTTCCATCTGCGAGCCGTCGGAGCCGAGCAGAATCACGGCTTTATCCGGGTTCGCCATGGACACGCCGTTGGCAAAAGCCCACATATGGCCAAGGCGGCCGGAGCTGAACTCCACACCCGGAGTCAGCAGTTTCTCCGGATGGCCGGGCAGACCGCTGTTGTACTCGCGGTAGTGCAGGAGCCGCTCCGCAGGCATGGCGCCGTTCAGAACGCTGAGCAGGTACTGCGTCGCGACCCGGTGGCCGGCTTCGTCGTAGAAGATGGGAACGATGGGTGTGCCGTTGTCGATAAAGGCACGGATGATCATCACCTCCGGCACAGTGTCGTATGCGCCGCCGGTATGTCCGGAAAGGCCGCGCGCCCCTGCAAGAGCCGTGAAGAAGACGATGGCGTCACGGCAGAGCTGGATATTGAATCGCAGCGCTTCCTTCTGCTCATCCGTCAGCGTGGTCACGATCGGGTCGAGTCTGAGCGGCTTCAGCTGGCTCAGATCAATGGGGAAGCGTTCTTGCGCGTTCGACATGATTGGCTCTCCTTTGGTGCACGAGTTCGTGCAGTGGCGGCTACTTTGTAGAAGCTGCACGGAACACCTCGTGCAGGTAAGACGAAAGGACAGTTTTGAATTCCTCGGTAACAGCCTGCCGCTGAGACCGCTCTGAGTCGGTGTAGATCTGCATCATGCTGCTAAGGATCTGCAGCATGACGTTTGCGCAGAGTTCTACCCTTGCCGCGGTAAGCACAGGAGAGCGAAGGGAGAGAGCTCTGGTGATCGGCGCACGGAAGGCGCGCTTCGCCGCAGCGCTCCGCCGAAGGCGCACGGGAGCGGCGGACAGTTGCAGATAGGCAGGATGCTCGGCGACGAATTTAAGAAGATGGTCGATGAGTTGCTCGGAGAAGGCCTCAGCGGAAAAGGTAACGATCTCCTCCAGGAGAGGTCTCCAATGCTGCTCGATCTGTTCTGCATACAGGTCGAGCAGAGCGATCGCAATCGCCTTCTTATCTGGATAGTAGCCGTACAGCGCACCTATCGAAGAACCTGATCTGTCTGCAATGGCAGTCATGGTCGTAGCCTCAAACCCGAGTTCCGCAAACAGAGCTTCCGCTGCGTGGAGAAAGGTCTGCACCCGCCTGGTTGATCGGTCCTGCTGCGGAGCACGTCGCTGGGCATTTTGCGAACGCGAGGGCACCATCGTATTCTAGCCCAGACCTAAGCGCGAGGGCATCCTCGTATCTGGTGATGGAGGTTCCCGAATAAGCTCAAGGTCAGTCTGGACTCCGAGAAGACAGCACGGGTGCTAATTGCTCTACAGAACGGCGTTCTTGGTCATGACAACAAAGCCCTACTCAGCAGCGGAAGTTGTCAACCGACTCAACCAGTTCGAGTGAATCGGAGAGCTTGCACAGCCATGTACTGAAGCGGTGCCGTTGTGAGGCCCCTTGAAGGCGCGGCCAACACTCGACCGGGCATCTCTTGCGGTCGCTATCCATCACTTGGCGAAGAACGTTCGTACGGGTGCTCGGCCCGATCCGTGGTTCACGCCTAGTGAACCACAGGGCTGCCATGTGCCTGCTTGTCACCTCAGAAAGGCAAGCAGTGCAGAGCCATGTTGACAAGAGTCTGCAGTTGGATCTTCGACGCTCCATTCGCTTGTCAGCAGGCTGCAGTCGGCTCAAGGCCAAGTTCTTGAAAGAATGGAGCCGACGAACGGACTTGAACCGTTGACCTGCTGATTACGAATCAGCTGCTCTACCAACTGAGCTACGTCGGCGTTCCCAAATGATTCTAGCGGGAACCGCTCGCATTGCAAAATGCGTTGCTCGCGGGGAATATGTCAGTCTTTGGAAAAGACGGGTGTCGGGTTCTGGGACTCCAGGTGCAGGCTGAGGAACTCCGCTTCGGTGGCCGCGGGTTTGCCTCGCAGGATGCGGACCAATGCACGCCCACCGCCCAGAAAGAGCCCAAGCAGCACAGCGCCCAAACACAACACACCCGAAAACAGGATGATGTTCGCGAGCAAGCCGAAGGTCTTCCGTGTTTCTACGACATCAGGAGTGACCATCGCCTTGTCGGTGCTTGCAAGCTGGTGCAGGTGGGTGTTCTCCACCAGTGCCTGGGCGGCCTCTGTTGAGAAGCTCCCATTTGCAATTGCGACTAGTGAGCCCTCACGCCTCGTCTTGGCAGTCCGGAAGCTGGGTCCAAGACCAGGCAGCAGCGGATCGATGGAGCGTAGGTGCGGTCCGGCGATAGTAGGCGTTGGATACAGCAGCAGGGTCAGGGTCTCCGTGCCGCGCCGGTCAGTGTACTTCGCTGTTACCGCTTCTGCCTCTTTGTCCCAGCCCAAACCGGCAGCCGGCAGAACGCCACCCTCTGCCATGTAACTGCGAGCACCCATCGCGTAGCGTACACTCCCGGCAACCAAGCCGCGGGTAGGGAGTAAGGTCGGCAGCAGCGGCTGCAGCGCTTTGGCTCCCACAGGCTTGGGCATCAGAGCTACCAGGGCCCTCAATGCGGGAAGCTCGGCGTTTGTCGCGGGAAAGGCGACGCCCACCGCAGCGCCGGTAACGAACACAATACCCCCTTCCCCGGCAAACGCCAACGTGCCAAGGTCCTTCACCTCGCGCATATCAGGCTGCGCCAGCACAGAAGCGGCGGCAAGCGCCCCGGAAGCGTCCTTGAACTCTGCCGCCTCCACAGTCATCACGCGGGATCCGTTTCCATATAGCTGCACGCTGGACTGCACCGGCCCTGACTCTTCAAGAGCGGCCTTGTTTGCGCGTGCAAGCGCGAATGACGGTTGTTCGGGAATGGTTCCATGCTCAATACTGGTTTGGTACCCCGCGAAGCTCGCCGGCAGCAGCGCTGGCGACAATGCCACCGCGGTTTGCGCCGTTTGGTTCGCGGGAGCGGATTGCGCGAAAGAAAAAGGAACGAGCGTCGCAGCCAGCGCGCTCAAGGCGAATGCGGAGCGAAAGCGCATAGAGTGATTTGACACCGGAAAGGGCGAAAAAGTTCCAGTTTCCCCCTCCCGGGCGAGAAGCGCAACACCCATACCCACGCCCTTACGTCAGGGGAAAAGGGTGCTACCGTTGCGCACGCTCCGTGGGACGCACCTTGGTCTTCCCCGGGTCCCCATGATTGATAGCTCCCGCATAGCGCGCCACGCCTCCGTAAAGGCTCTCTGCTACTCGCTCGCGATACTCCGGCCGGCGTAGCTCGTTGGCGTCGTCAGGATTGGTCACAAAACTGATCTCTGCCAAGATCGACGGCATGTTGGCACCGATCAGGACAACAAAGGGCGCCTTCTTCACCCCACGATCCTTCAGGCCGCCATTGCCCTTCTTCAGCCCTGCATACAGCGAGCTGTCGACATCGGCTGCCAGCTCCCGGCTCTCGTCGATCTTGTCCTTCAGGGCGATCTTCTTCACCAGGTCACTCAGCTGGTTCACGCGCTGCGAACTCACAGCGTTTTCACGGCTCGCTACCTGCATCGCCTCCGGGTCGGAGGTGAAGTTCAGGTAGTACACCTCCACTCCGCGCGCGCTCGGGTCTTGCGAACTATTGGCGTGCACGCTGAGGAACAGGTCCGCCTGTGCCTTGTTGGCGATCGCCGTTCGCGTCTCCAACGGAATAAAGGTATCGTCAGCTCGCGTGTACACCACCTCGGCGCCTAGCCGGTCATGCAGCAGCTTGCCAAGTCGGAGCGCCACATCCAGCACCACGTCCTTCTCCTCAATGCCGTCGGGGCCCAGGGTACCCGAGTCATGCCCACCATGCCC
>CAXTRM010000143.1:6470-8981 GCA_964246625.1 uncultured Acidobacteriaceae bacterium
GTTGACCGGGTTGATCGCGCCCGGATCCTGCCCGCCATGCCCGGCGTCGATCACGATGCGCCCGATCTTCAGGCCCAACGCCCGCATCAGCGTGCTTTGGCCGTCCGAGGTGGGCGGCGGCGGCAGCGCTGGCTCGCCCAGGTCCGCGACCCCGGTCTCAGGTGCCCTGCTCTTGCGTCTGGCCCGAAGCGTGCGGTCCACCACCGGTTGGTTGGTCGGCTTTTCGGTGGCAGAAATTACCCCCGGTTCTTCGCTCACCGCCGCCACCTCGCGGCTTGCCGCGGGCGTGCTGGAGGTCACAGAGTTCGGCACGGGTTTAGCCAGGGTCGGTTTTGCCGAAACCACCACACGCGGCCGGGCTACGAGACTCCCCGTCCCGACCACCGCCTTATCGCGCTTCGGTGGCAGCCCGAAGCTTGCACTCCCATCGGTGACAGGCATGGGAGGCAATGAAGAAGACGGCTCTGCCTCGGCCGTTTTGCTGGAAGGGGCCGCTCTTTCCACAGGGGCAGGGATGGTTTGCTCGCCTCCTGCCACGGCCGTGACCGGCGCTTCAGGAGCGGCAGTCCCGGATCGGAGCTCGGGATTGTTCTGCACCGGAACGGTCCTTTTCGCTACCTCGCTGATGGGCTTGCCATGAATATCGATGATCAAGCGCGTGGGGTTAGGCAACAAAAACGCCGAATACTCGGCAACAGGCTGCACATCCAGCACAATGCGTGTGGTATCGGCTCCGAACTGACCCGCACGCACGGCCTTCAAAAAACCGTCGTCGGTGATCGTGAATGTCTTTCCTGTAAGGCCGGGCGCCAGCTTCGCACCGTGCAGATCGAAAAAGATGCGGTCTGGATGCTCCACGCGCGCCGCCTGGAACTCGACCTCGCCGCCCAGGTCCACCGCCACTCGCGTATACGTCGCCGTGGACCAGTGCCGAATGCCGGTCACCATGGCGGGAGCCGCTCCGGGCACGTGGCGCTGGTTGTCCACCAGGTCGCCTCCCTCCCGCGCCGTTGCGGTCTCGGCAGTGCTGCCGTCCCCAATGCCGCTCGCCTGCCCGGACTTCGCGCCCTTCGCCTGTGTTCTGCCTTTCCCCGCCTCTCCAGGAAGCTCGCTCTCCTTGGCCACCCGGGTGCTGCTGCTCGCAGACACCACGGTGCCTTCCTCGGCCCTGCCGTCCCTGGCCATCACAGGACCCGCGTCCTCGGCCGCCTCAGTCGCCCTGCTGTGTGGGTACTGCGCCCGCAACGTCGCACGCACCTTGGCCGTCTCCGCGGCGTCCCCCGCCGCGTCGGGCCCGAGCAGTTCCAGAGCTTTCCCCAGTCCCGGCGCCGCGAGCGAGCTTGCCGGATAAGCCTTGGCCAAAAACTCGTACTGCCCCGCGGCATCGTGCAAGGCCTTGCGGTCCTTGAGCTCGCGGCCCTCTTCGGCCAGCAGCTCGGCCACAGCGTCGACGGCCCGCGGCGCGTATACGTCCCCGGGGTTGCCATGGTAGATGGCCCGGTAGCGATCCATCACTTCGCCGTACTCAGCTTTGGTGTGCTGTCCCACGGGTTCAGCCTCGAAGGCGTCCCGGGCGGCCGCAGCCTCTTTCCAGGCCCTGGCAGATCCGGCTCGCTCCTGCCCTGCAGCGCACAGGCTTCCTAGGCAAACCACGGCAGCAGCTACGGGGTGGACGCACCCCTTCCAACGCACAGGAAAACTCCGCGGCAGCCCTGTCATACGCTTCCAGTTTAGGCGCTGGGGCGAGAGGGCCGGCTGTGAATCCGCCTTGGTACTCAGGGCGGCACCTGCACGAACGGGGCAGGAGCCTGTCGTGCATCGCCCCGTTGGGGGGGTACCGCCGCCTTCGGCTACGCGCGACCTCGGCCCCAGTGCTCCGAGCGCAGGGGTTGCACATCGCTCAGGGCGGTACGAAGCGACACCGAGCGGGACGCCCTGGGAAACAGCGCCCTGTCGATTGTCTGCGCCATCTGCGACGGAAACAGAACGACATACAGGAGCAAGCTGCCGGCGTGGTGCAAGCTCAAAGCCGCAATGGTTAGGCACAGCCCAAAGAGGCCCAAAGCGAACCACTTCCAAAAGTGACTCTGCACCAGCCGCCGTACCGGCTCCGGTTGTTCACCGGACCATGCATCGTCCAGAAACCCAAGGCGGAGCTGCCGCTGTGCCCAGAGCGCCAACGCGCCGCCGGCGCCAAACGGGACACCAAACAGCAGCACACGAAGCCGCAATGCCCACAGAAAGCCTGGAAGGCTGTGCCACGACCCAAGCATCGGCGGCATGGGCATCCACTGCAGCATCCAGGGGAGCGCCGCTAGCATCGCGCCACCGATCGCCAACCGAGCCAGGTGTACCGGACTGAGTCGCCGCAGCATGGCAAGGAGAATACACCCGCCGGCTCACTCGAAAAAACAAGTGCCGCGGCATGTGCGTGAGGCGGCTTACCCCAGCAGGTCGCCCACCACTGCCGAAGCGTCGGCCAGTGCCGCGTCCAACGCCGCCACGTCACTC
>CAXTRM010000144.1:0-1646 GCA_964246625.1 uncultured Acidobacteriaceae bacterium
CGTTTGGACCGGGTCCAGCAGTTCGCTGAAGTTGCCTTGTCGCTCCAGCGGTGTCGGCACAGTCAGGATGGCATTGGTGCCGTTTACGATGCGATTGCCCTGGACGTCGCCGAAGAAGAAGAGCTTGTTGCGCAAAAGCGGGCCGCCCAGGGTACCGCCGAAGATGTTCTGGCGGTACTCGGGAATGGGAGTGTTTGGTTGATCGAAGTATTCATGCGTGTTGAAGGCGTCGTTACGCAGGTATTCCCAGAGGCTGCCGTGAAAGCCGTTGGTTCCCGACTTGATGCTCGCGTTGACGACGGCGCCCGAGGAGTGCCCGAACTCGGCGCTGTAGGTGCTGGTCTGGATGTTGACTTCGGCCATGGCGTCCGGTGGCGGCTGGATGGTGTAGGACGCGCCGTTCAGGAAGTCGACGACGTTGACGTTGTTGTCGACGCCATCGAGGATGAAGTTGTTCTGATCAGACCGTGAGCCGCTAGCGGAGAAGTCGCCTGTGCCCGCACCACGGGCGCCGGACGGGGGCGCGACACCAGCGCTGAGTTGCGCGATAAAGAGCCAGTTGCGGCCGTTCAAGGGTGTTTCGTCCAAGGTCTGCGCGCTGAACACCTGACCCACCGAGGGCTGCTCGGTTTCAAGCAGAGGCGGTGCCGTACTGACGGTAACGTTTTGCGCGGCGCCGCCCGCTTTGAGCACAAGGTCCGCGTTGACGCGCTGCTGCGCGTCCACATGCAGGTTTTGCTGGAGGGTGGTGGCGAAGCCGGTTGCTGTCGCGCTGACGGAGTAGTTTCCGATCTTCACGGGGGAGAAGCTGTATACGCCCTGGCCGTCTGCAGCCACCTTCAAGACAAGACCCTGATCTGTGTTGGTGAGTGTGACCTGCGCGTTGGCAACTACAGCGCCTGAACTGTCACGGACGACACCCACGATCGCACCCTGGTCCTGTTGACCGTACGCGGCGATGCTGCATACCAGCGGCGCAAGCAGTGAAGACGCGAACACACCGCCGCTTTTCAAGCGCAAGATACCCATTCCTTCCAGCCTCTCGTAACGAAATTGCGAAGCCCTGCAAACAGTCCTGGCGAAGCCCCTGCCACGGCTGCTCATGTTTGAACTCAGCTTTATTGGCTTACCGTCGTGGAGGATAAGGGGCGCAGGTAAGGTCTGCCATCATGACAAAGAGTGCTTTCTATGTCCCTCTTTCGGGCTACATGGACAGTGCAACAGGGCATTGGCAAATGGAGCCGCGCGCAAGGTCCGTGGAGGGTTATGATCTCCGGAAGCTGAGCCGGAGTGCGGGCGAGATCAAGAGTGAGGATTCGCGTGGTCACGCCCCGAGGCAGCTTCGAAGGAATTTCCATGAAAGCAAGCCAGGTAGCGGCATGGATTGTGGTCTTGTCAGCGTGCGCAGGCGCGATGTTTGCCCAAGAGCAGCGACCCTTGCAGACCTTGCTGGTCGGCGTCGATCACCGCCACGGCGTCAGCCTGGATGGGGACTGGCACTACCTTGTAGACCAGGCGCCGTCGCGAGCGCTGTACACCAGTACCGGCGCGATCAACGACCACGGCTATGCGCTGAACACCCACCCAAACATTGCAAGCGGGCCGCACAATGACGAGTACGACTTTGCCACCGCGCCCACGCTGAA
>CAXTRM010000144.1:1656-6653 GCA_964246625.1 uncultured Acidobacteriaceae bacterium
CACGCTGAAGGTTCCCGGCGACTGGAATACGCAGGTTGCCCAGCTGTTTCATTACGAGGGCGTGGTCTGGTACCAACGCGACTTCGACGCCCAGCCGCAGCCGAACACGCGCACGTTTCTGCATATCGGCGCAGCGAATTATCGCTCGCATGTATGGGTGAACCGGCGGCGTGTGTGCGACCACGAGGGCGGCTTCACGCCCTTCGATTGCGAGGTGACGAGCGTTCTGCACGCGGGCTCGAACTTTGTCGTGATCGCCGTGGATGCGACCCGGCTGGAGGACGGCGTGCCCTCGGTGGGGTACGACTGGTTCAACTACGGCGGCCTGACGAGAGATGTGTCCCTGGTCACCGTTCCGACCCGCTTTATCGACGACTACGACGTCCACCTCGTGCACGGAGCCACCTGGCAGGCAGGCACCACAAGTCTTACGGGCTATGTCCATGTGGTGGATGCGCCCGCGGGGTACCCCGTGACGCTGGACCTCCCTGAAGCGGGTGTCCATGTGGGCTTACGCACGCAGGCAGATGGCCGAGCGAGCTTTACGGTGCGGGCGCATACGCTTTCGCTCTGGGGGCCAGGGCACCCGAAGCTCTACAAAGTCGCGCTGGCCTCGGGTGAGACAGCGCAGCGCGACGAGCTCACCGACGAGATCGGTTTCCGGGATGTGCGTGTGGACGGTACACGCATTCTGCTGAACGGGGAACCAATCTTTTTGAACGGCATCAATGTGCATGCGGAGGCGCCGGTCCGCGGCGGCCGCGTCGACAACGACCAAGACGTGTCGATCCTCTTCCGCTATGTGAAGGAGCTGCACGGGAACTTTGTTCGCCTTTGCCACTACCCGCATGATGAGCGCATGACGCGCGAGGCCGACCGTGACGGCGTGCTTGTGTGGTCAGAGATCCCGAACTGGCAGCACATCTCCTTCAGCAAGCCCGAGGTTTACGCCAAGGACGTCAACATGCTGCAGGAGATGATTCGCCGGGACCGCAATAAGGCTTCGGTGATCTTCTGGTCGTTGTCCAACGAGACCAGCAACAACGCGACGCGGACGAGCTTCCTGACCAACCTGGCCGGCGAGGCACGGAAGCTGGATGACACACGGCTGATCACCTCCGCCCTGAACACGGAGCGCATCAAGGGCAGCGAGGCCACGCTTGACGATCCGTTGAGCGAAGCCCTGGATGTTGTGGGCATCAACGAGTACATCGGGTGGTATGGTGGCGTGCCGGAAGATGCCGACACGATGCATTGGACGACGCCGAACAAGCCCATCCTGATGACGGAGTTCGGGGCCGAGGCCAAGTTCGGCAATCATGGGCCAGCCACCCAGCGTTGGACAGAGGAGCAGCAGGCCAGTGTGTACGAGCACCAGCTGGTGATGCTGGCGAAGATCCCCAATCTCCGCGGCCTGACCCCGTGGGTGCTGATGGACTTCCGGTCGACGACGCGCAACATCCCCGGGTTGCAAGACGGGTATAACCGCAAAGGGCTGGTCGCGGAGGATGGCAGCAAGAAGGAGGCGTTCTCTATCCTGCAGAAGGCCTACGAAGCCAACAGCGTAGGCAAGCCCGAGTAACAACCGTTACACGAGCCTGCCTTTGGGGCCTGCCGGGACCTTGGAGGTGCTCAGGGCAGCACAAGCCTTACGGTGTGCTCGCTACCAAAGGGCTGTGCCTGGCCGTGTTCGAGTACGCCACGCGCCAAACGGTGCGGGAGCCGTCATCGACGACCAGCAGCGAGCCATCCTTCATCACGGTGACGCCCACGGGACGGCCCCAGATCCGTCCATCGGGCAGGACAAAGCCTGTCAGGAAGTCTTCGTAGGCTCCGGTTGCGTGACCGTCGTGCATCGGCACACGAATGACCTCATAGCCGCCAGGGTGAGCACGGTTCCAAGAGCCATGCTCCGCGGCGAAGGCATCACCCACAAAGCTCGCGGGGAAGGCCGACGGCGCTGCCTTCGCCGGCGTGTAGAAGGTCATCTCAAGCGATGCCATGTGGGGCTGCACCAGCACGTCAGGCACGATGACCTGTGACGACAGGTCGACATGTGGGCAGGCAGTGGCCTGCGCGGGTTCGAGCGGCTGTTGCAGGTTCTTGTCCGGCCCCGTGCCGTTTGCACAGGGCAAAGGGAGACGGGGGTCACGGTGAGCGCCGATGTAGTACCACGGCCAGCCGTAGAAGCCGCCCTCCTTGATGGAGGTGACGTAGTCCGGGACCAGGTTGTTGCCGAGGTTGTCGCGTTCGTTGGTGGAGCACCAAAGCTCGCCGTTGACAGGGTTGATGGCTTCGCCGACGCAGTTGCGGATGCCGGAGGCGTAGACCTTTACGAAGCGGCCCTCGGGAGTGAATTCCAGCACGTCGGCACGATGGAACTCGTTGGGATGGTCGTCGACGTTGTCCGCGTTTGAGGCGGATCCGACGGAGATGAGCATGTGTGTGCCGTCGCGGGTGAAGACGACATCACGCGTCCAGTGACCGCCACCGCGAAGCTGTGCGAAGCCTGGCAGATCTGGAACGACGGTTTGCGGCGGCCCTGCGGCGGTCAGGTCGCCGGCATGGTAGGGGTAGCGGATCACGGTAAAGGTGTTTGCGATGTAGACGTATTGGGGGTTGTGCTCCGGGTAGAAAGCGATGCCGAAGGGGCCACGGAGGCCCGTGGCGTATTTGGAGACGACCTGGGCCTTGCCGTCCGGACCGAGGCCACGCAGAACGAAGACGGTGCCGGCGAACGAGTCGGAAAGGAAGACATCACCGTTCGGGGCGGTGCGGACCAACCGGGGCTGCTGGAAGGTGCCTTTGGGAGGGGCATTGCCCAGCCGTTCAGAGAAGTGACCGTCCGGAGCGGGGGTAGGCCCTCCGTCGCCACCCGCATACAGGCTGACCGTGAAGCCAGGGGGTGCAAGAGGCAGCACACCGTCCGGTCGAGCGACCACGCGAGCGCCGTTATCGACCGACTCCCCGGGATTGGGTTGTGGAAGATCGGCAGCGGTGATTTTGCGCGAAGCGCCGGGCTTTTGCTGAAAGGCATCAGCGAATGCGGATGACCCTGTGATGGTCTGCGCGGCGAGGGAGGCGGAGGTGAGCGTGAGGAGAGCAACAGGGACGAGAAGAAAACATTTCATAGGTGGTCTTGAAAGCGTGCGATGCGACGTCATATGCAGATGTCCGCGACAGCTGGCATGCAGGAGCGGAGGTGAAGCGGGTTGGGAGCCCGGGTGTGAGCGCCAGGTTGGGAGCACGACTGGCGTCCTCACCACTGTGGCGTCCGGATCAGATTTACTCGGGGATCAGCGTGAACTTCTGGGCAACGGAGCTGTTGCCGAAGGCCTGGTCGAGTTGTGTTCTCGATTCCGCGTTGTCGTCGGGGATGTCGAGGGCAAGCTGGCTGTTGAAGTTGTAGAAGGAGTAGGTGCCATCGGAGTTCCTGACGGGGAGCCACTCATCGCTGCCGGGGATGAACTTCTTGGTAGCGGCGTTCTGGATGAGAGTGGCCGCGTTCTGTGCCGACTTGCCCAGCACGTCGATCACTTTGCCACTGTTGACGTTTCTGATCTGGTAGTAGCCCCCACTCGTCGGCACAAAGGTCCAAAGGGCATTGGTTGACCCACTGCTGAACGGGTACTCGATGATCTGTGCCCCGTTTGTCTTTGAGCCTTGGTTGACGTTGAGGGCGAGACCATTGCCTGCGTTCTGGATGGCAAAGGTTCCTGTCAGGTCGAGAGCCGGTGGCGGCAGGTGCTGCCAGATTGCCACCGCACTGCCGGTTTCCACCGCGTCTGGTCCGATAATGCAGCAGGGGCCTACTGCCTCCGTGGTTCGCGTGGTCCAGTCGTTCCAGGTGAGGTTTTTGCTGTTGCGTTCGCTCCAGGCGGCGTTGGCGTTATCCAGGAGGTAGGGCTGATAGACGGACCAGGATTTTGTTTCGGTGGAGAACTGGCTTAGGCCATAGGTGAACCAGTAGGCCCACTGATTGCCGCAGCACTCCGAGGGTCCCTTCAACAGGGGCTGTTGCCCGATCACATGGTTGATCACCAGCTGCGCATCGTTGAAGTACTGCTGTTCCCCTGTGATCCGGTAGAGGATGGCTGCCGCGGTGAGGAACGAGCCCGCGTTGTAGGTGTTGTCCGAGGCCACAAGGGAGCCGTCCGCGTCCTTGATGGCCTCGTTTACCTGACCAGGTTGGCCCTTGGCATTCACGACGGCGGTGCCGTTGAACAGGTTGGTCTCCACCCAAGCGTAAATCGTCTTTGCTTTCCTGAGGTACGCGACGTCACCGGTTAGCTGGTAGAGCGTGGCGCCTTCCCAGGCGAAGTTGTCATTGGCAAGGGCCGTGCGTTCCGGTGTGCTTGCTTGATACTGCTCTTCGATACCGCCGCCCAGCGACTTGTTCCAGCCGCGGCTGTAGCCGAGGTTCCAGTTCTGTTCGGCGGTGGTGAGGTACAGCGGGTCGCCTGTGTACTGGTAGGCGCGCAGGGTCGCGTTGACCATCCAGCCAAGGTCATCGTTGTAGTGGTCGTAGGACCACTCGGTTCCGTTGCCGAAGTCGGAGAGGAACGTCGTCATCAGCGAGACCAGCAGGTGCCTTTGGTCTTCGCTGTGGGTTTGCTGGTACACATCTTCGGCTACCGCGATGTCGAGGGCGCCTGTGTACATTTTCGCTTCGTCAGTGCCAACACTCTTTTCTTCTTGGGTGTAGTAGGTGTTTGTGCCGTTGTTGACCAGAAAGGCGTCATTCCAGGCCTGGTACGACGCTGCCTGGTTTTGGGCGTGCATCACGTGAGCGGGTGCAAAGCCTGACGAAAGAACGCCGAGCAGCATGGCTGCTCGTGTCCAGGTTGTTTGAAAACATCTCATCGGAATTCTCCGGTGCTGGTTGTCTTGGCGACGCGGCCGCACGAGGACACGCGACCGGGCAGAAGGACGTCCGCCTCGTTACAGCGGAGGGAGCGTCCACTGCTGGTTCGAGGCGCTGCTGCAGGTGGCGACAT
>CAXTRM010000144.1:6663-8875 GCA_964246625.1 uncultured Acidobacteriaceae bacterium
GTGTGAAAGGATTTCATCGGAGTTCTCCGGTGCTGGTTATTGCATCGAGGCCGCACGAGGACACGCGACCGGGCAGAGGGACGCCGTAGCTGCCTCGTCTACAGCGGAGGCAGGGTCCACTGCTGGTTCGAGGCGCTGCTGCAGGTGGCGACATCGAGTTGCGTTCCGGGCGTGGCATTTGCCCCGGGGACATCCAAACACTTGCCCGAGACAGGATTCACGAACGTACCATTGACCGGCACCCACACCTGGTTGGTGCCGTTGTTGCAGGTGTAGATCTCTACTTGCGGGGGTGTTCCGGCAGCCACGCCATTGTTGATGTCGAGGCATTGGCCATCGAAGGTCAGTGTGTTGTTGGTGACCTTCCACTGCTGGGCGGCTGTTTGATTGCAGCCATAGGTGTCCACCTTGTTCTTGTTGGCCGTCAACCCGCCGAAAGAATCAAGACAGAGATTGCCTGCAAGGCCCGACACCACTGGACCCTCAGAGGGCACCCTCCACTGCTGGTTGGCGCTGTTTTTGCAGTCATAGATGTCCAACTGCGTGCCGTTCGTTGTGCTTGCGCCGGGGACGTCCAGACATCTGCCCGAAGCCGGATTGACGAGGGTCCCGTTCTGTACCGTCCACTGCTGATTTGCCTGCCCGTTGCAGCTAAACAGGTCTACCGTGGTTCCGTTTGCGGTACCGCCACCGTAGACATCGAGGCATTTGCCATTGATCGCGATCTGTCCGCTGTTGAGGTTCCATTGCTGGGAGGCACTGCTGCTGCAGCTGTTCAGCACCGCATTGATGGCGGTGGAGCCAGAGACGGCGGCGCTGTCAAGGCACTTGCCGCTAAGCCCGGAGTAGAGGGCTCCGGTAGGACGCGTGATGCTGCCAGCAAGCGGATCCGTGATCCAGTGATTGGCAATGACCTGTTGAATACCCTTGTCCCAGGCATTGGCCATGAGTTGGTAGCCGGTGTCGTTCGGATGCAACTTGTCCGAGTAGTCCGCCGGATACACCAGCGCACTCATGTCGACCAGCAGGATGTGCTTGCCCTGCGTTGCCAGCGCATTGACGATGGACGGAAGCTGATTGTTCACGGCCTGAACGCAGCTTTCTCCGTTGGGACTGTCGTTCGAATCTCCGTTCTCAATGAGTTGACCAAGCAACAGCGTTGCGTCGGGCTCGGCACTCATGATCTGGTTGACGAGGCTCGACAGGCGGTCTGCTGCGCCGCTCACCGTCGCGCTGGTGTTGCAATCATTGGCGCCGATATCGAGCAGGATCAGGTTGGGCTTGTAGTTCTGGAGTTGCGGGGTGATCAGGCCAGCAATATCGCTGATGAACTTGCCGATGTGACCTTCGTTGTCCGGGTCAGGAATGATGCCATCGATTTGGCTGCCGACGTAGTCATAGGTTCCTACCTGGCTTTGCAGCGCCGAGGCGAGGGGTCCGCGATAGCCATTCCAGTTGAGTGAGGGATTGTTGGATTCGTACCCTGCCGTGATCGAATCGCCAACCGGCATGATCCTCAGGTTGAGGCTGTTCTGAGCGTGGGATTGCGTCATGCCGAAGCATGACACTCCCAAAAGGGAGAGCAGCAGGGTGCCTTTGCGAAGCAGATGCATGGGACTAGCTCCTCGGAGCGGACAGGGTGATCGAGTTCAGGGAACTCGTGGATGTGGGTGAAAGTAAGGTGTGGGTGTTGTGAACGCGGTGGTGCAAGCCCAAGAGCCGAGCCGTTGGACTGTGGCTGCCCATGACTTTGAATGAGGCGCCTCCGTGCAGAGCGGAAGGGGTCTCGCTGATCACTGCTCCTTTTGGAAGCTGCTCCACCTGCGGGCAGAACGCCCCGCGCTATCAGCCAGCGGCCAAACTTGGAGCCGCAAAAACCTGTGGCACAGTTTCGTGAGCAATGTACAGGCGGGCTTCAAGGCCTGACATCGTGGAAAGGACGGCTTTTCCCTTACGCCTTTCGGGTGATCGGAGGGATACATCGCAGGTTGAGAGCTTGCTGGAGCCAATGCGGCGCCCTTCGGGGATGAACCAAAGAGTGAGGGCCCGGAGCGATCCGGGCCCTCATGCTGTTGCGCCGGGCGTGCGGTCAGGCGGTGGGGTTGCGGAGGATGGTGGCGAGGTTTTGGAGGCGGGTGGTGTCGGCGGGGGTTTTCGAGATGGTGGCGGCTTCGTCGAGGTGGGGTGCGAGGTCGACGAGGCTGGCGCGGTG
>CAXTRM010000145.1:0-3855 GCA_964246625.1 uncultured Acidobacteriaceae bacterium
CCCCTATGTGCGAAAGCACACCTCGTCCACGGTGGTGCAAGGGTCTACTCGGCAAATGCCTGATCTCTTCGAGCTGCCTGACGTATCCCGCAAAGCTGCCCGCCTTTGTGCGGACACAAGCTGCTGCAAGTCGCTGTCCGCACTCAACAAGGGAACGTTCTGTTTCGCATGCGCCAGGGCCCGGATGCTCTCAGACCTCCGCCGTCCCTTTAGCTCGGACGACAAACCCGCCGCACGGCGTCGCGTGTGCGGGTGGCTTCTTCCAGCGGGAAGTGCCTGCACTTGACCATGCAGGTTCGCTCCGGCCTGAGCGTTCCTCCGCTGTACTTCAGGTCACACCCGGTCAGTGTGCCGTCGATGCCATGATTTTCCGTCCAGACCGGCGGATGCATGCTCGAAACCTCTGTCTCGGACAAGCTGCATTGTGGCTCCAAAGCGTCTCTTGGCCACGGCGTTCTGGACTGACCTGCGTGCGTTCTGGGCTAGAAGCGAGGGAGGCAACGTACGTTGGCCGCTTGTGGGCCCTTCTCACCCTGCTCCACATCGAACTCAACAGCATCTCCCTCCTTCAGGCTCTTGTGTCCGTCGGTTTCGATAGAGGAGAAATGACAGAACACGTCAGGTCCTGAGCTGTATTTAAGAAAACCATACCCTTTGGCGTTGTTGAACCACGCAACGATGCCCGTAAACTGAGCCACTCGAGCCCTCCCTTTTTACTTTAGGAAAGTTATGGAACGATGCGAGGCGCAGTCTGTCACGTGGATGACATAGCTCCTGGAAAGCAACAAAAATGACGCGCCCGCAGTCAGATCGGTATGGATCCGCTCGTAGCCAACAGCAAAACGCTCGTTGCTCTGAGTCGCCAGGCGGTCGAGCACACGCTGGCAGGTATTCGTGCAAGCCGGCTTGCGATTCTGTCCAGCGAACAGGCCATTCGTCGCTCCCGTGCGCTGATGCAGCAAGGCATGGCTTCGGAACGCGCCGCACCGGGGCGACGCTGGCTTTACGATGGTCCTATGTCTGAACCGTTGAAGATCCTGTCTGCTGGCCGTTTGAACGAGCACAGTGTTGTGGTCGGCTTTTCGGATGGAACGGCCGCCGAATACACCGTCGAGCAGCTGGCAGACCTTGTCCCGGAGCGAGCCCGCACGGTCTATCAAGAGTCGGATAAGGCGTCACACAAGAGCGAGGACGCCGCGTCAGGCTGACCCAGGCCCAGCGGCTCGGCATGCGCCCAAAGCGGACACTGGACCTGGAGGGTGGCAGCCCGGGGCTGCGGTCGGCTACTCGACCGGTGCTTCGTCGTGGATCGTGGTGAGTTTCAGGATCTCCAACTCGCGCTTGCCATTGGGCGTGGTGACCACGGCGGTATCCCCTATCTCCTTGCCGATCAGCGATCGTCCGATGGGCGAGGTGGTGGAGATCAGTCCCTTGGCGACATCGGACTCTTCACTGGTCACCAGCTTGTAGGTCAACTCCTGGTCCTTGTCGGTGTCGAGCACCACCACGGTCGATCCGAAACCCACCTTGTTGTGCGGAATGTTGGCCAGATTGACCAGCGACAACTCTGCCATGCGGCGCTTCAGCTGCCCAAGCCGCGCGTTCACAAACTCCTGGCGTTGCTTGGCCATGTGGTACTCGGCATTTTCTGACAGGTCGCCAAGCGCCACGGCCTTTTTGATCTCGGCGGGAAGCTCCGTGGTGAGTTCGTGTTCGAGCTGTCGGATCTGCTCGTCAAGGGCTTTTTTGATGTCCTGCATGGGATGGGCTCTGTTCTTGGGTGCCGAAAGGTCGCGCCCGGAAGCGCAGCGGCAAGATTAAAGGCTGATTATAGCGAACCCGAGCACCGCCCGTGCCCGGAAACACGCCGGCCGCACCCCGCTACGGCCATCCGGCCGGTGCCTTCTCTCACCCGTCCACCACGTCGTCCTTACGTTGCTTGTCGCCGGCCCATCACCGGAACGCGGCCGGACCATCCACGTTGGGCCGCGTTGGCCACCGTTCAGTCCTGAGAACCGGCACGTCAAGGAGCGAGGAAACACAAGGCTTGGAGCTCCTCCAGGCTGGGGCGTACCGTGGAGCGCCCAATCGGGACGCTACACGCGAACTCACGTACCCGATCCTGGCTGGTGTTTTCCTGCCGTTACCTGTCGCGAGGAGATTGCCTGGGGAGAGTCAATGGGACCTGCCAGGGTCGGGTTCCGGGTCAGGATTCAGATTCCGGGTCAGGGTCGGGATCAGGCAGCAGGCTGGGTCCGTTTCGCCGGCTCAGAAAGGCCTCCAGGATCAGCATCGCCGCGACCTGGTCGATGCGCTCCTTGCGTTTTACCCGGTCGGCCGCCGTTTGCCGGCCACTGCCGCCCCGGTCCAGCAGCGTGTGCGCTTCGCGGGTGGTGAGCCGCTCGTCGAGCAGATGGTGCTCCAGCGTCGGGTGTTCGGCAAACAGGACCTGCGCAAAGGCAGCGGTCTTCTCCGCCTGCGGGCTGAGGGAGCCGTCCGCATGCAGGGGATGGCCCACCACGAGCGTGCCGACCTCGTGCTTGCGAAGAAACCGCCCGATGGACTTCAGGTCGGCCCTGAGCGAGGTGCGGTACACCGTAAACAGGGGCGAGGCGATCAGGTTCAGCGGGTCGGAGATCGCCAAACCGATGCGCCGGTTGCCCACATCCAGGGCCAGGATGCGGCCGGTTGTCATAAGGGCAGTGTATGCGTGCAAAACATGGTTCAAAGTGCCTTTTATGCACTCCTTTTCGCACCGAAATCTGCGGTCTGCACGGGTGCGCCGGAACCCCTTCCATAAGATAGGCAATGGCCCGGTATGGCGAAACGTAAACGGAAACACCCTGCCCGTACATCCTTCTTTCTTGCCCTTCTATTGATATTTGGCGTCATTTCAGCCGGTTTTTGGCTGCTGCTGTTCCCCTTTGGCCCTGCTACGGAAACCTTTGTCGAGATCCCGGCGCACACCGGCAGCCTCGGCATCGCCGCCGCCCTGCACCACAACGGCATTGTCCGCTCCCAATGGGCCTTTCTTGCCCTTCGTGAGGCGGAAGGCGGCACGTTAAAGGCCGGGGAATACCGTTTCGATCATCCCGCCTCGATGCTGGAGGTGTACCGCCGCCTGCGCCGGGGCGACGTGTTTACGATTGCCGTCACCATCCCGGAAGGTTTCAATCTTTTCGATGTCGCCGCAGCGGTGGAGACGGCCGGGCTGGCTCCACGGGGGGCGTTTCTGGCGGCCGCCGCGGCCAACCGGGGCCTGGTTCGCGCCTGGGACCCCCAGGCACCCTCGCTTGAAGGCTACCTTTACCCGGAAACCTACCGTTTTGGCCGAAAAACGACGCCCCTGGCGATGCTGGACGCCATGACCCGCCGCTTTCACCAGGCCGCCCTCCACCTGGGTCTCGCCGGCCCCGAGGTGCACCGCACCGTCACGCTGGCATCGCTGGTGGAGCGCGAGGTGCATGTCGATGCGGAAAGGCCCGTCGTTGCCGGGGTATTCGAGAACCGCCTGCGGGCCGGCATGCCGCTGCAGACCGACCCTGCCGTGGCCTACGCGTCGCTTCTGCGCGGCACATGGACCGGCGTCATCCACCAGAGCGAACTCCACTCCGACTCGCCCTACAACACATACACCCACACAGGTTTGCCGCCGGGACCCATCTGCAATCCAGGCCTGGCGGCGCTGCGCGCGGCCCTCCATCCGGCGAGTACGGGCTACCTGTACTTCGTGGCAAATCCGGACGGCTCCACACGGTTTGCCAGGGATCTTCGTGAACACACGGCAAACGTGCAGGCATACCGAGCGGGACAGCCGCCGCCGCGGTAAGCGGTTGCATGCAGAGGCGAGATAGA
>CAXTRM010000145.1:3955-8850 GCA_964246625.1 uncultured Acidobacteriaceae bacterium
AGAGGCGGGACGAGTTCCCTTGCGGTCTGTCCCGTTTTACCCCAAGCCGTAGTGGTTGGGACAGGGGCAAAGATTGTGGCCCAGGTGCAATCCTCGCCGCAAGCGAAGATTAAGCGAAGATTCTCACCTAGACCTTCTCATTTTGAGTGTAAGTTCTAGTAAAAGCAATGGTTTTTGCGTTGCACCTGCTGTGGAAAAATATTCATTGACGCGCGCACCCGTGTCTCGTTATAAACACACCAATCGCTTCTAAGTGTTGCAAAGAAACGAGTTATGACACGGATGGGGGATCAGGGAGCACGGATGGGGGAGGAACTTCCCGAGTTTCACGTTTTCAACAGGTAAGCAGATTTCGACGACGAAGCAAACATTTTTGCTTTGCCGCAAACGGTTCAGGTTTGCCGAGCGGCTCACTGCCTACGGCCAAACAAAGCATGCCGATCTGGGTCGGCAAAGGTTCAAAACGGGTCCCAAGAAGGGTTCAGGAGAAGCAATGAAGCAAGAGAAGGTGCAGTTAAAGGTTTGTGAAGCGTGTGGAACATTGTGGGTGCGCTCGATGGTGTGCGGGGTGTATTGCAAGCGATGTGCCTTGCTGTTGTCCGACTTCCCGAAGCCCTTAAGCCGCAAACGGAGAGGAAGACCCGCAAGAACGGTGCTTGCAATGGCCCATCGAGCAGCAGCGTAGCGGGCAAAAGGGTGACGTTGAAGGCTGAAGCGTAGCGCAGAGCAGTACAGAAAACGTGGAGGGCAGAATGGCTGAGCAGGGACAGTTGGTTGTTGTCATTGGGCGTAAACCGGTGTCGGGTGTTGTCGCAAAGATGCAGGCCGCAGGTGAGGTGCGAGAGGCGACCACGGGCCAGGTGATCGAAAAGGTTTGGGCGGTTGCAGCACCGAAACCGATGCAGCAGGCGACCGCCAGGAGCAATGGAGCAAGGGCGCAACAGCCGCCGGTCCAAGGACCCGCTGCCGAGGAGTTCGGGTTTTACCGCAAGTACACCGAGGCGCTGCTGCACCGGTACGTGCAGATGACCATGGAGGCAGGACGTGTGTCTTCGGTGATGGGACGCGAGGTGATCGGCGGCAAGGCGAGCAGCTACCGGATCCATGGTTTCGACGATGCCGTGATCTTTCGGCTGGATGTGGAGAAGTGTCTGCGCAGGTTGGACCAAACTGAGCGCGAGGTGATTCGCCGCATTGCGATCCATGAGTACACGCACCAGGAGGCAGCCGAGTTGATGGGGCTGAGCCTGCGGACAGTGGGAAGCCGCTACACCCGGGCCATCGACCGGCTAACCGGCATTCTGCTGGAGACGCGACTGCTGGAGCCCTTGAAGGGCTGTCAAGTGGGCTGGTGATCGGGATCGTCACTAAGTGCTGCAACGACAGGAAGTTAGGACGGGAGATCAAGCTGCGTGTTAATTCGGCGCCGCTTGATACTCTGAATGGGCAGGCAGAAAGCGGAGAGCGCCGACACGGGCTTTCCGCTTCGCTGCGTTTTGGGGGAAAGCGCGATGAGTAGCGGAAGCAAGCGAGGCAAGGTGAGCGAGGCGAAGGAACCCAAGGCGGCAAAAGAGGCCAAAGCGACAAACAACGCCGGGGAGCCGGTGACCGACGGGGAGTCCCCAGCAAGGCAAAAGCGGTTGCGCCCGGCCCAATGCCGTGCCTACATGAGGCGCACGCTGGCGCACGAGTTCCACGGCATTGTGGAGGGTTTTATCAAAGGCGCCAAGTCAGGAAGCTGCCCGCATGTGAAGTTGGCGACGGAGTTACTGGAGCCGCCGCCGCGCAAGAAGCGTGTTCGATCGGGCCGGCGCACCCTTGAGCGGTGGGTCCGCGAGATGGAGGGCGGCGTGTAGCTGGCGTAGACCGAGCGGCACGGAGGGGTTTGTCCGCCGCGGGGCCGTACAGGTTTGTGAAGACGATGGAATGGCTGCCGCATCTGTGAACAAGCGCCTCCCCGGTCATGGAAGCGACCTTTGAGTGGCTATACTTAGGCAATTGTTCATGCTGAAACGGTGTTTGCTGGGACTGGTGGGGTTCGCGGGAGTGGCCTGTTTGACGGGCTGTTTCAGCAGTGTCCGCAATGTCCCAAAGGTCCAGATCCAAGCGCCGGGAACGTTCCGCACGGCCAACGTCGAGACGTTGGAAAGGACGCTCGGTGAACGCGACAGCGGCATCAAGACGCTGAATGCTTCCGTGATGATCACGGCGAGTACAGGGGGAGAGGACACGGGCAAGGTCAAAACCTACACGTCCTTTCGAGGCTATATTTTTGTTCAGAAGCCGCGGGATCTCCGGGTGCTGCTGCAGTTACCGCTCATCGGGTCCAAGGCACTGGATATGGTGAGCGATGGCAAGACATTCACGCTGGAGTACGCCACCGGACACGGCACGCGCTGGGTGACTGGGACCAACACGGTCGAGACACCATCAAAGAACGGCTTAGAAAACCTGCGACCCGCTGTTTTCCTGGATTCGTTGCTGGTACCGGGTGTGGTGGAAGGCGAGTTCGTCAACCTGACGGAGGGTACCCGCGAGCTGGAAGCGGCGCACGGACACAAAGGTGCGGTACAAGAGCCGGACTATGTGCTTGAGGTGATGAGGGTACAGAGCGGCAACATGCTGCACCGGGAACGGGTCGTGCGCTTCAGCCGTGTCGACCTGCTGCCGTATGAGCAGGATGTGTATGACGAACAGGGTCGCATCGTGACGCAGGCCACGTACACCAACTACCAACCGACAGAGCCGGAGACCTTTCCGCGGCTGATTACGATCCGGAGACCGTTGGATGAGTACCAGTTGAAGGTGGAAGTCACGAAGCTGACGCTGAATCAGACGTTTGAAAGCGACCAGTTTGAGTTGAAGGTACCGGCGGGGGTCAAGGTACAGCAGCTGCCGTAGGGACGGGCGATGCCGGGCGGCAGGAACTTTGGGCGAGATGCCTTGGCCGCGCAGTGAGGGACGACGGGTGCTTTGAGCCGGCTAGGGAAGAAGGCCGGTTTTGCGAGCGTGTTGTGCCATGGCGTGATTGATTTCAAGTGCGAGAGCCAGGGCGTTGCGCGCTGCCTGGGCGGTGACGCGGGGCGGGGTACGTGTGGTGATGGCTTCCAGGAAGTCCTGAAGCTCGAGGCGCAGGGGTTCGGCGCGGGGCAGCGTGGATTTTTCGAAGTTGAGGCCAGCGGAGGGGTGAGGCTGCGGAGTTTGCGAGGCGGTCGCCCCGGATGCCGCGGCGATGGCGTGCATGGGACCTGTTTCGGGGCGAGAGGGCGACATGGAGGCCGGATCGACGTTGATGGTGAGCAGTTCCTGCCGAGCGTAGTCGAGGGAAAGGTACTGGGCGGGCTGAAAGAGGCGAAGTTTGCGTACCTGCTCGGTGCTGACGCGGCTGGCGGTGAGGTTGGCGATGGCGCCTGAGGCGAACTCGAGGCGGACGTTGGCGATATCGACCTTGCGGGAAAGAACGGGAAGGCCAACGGCGCGAACTTCGGTGACGGCCGAATTGGCCATGGTGAGCAGGATGTCGAGGTCGTGGATCATGAGGTCGAGGACGACGTCCACGTCGAGCGAGCGCGGGGTGAAGACCGAGAGCCGGTGGGCCTCAAAAAACATGGGGCGGGTGAGGCGTGGAAGCGCGGCGGTGACGGCGGGGTTGAAACGCTCGAGGTGCCCGGCGGCGAGGATACGGCCACGGTCCGCGGCAAGGGCGATGAGGGTGTCGGCTTCGGCGAGGGTGGCGGTGAGGGGCTTTTCGATGAGGACGTCGAGGCCGGCCTCAAGGAGTTGCGTGGCGACCTGCGCGTGAGCGAGGGTGGGAACGGCGACGGTTGCGGCGTGGAGGTTGAGGCCTGCCGCAAGGAGGTCGTCGACGGTGCGGAAAGCGGGTATGTTGTAGCGAGAGGCGGCTTCGGCGAGCGCATGAGGGTCGCCATCGACCACGGCCGCGAGTTCAACGTTGGCGAGGGCGCCGGTTTGCAGCTCGTGGAGGACGCGAAGGTGATTGCGGCCGAAGGCGCCGGCGCCAAGGACCGCGAGGCGGGTGATGTGGGGGCGGGTGGACGTAACGGCGCTCCAGGCAGGATGCAACAGGGATTCGCTGCGCTGAGGATGACCGCAGCGAGCGGTGGATGACGGCAGAAGGGGTTTGCTGGATCCGGCGTGTGCCTCGCGGTCTTACTTGCCGGCGATCGGAGCCTCGACGGCCTGACGGCAACGGGCGTAAAGGTCAAGGATCTGCGTGACCTGGTCGTCAGCCTTGGGAGTGGCCTGGATGCCGAAGCCCGGGGTGGAGGAGGTCGCGCCGCCTTTGAGGTTGGTGTGCGAGGCGACGAACTTCAGGAGATCGAGGGCGATGTCTTCGGAACGGCGGAGGGCAGGGGTGTTGCTGGTTTCCATGGAGCGGGTGGCCTTTCGTTGTCTTTGATGATGGTAGCGGATGGAGGGAGCCGGCAGAAAGCGCGCACGCGGAGCGTAAAGCAGAGACTGCGAGGGAGCAGCGGTCGTTTGTTCAGCGGGGTGCGGGGAAGCAGGCGGCATCGTTTCGGACCGCAGGCGACCGTGATGGCAGATTGTGGAGCATGCGACTGTTTTGTGAACAGGGGGCATGCGGACCCTTCCGTCCGAGGGTAAGGTAGGCGCATCATAAGAAGACGGCGCTTTCCCTGCGGGGCTGCGCCGGGAGATCTCCCCCTTATGAGCGAAAACGGATTGAAGAACGGTAATGGCAACGGCGCGTCCTCGCCCGCCAGCCAGACAGGCGGACAGCAAACGCTGACCACGCGGCAGGGACACCCTGTCTATGACAACCAGAATCTGCGGACGGTTGGCAGCCGTGGGCCGGCCGTGCTGGAGAACTACCACTTTTTAGAAAAGATCACGCACTTTGACCGTGAGCGCAT